>CAMONN010000009.1 GCA_946620645.1 uncultured Clostridia bacterium
ACCTCCGGCGTGACAGGCCGGCGTTCTAACCAGCTGAACCACTCGGCCACAGCTCTGACAATATAACAGACAAATTCTCATTTGTCAACTGTTTTATTCTCTTTTTTTAAGAATTCTGCCCCCGCCGTGACCGGCGGAGGCAGTGGGTTACTGTGTTTTTTCAGCGGACGCGGACCAGGATGGTGTCATCACCGGTATAATTGTCATGCCAGACCAGCTTGTTCTGCTCGTTGAAGTAGAAGCTGCCGCTGTCCCCTGTCCGCTTGTTGGAAACGGTGTAGGAACCGTCGGTCTCATACTGCTCGACCCAGTACTGGCCGTCGTGGTACTCCATGGTGTCCCGTCTCACAACATCCGCCGTCATGGTCCAGACGGAACGTTCCCCACTACTGACGGACCAGATTATATCCACACGACAGCGTCCTTCGCCTATCGTTGTAAATGTGAGCTGGCATTTGCCGGCCCCTTCTTCGGCCCAAGTGCCCTCGAAGCCCGGTTCAAGCGCCGGGGTAACGGTGCCGCCGGCCGGGGTAACGGTTCCGCCCTGAGCGCCGTTGACCGTAATTGCGGCGGAGCCGGTATTGGTGGTGCCGACATTGTTCCGGTAGGCGCAGTAGACCTTCCAGCCGTTCATCTCGGCGGGAATGTTGCTCAACGTCAGTTTTCCCTGGTCACCGCCGACCATACGGAGGTTGGGGAAGACGGTGTTAATCTCGTTATAGGGCAGGTCCCGGGTTCCGTCGGGACTCACAAAATGCCAGACGGCCCAGATGGCACCTTCATGCCTGGCCACAAAAATGGCGGAACCGCCGGCATTGACCGTCTCGCCGGTGGGGCTCTTTGTCACTTTGGGAGAGGCCGCCGCCACATCGCTTGTCACGGTAATGGTGGCACGCTCGGTGTTGACGGAACCGTTGTTATTGCTGAAGCGGCAGTACACCTTCCAGCCGTTGAGGGCTTCCGGAATGCTCTGCAGGGTCAGGTCCTTGGTAAAGCCGTTCACGATCTTCAGCGTCGGGAACTCTGTCCCTGCCTGCTTGTAGTCCAGGTCCCGGGAACCGTCCGGGCTGACGAAGTGCCATTCGGCGAGGGTGGCGTTTTCATATTTTGCAATAAACTGGGCGCTGCCGTTCACCGCAACGGTTTCCCCGGTGGGGCTCTTGGTCACCCTGGGCAGGTTGGACTGAACCGGCGCAGGCGTCGGAGTCGGGGTCGGGGTAGGCGCAGGAGTCGGTGTCGGGGTGGGCGTCGGAGTCGGAGTCGGCGTGGGGGTCGGGGCCGGGGTCGCCTCCGGCGTCGGGGTGACAATATTCATGGTGGGCACCGGGGTGGGCGCGGGTGTGGCAACCGGCGCGGGAGTCGGCGTCACCGTCTCCGGGGCAGGCACTGTCACGCTGTGGGACTGCCTCAGGCTGCAGGCGCACAGGCACAGCAGGCACAGGGCCAGGGTAAAGAGCAGAATCAGTTTCTTCTTCATTTCAAAAATCCTCATCCAATGATTTATTAATATTTCGCTTGCGGGGATATCATACATCAGTTCTCCCGATTTTACAACTTAAGAAGTCCTAACATTACAGGCGAATTCAGGCCGGTTTCAGGACCACTTCCTCCCCGGTCTGGCCGTTATACCAGTGAAGCCGGCCGTTTTCAAAATAAAAGCTGCCGGTTCCGTTCCAGCTTTCGGCGGAAACCGTGTAGGAATTGTCGTTGGAGTACACCTCCGCCCAGTAGTGCCCGTCACTGTAGACCAGCACGCCCTCGCTGTAGACCGTGGCTGTCATGTTCCAGCAGTCCCGCCGTCCCGACAGGTCCCGCCAGAGAATGCCGACATTCAGACTGGTCTCATCGCGGTAGGTGAAGAGAATCTGGCAGCGCCCGTCTGTCGTGTCCGCCCAGGACCCTTCGAAGTCCGACCGCCGGGCGGCAGGCAGCTCATTCCCCGGCTGGGGAGTCTGCCGGGCGAGGACCGGGATCACCGTAAGGCGAGCCATGGCCGTGTCCACATAGCCGGCGTCCGTATTGGAGTACCGGCAGTAGACCTTCCAGCCGTTGGCCGCATAGGGAATATTCCTCAGCTGGAGGTTGGAGTACATGCCGTTGCGGATTTCCATGGTGGGGAACGCCGTCTGGGCCGCCTCATAGGTCATATCCGTCTGTCCGTCGGGACTGACAAAGTGCCAGACCGCGATCTCCGCGTTTTCATACCCGGCAAGGAACAGGCAGGACCCGCCCTCATCCACGGTCTCGTCCGTGGGGCTCTTGGTCACCCGCGGCAGCGTCGGTGTGGGAGAAGGGCTCGCTTCCGGGTCCGCTTCCGGATCGGCTTGGTCCTCCGGCGGAGACGGTTTGTCCGCAGGCCCGGTGAGCTCCGCTCCGGGTTCCGTCCCGGGTTCCTCCGGCGGGGCCGTCTCGGGCTCCGCATCTTCCGCCGGGGCGGTCTCGGGCTCCGGCGTTGCCGACGGAACGGGAGCAGGCGTCGCCGTAGGAGCGGGCTTTTCGGTTGTCACAGGCTGAGGCGTCTCTGCCGCCGGGGCAGGCTGCCGCACCGCGCCCGAGCCGCAGGCCGTGAGGAGCAGCCCTGCGAGCACCAGAATGGTCACCGCAAAAGCCTTCGCAATTCTGTTCTTCATGGTCCTGTCCCGTCTCCCTCCGTCTCTCTTTCATCCGGCTCAGCAGCCTTTGCTATCATAGTACCTGCGCCTGCGGAATGCAATGAAAAAATTCTGAATTTCCTGTTCCGTTCTTTACTTTTTCACTGGAAAGCGTTAATATGTAAAAGAATGATAACCTGAGAGCACGCTTGTCGGAGGATATCCTGAATGAAGGCAAAACGTCAGCACAATCCCGCCCTGTATGAGGCGATTCTCACCCTGAAAACGCCGTCGGAATGCGTGGATTTTTTTGAAGATCTCTGCACAGTCGGAGAGCTAAGCGCCATGGAGCAGCGCTTTCAAGTGGCCCTCGATCTGCATCAGGGCAAGATTTATAATGAAATTCTCGCCGAAACCGGGGCCTCCAGCGCCACCATCAGCCGCGTGAACCGCACGCTGCAGTACGGTACCGGAGGGTATGATCTGGTTTTCTCCCGGCGTGAGACGCCCGATGCCGAAGGCGGCACAGTCTCCCCCGATGCCGACGGACCCGCTGCCGGAAAATGAACTGCTACGGACCGCTGGCCGGCTTCTATGACCGGCTGACCGACGACGTGGATTATCCGGCCTTTGCCGACCGGTATGAAAACGCCTTCCGGGAGGATGGCGGGGAGTTCCGGCTGCTGCTGGACCTATGCTGCGGTACCGGCAGTATGAGCCTGGAGCTCTCCAGGCGGGGGTACGAAATGATTGCGGTGGACGCTTCCGCCGACATGCTGATGGAGGCCAGAGAGAAGTGCTCCGGCCTCGAGCTTCCGCCCCTCTTCCTGCTGCAGGACGCCGCGGAACTGGACCTGTACGGAACGGTGGACGCCTGCGTCTGTTCTCTGGAGGGCATCAACTATCTGAGCCCGGAACAGCTTCAGCGGCTGTGCGCCCGGCTGTACCTCTTCATCCGGCCGGGCGGGCTGTTCCTGTTCGATATCCGGAGTCCGGAGTTTCTCCGGCAGATGGACGGCAGCACCTCGGTGGATGAGGACGACCGGGTCTTCTGCCTCTGGCGGGCGGACTACGACGCCGACCTGGAGGCGCTGGTTTACGGGATGGACCTCTTTTCCCGGGAGAAGAACGGGCTCTGGCGGCGGAGCCGGGAGGAGCACGTGGAGTACGCCCATTCCCCGGAATTTCTGCAGAAGCTGCTGAAGGAAAGCGGGTTTTCGGACTTCCAGATGGAGGAGGACACCCAGCGGCTCCATATCCGGGCGAGGCGGGAACAGAATCCGTGATTATAATACAATACCCGGCGGGAAACGGCATGGCGACGATTGATCGTCTGCCCGCTTCCCGCCGGGTTTTATTGTTTTCAGGCTCAGCAGAAGCTGTAGCGGCAGCTGGCGCCGCAGGGCAGCACCAGACCGCTGTCCGTTACCGGGAGCCCCAGCTCGCGGCTCTCGGCCCGGCCGCCGAAGCGGCGGGAGAAGACGCTCTCCCCAACATAGCTGAGCACCGAGGGTGAGAGCCCCGTGGTGTAGGAGTTGATGAGAACGAAAAGAGGATCGTCTGAAAGCACATCCGCACACAGCGACACAAAGGGCCAGAGGTTCTGCTCCAGCTTCCAGACCTCGCCCCCCGGGCCCCGACCGTAGGAGGGCGGATCCATAATCAGGGCGTCGTATCTCTTCCCCCGGCGGATTTCCCGCTCCACAAACTTCTGGCAGTCGTCGATGATCCAGCGCACCGGCGCCTCCCGGACGCCGCTGGCCTCGGCGTTCTCCTTGGCCCAGGCCACCATACCCTTCGCCGCATCCACATGGCAGACTTCGGCCCCCGCCTTCAGGCAGGCCACCGTCGCGGCACCGGTGTAGGCAAAGAGATTCAGCACCCGGACCGGGCGCCCGGCCGCGCGGATGCGCTGCATGGCCCAGTCCCAGTTGGCGGCCTGCTCCGGGAAGAGGCCGGTATGCTTGAAGTTCATGGGCCGCACCCGGAAGGTGAGCTCGCCGTAACGCATGGTCCAGCTCTCGGGAACCTGCCCCTTCTCCCAGCTGCCGCCGCCCTTATCTGAGCGGATGTAGCGGCCGTTATGGGTATACCAGTGCTCGTTTTTCCGGGGCGTATCCCAGATTGCCTGGGGGTCGGGACGCACCAGATAGACCTCGCCCCAGCGCTCCAGCTTTTCCCCGTTGGAGCAGTCCAGCAGCTCATAATCCTGCCATTGATCCGCAATCCACATGGTTTCCGTGTTCATGTTTCCCTCCCCGGTTTTGAAGCCGGTTCAATAGTCTCTTCTTTCCCGGTATTCTCCCCTCCCGGTGCGGCGGGGGCGTCCGGTACCGGGCGCTTCAGCTCCTCCATGGCCCGCAGATCCCGCAGGGCGAAGTTAAAGGCCGCCCCCACGTACATGGCCTGGCCGCTGAAGAACATCCAGAGCATCAGCAGAATGACGGATGTCAGCGAACCGTAGACCAGAGAGTACCGGGTGGACGCCGCAATGAAAAATGAAAACAGGAAGCTCACGCCCAGCATTGTCAGCATCCCCACCAGGGCCCCCGGCCAGCAGGGGAAGTTCAGTCCCCTGGCCCGGGAGGACCGGAAAATCCGCCAGAGCACCAGAAACAGCATTCCGCCCAGCAGCAGGTACTTCATCCAGAGCCAGCTGCCGCTGATGTCGATAAAGGGGGTTGCCTGATTCAGCCTTCTCAGAAGATCCCGGCTTGTGAACATCACCAGAATCCCGAACCAGACCGTGATCAGGAAGGCCACCGCATACATGATGCTGAAAAACAGGCCCTTCACCGGCGAAAAGCGGGGCACGCCCTGCATCCGGCCCAGGGTCGCCATAATGCTGCGCACCCCCGCCGAAGCCGAGAACAGCAGCACCACAATGCCGGCAAAAAACATGGCCTGGCTGTGGTTGGCCGCCACGTAATTCAGGAAGGTCCGAAGCGCGCGCACCGTATCTTCGCTCAGCATATTCTCCGCAAAGGTCAGGATGGTGCGGGCCCGCCCGTAGTTGTTTCCCAGCAGCGTGTAGAGGCAGATGATCATCGGGAAAAAGGTCATGATCAAATAATAGCACAGCGCCGCCGCAGCCAGGGGGATCTGCTTGTAATTATAATAATAAACGATTCTCTTCAGCAGAATCAGAATTCGTTTTCCCATCATACACCGTCTTAAGTGCAAACGCCCCTCCGCGGGGAGGGGCGTTCGTTCAATGCAAGCTCAGTCTTTCACCGGGGTTCTCCCGCAGGGGAGACCTTACTTGGTGTTGAAAATCTTGAAGATGTTCTCAAAGGGGTCTTCCGCCTCGGCAGCGTCCGTCTTCGCCGGGGCCGCAGCCGCCGGGGCCGGGGCCACTTCACCGGGTACCACCGGCTTCATCCCGGTGGCCGCCTGGAACACGGGCGGGACCGAGGGAGCCGCCTGGGCAGCCGGAGCTGCCGGAGCTGCAGCAGGTACTTCCGCGGCCGGTGCCGCAGCGTCCGTCGCCTCCAGCTTCTTTTTGGCAGCGCCCTGCTCAAAACCGGTGGCAATGACGGTCACGCGGATTTCATCCTGCATGCTCTCGTCAAAGCTGGCACCGAAGATGATGTTGGCATCGGGATGCGCGGCCTCCTGAACGAGATCCGCAGCGGCCTCCACATCCTCCAGACCCATGTCCGAAGATCCCGTAATGTTGATCAGAACGCCGCGGGCGCCGTCGATGGAGGTCTCCATCAGAGGACTTGCAACCGCGAGACGGGCGGCCTCTTCGGCACGGCCCTTGCCGGCGGCACGGCCGACGCCCATGTGGGCAAAGCCGGCATCCTTCATGATGCAGGTGACATCGGCAAAGTCGAGATTGATAAAGCCGGTATTCTTAATGAGGTCTGAAATGCTGGTGACAGCCTGGCGGAGAACATCGTCCGCAATCTCAAAGGCGTTGGCCAGGGTGACCTTCTGGTCCGTGGCATACTTCAGCCGGTCGTTGGGGATGATCAGCAGGGAGTCAACCTTGCCCAGCAGTTCCTTAATCCCGGCATTCGCCTGATCCATCCTGCGCTTGCCCTCGAACTTGAAGGGCTTTGTCACTACGCCGACCGTCAGGGTTCCGTTTTCATGGGCGATATCCGCCACCGTCGGGGCCGCGCCCGTGCCGGTGCCGCCGCCCATACCGGCGGTAATGAAGACCATATCGGTCCCTTCCAGCGCGGCGGTGATGGCATTCCTGCTCTCTTCCGCAGCGCGTCTGCCGATTTCAGGATCGGAACCGGCGCCCTGCCCCCGCGTAATCTTCTCACCGATCTGGATCTTCTGATCCGCACTGGAGACGGCGAGGGCCTGCTTGTCAGTGTTGACCGCAATGAACTCCACACCCTGAGTGCCGTCCTTCACCATACGGTTTACAACGTTATTGCCCGCGCCGCCGACACCGACGACCTTAATGGTAACAACGTTTTCGGGACCAGTTTCGGCTTTAAAATCCATAACCTGTGCCTCCTGTCTGACTCAACAACGCAAACAGCGTGTAATTATTTGTCTTTGTGGACCCTATAATATTACATTTTTCGTCTCAGGTCAATAGTTTTTTTCATTTCAAGGCAACTTTTTTGTAAACACTTTGTAATTTTTTAGGAGAAGAGAGGGCCCGCAGGCGAAGTTTCAGCCCTCCGAAGGGTTCCGGAGCGGCCGGGTTTACCCCCATTGGCCTGCAGGCCGGTTAAAGATTCGGGTCCGGGGACCCGGGCAGAGACTCAGTTGGGACTGAAGCGGGCCGTTCGCCCGTCCGAGAGATTCACCACACCCATATCCCCTTCCTTCAGCGTTTCCAGAACGCCGGAAAGCATGGCGAATTTATGATCCACCTGGGCATAACCGCCCATGACGAAGGTGAAGCGCCCATTGTAGACAATTTCGGGGCTGGTGGGGTTCTCAAAGTTGATGCGGTCGATATTCTGGGTAAGTCCGCGCCCCTCCAGCTGGACCAGGATCTCCTCCAGGTAATCCACCGGGGCCGCCTCGCCGCTGGCAGCGGTCAGGCGCTCGCCGATAAACAGCGTGCCGGGGTCAAAGTTCACGATGGGAACCAGAAGGTCCGTTTCACCCTCCGCCGCCTTGCCGAGAATCTTGCAGTGGTGGTCCATGGTCCACTCCTCGTCACCCAGAATCAGATAGGCCAGGGCGGTGCTCTCCCGCACGGTGATGGTGATGCGGTTCGGCAGGGCACGCTTCAGGGTGACCTCCTCAATATACGGGAGCTTGGAAAAGACCCGGCTGATGGCCGCGAAACGGTCAAAGAAGAAGAGGTTGTCGCCCTCTTCAATGTCAATGGCGCGGATAATCTCCTCATCGGTATAGTGGGTATTCCCCTGGACACGAATCTCCTCCACACGGAAGAAAAGACTCAGCAGGAAAATGGACGCCACAACCACCACGACGAAGATCAGGGGCCTGCTGAAGCCCCGACGCCGTCTGGCGCGCAGATATTCCTCCTGCTGCTCATCGGCAAAGGCCGAAAGGCTCAGGCGTTCTCTCCAGGTTTTTGCCATGGGTTCCTCCGGTTGCGGATTGCCGCCGCGGCGGAAAGGCCTGGCAGCAATAACAGAAATGGGCCGTCCGGGACGGCCCATGTATTATATCACAGGTTGCAGGCGAGGAAAAGCCTGTTTTTATTTTCCCTTCCGGGCATACTCCAGCACCGCATCAACAATCCGGTCCAGGGCGTCCGGCACCGAAAGCGCCCTCATGGCGGCGCTCATGGCGGAGAGGGACTCCCTGTCCGAGAGGAGGTTCCGGATCTCCTGCAGGAAGCTCTGCTCGTCAAACTCACCCTCCAGCAGCACCTTCGCGCCGCCGGCCTGTTCTACCAGGCGTGCGTTCTTCTCCTGGTGGTGATTGGTCACATTGGGAGAGGGAACGATCAGGGCGGGCTTGCCGATGCTGCCCAGCTCTGAGAGCGTTGAGGCCCCCGCCCGGCACAGCACCAGGTCCGCGGCATTCAGAACCAGGGCTGATTCAAAGATGTATTCCCGCAGGTCCACATTGCAGTCCGCCGGGTCAGCCCCCGCCTCCGCGAGTCTGCTGCAGACGCTTTCATAATAGGCCCTGCCGGTGGCGTGAATCATGCGGAAATCGCGCTGTCCCCGCATCAGCGGGAGCATGCGCACAAAGGTATCGTTCATATGGCCGGAGCCCAGAGAACCCCACATGGAAACCACCAGCGGCAGATCCTCCGGAATGCCCAGCTCCCACCGGGCCGACTCCCTGGTGCAGGCGGTGAAGGGCTCCCTCACAGGGGTCCCGGTCACACGCAGGTCCCTGGCGGAGGCGTAGTGCTCCGCGCTTTCCTCATATCCCAGCAGCACGCAGCTGACCTGCCCGGCCAGCATCCGGGTGGTAAGGCCGGGGACGGCATTGCTCTCATGAATCAGCGTCGGGATTCCGAGCTTCGCCGCCTCGTGGAGCACCGGGTAGCAGACATAGCCTCCGGTGCCCAGGACCGCGTCCGGCCCGAAGCTTTTCAGAATCTGCCTGGCCTCACGGCCGGCGTCCAGAACGTTTTTCACGGACTTCAGGTTGTGGATCAGGTCCTCAGTATGGCGGCCGCGGCTGAGGTTTGTCACCTTCAGCGGGAGAATGCGGTAGCCCTCCCGGGGTACCAGGTCCATCTCCATTTTCCCCTCGGCGCCGAGAAACAGAATCTCGCAGTCCGGGACCAGCTGCTGCAGGCGCTGCGCCACGGCCACCGCCGGGTTGATGTGGCCCGCGGTTCCGCCGCAGGTAAGAATAAACTTCATCTTAGAATCGCTCATACACCATCAGGAAGGAGAGCACCATGCACAGGAGGGAAACCCCCGTGTACAGCACAAACAGCTCCTTTTCCTTCCATTTTCTTCCGGTCCAGCCGCCCATCTCCAGGTGATGGTGGAAAGGCGCCATCTTGAAGACGCGCTTGCCGTGGCTCAGCTTGTAGTAACCCACCTGAATAATATCGGAAAGGGTTTCCAGAATGAACATCACACACAGGAAAATCAGAATCAGCGGCATGTCATAGGCAAAGGCCAGCCCTGCAATGGCGCCGCCCAGGAAGAGACTCCCGGTGTCCCCCATAAAGACCTTGGCGGGGTTAAAGTTAAAGGTCAGGAAACCCATCAGGCCGCCGATCATGGAGGAGGCGAAGAGGCCCAGCTGCAGATAATCCCGGCCCCAGGCAAAGGTAATCAGCACGAAAAACAGGAATACGGGAATTGAAGTGCCGGAGGCGAGACCGTCGACGCCGTCGGTAATGTTCACGGCGTTTACGGTGCCGACAATCACAAAGACGGCGAAAATATAGTACAGCCAGGCCGGCATCTGTACCGTCCGGCCGGAAAGCGGGAGATACAGGGCCGTGTGCAGAAAGCCCATCCTTTTCATCAGCAGCAGGAACACCAGCGCCGCAACAAGCTGAAGCAGGAACTTCTGGCTGGTGGTGAGACCGCCGTTGGTTTTGTTGCGGATCTTCTTCCAGTCGTCCAGGAGGCCGATGGCCCCGAAGACCATGGCGAAGGCCAGCACGAAAATATGTTCAAAGTGGCCGTGCAGCATTCCGGGGAAGCCCAGAGTCAGACAGACGAGGATTGCCCCGAGGATGAACATCACGCCGCCCATGGTGGGGGTCCCGCTCTTCCCCTCGTGCCAGGTGACCTGGGTCTTGATCTCCTGCCCCGCCTTTACTTTCCGCAGCCAGGGAATGTAAACCTTGCCAAAAGCCGTCACAAAGAGAAACGCCAGCATAAAGGCGCAGAACAGCTGTATGCTCATGGTCTCTTCCCTGCCTTTCTGTGTTCCATCCAGTCGGCAACAATCTCGCGCTCATCCATGTGGTGCTTCTCGTGGCCGATAATCTGGTAATCCTCGTGGCCCTTGCCGGCGAGGAGAATAACGTCGCCATCCGCCGCCATGTCGATGGCGCGGTGAATGGCCTCAACCCGGTCGCAGATCCGGACGTAGGGCGTGGCGCTGCCGGCGATGCCGGTCTCGATCTCATCGAGAATGGCCTCCGGGTCTTCCGTCCGCGGGTTGTCACTGGTCAAAATAACAAAGTCCGCAATTTCCGCGGCAATCCGGGCCATAATGGGGCGCTTCAGCCGGTCCCGGTCTCCGCCGCAGCCAAACATGCAGATGAGCCGCCCCGCAGTGGAGGGGCGCAGGCTCCGCAGCACCTTCTCCAGGGCGTCGGGCTTGTGAGAGTAGTCAGTAAAGACGTGGTAGTTTCCATCCGTGGGAAGGGCCTCCAGCCGGCCGCGAACACCGGGCGCGCCCTCGAGGGCAGCGGCGCTCTCCTCCGGGGAGATGCCCACCGTAAGGGCGGCGGCCATCACGGCCAGAGCATTTGAGACGGCAAAGGTCCCCGGCACATGCAGCACCACAGGGATCCGCCGGCCCTCACAGACCGCGTCAAAGAGGACCCGGTCCGGCATGAGCCGCGGGTTTTCCGCACGAAGGTCCGCGTCCTCCCCGCTTCCATAGCTCAGAACCGGGCAGGCGTGGTCCGAAATCATAAAGTCCGCCCAGGCGTCGTCCCGATTGACACAGGCGGTATCGCAGGCCGAGAAAAGCTTCCGCTTCGCCGCAGCATAGTTTTCCATACTGCCGTGCAGGTCCAGGTGATCCTGTGAAAGATTGGTGTACACCGCCGTATTGTAATGGATGCCCGCAACGCGCCTGAGCTCCAGGGCATGGGAGGAGACCTCCATCACCACCGTCCGGCAGCCTTCATCCGCCATCCGGCGGAAAAGCTTCATCAGCTCATAGCTCTCGGGGGTGGTATGCTCCGAGTGGAGCTCCACATGGCCGATCTGGATGCCGAGGGTTCCGATCAGGCCCACTTTCCAGCCACGCGCTTCCTCCAGAACGTGCTTGAGGAGGATACTGGTACTGGTTTTGCCGCTGGTGCCGGTGATGCCGATTACGGTCATACCGGCGGCGGGATTGCCGAAAAACGCCCGGCTCGCAAGAGCCAGGGCGAGGCGGCTGTCCGCCACCTGCACATAGGGAGCCCCCTGCTGCAGCAGGTCTTCCGTAACCTCTTCACACAGAATGACGGCCGCACCGTTCTGAAGGGCCTTTGGAATATAACGGTGCCCGTCGGTTTCAAAACCGCGGATGGCGACAAACAGATCACCGGGCTCCGTCTTCCGGGAGTCATAGCTGATGCCGGTGATCTCCGTATCGGGGGAAGCCGTTTGCTTCAGAACGCTCAGGTCCGCGATCAGTTCCTTTAACTTCATGTTCTTACACTCTCTCCGCTACGCGCAGCCGTGCGCTTCTGGCTCTGGGGTTCACTGCGCATTCACCCGGCGCGGGCAGGATCGGTTTTCTGGTAACGCTGCGCAGGGTCTGCACAAAGCCGCAGGTGCAGACAGGCGCCTCACGTGGGCAGGTGCAGCCGTGTTCCCGGGCGGCAATCCCCTGCTTGACCAGCCGGTCTTCCAGGGAATGGAAGGAGATGACGCAAAGCCTCCCGCCGGGATTCAGCCGGTCCGGGGCCACGCGCATCATCCGCTCCACCTCCCGCAGTTCTCCATTGACCTCGATGCGGAGGGCCTGAAAACTGCGTTTGGCCGGATGCTGCTTTTCCCGCAGGGCGGCCGCCGGCATGGCTCCGCGAATCACATCCGCCAGACGCCCGGTGGTTTCAATGGGGGCGAGAGACCTTGCCTTCACAATTGCCGCGCTGATGCGGCGGGCATAGCGCTCCTCGCCGTAGGTAAAGAGGATGCGGCTTAGCTCATCCTCGTCATAACTGTTTACAATATCCGCGGCTGTGATTCCGCGGCTCCGGTCCATACGCATATCCAGGGGCGCGTCCAGACGATATGAAAAGCCCCGCTCTGCTTCATCCAGCTGCGGGGAAGAAACACCCAGGTCAAAAAGCATCCCGTCCACAGCCGGGATGTTCAGTTCGTCCAGAATCCGGTCCAGTTCGGAAAAGCGGCCGTGAACCAGAGTCACCCGGCTCCCGAAGGGCTTCAGGCGCTCTCCCGCCCGCCGGATGGCCGTCTCATCCCGGTCCAGGCCGATGAGCCGCCCCGTTGTGAGCCGGGCTGCAATGGCGGAGGAATGGCCCCCCAGACCGAGGGTGCCGTCCAGATAAATCCCCTCCGGCCGGATGTTCAGGCCTTCGAGGCACTCCTCCAGCAGCACCGGGACATGAACGGCGGAATCGTCAGTCAGGATGGCAGAAGGTACTTCCGTCATCAAAATTCCAGCTCCTCCATGACGGCGGCAATGTTCTCCGGCGTGGTTTCAAGGCTGAAGACGCCGGCCCAGGCTTCACTGTCCCAGAGCTCAGCATGGTTATTGCAGCCCACCACCGTCACGTCTTTCCGAAGGCCCGCCCAGTCCCGAAGGTTCTGGGGAAGGAGAATCCTCCCCTGGGCGTCCAGTTCACAGCGGACCGCATGGGCGAACAGAGGGCGCATCCTGTGCTGACGGACATAGGGAAGGGCGTTAACCTTCTCGGTCAGCACCTCCCAGCTTGCCGCACTGTAAACACTGAGGCAGCGGTCCATGGACAGCGTGACATACAGCACCTGGCCCAGCTCATCCCGAAGCCGGGCGGGAATAAATATTCTCCCCTTATTATCTAACGCATGCTGATATTCACCGGTCATGACTGTCGCCCCTTTGCACCACTTTACACCACTTTGCACCACTCTGCTCCACCATTATAGGGGACAGTCCAGAAAAAATCAAGGGCTTCTTCTCTTTTTTTCAGGCGAATTTTCTTTTCGTCATTTTGTGCAAAAAAAGCCGGTCCGCAGACCGGCGAAGCAGGTTCCGCACCCCCTCGAAGGAGGGGCAGACTGCCGCGCCGGTCTGCGGACCGGCTCATCAGGAATAAGGATCTTTCCCGCGCTCCCGGGAGCGGAAATCCAGGCTTCCCCGGGAGGGATCAATGCTCACTGGAGGGTAACAAAGTCCTCCTCTACCGGCTCGCGCTCCCGCTCAGGACGGGGCGCAACCGCGGCGGACACCGTGCGGCCGCCGCTGTTGGCAGTCTTCACGGAGGTGTGGGCGGACTGGATCGTCTCAAGGCAGTTGCGCAGGCTTTCCTCCGCCTGGCGCATGATATCGTCCACATAGTCCCCGGCAATCCGGCGGAGCTCCGTGCTTTTGGCCTCCGCCGAAGAGATCATCTCCGCGCTTCTGGCCCGGGCCTGACGGATAATCTCCTGCTCCTCCAGCATGCTGCGGGCTTTTTCCTCACTGCTCTTGCGGAGGGCCTCGGCTTCCTTCTTGGCATTTCCGATAAACTCATCCCGGGCGGAGACCAGACGCTTGGCTTCCGCAAGGGAGGAAGGCATGGTCGCCTTGATCTCGGTAATGATGTCCAGCGCCTTTTCACGCTCAATAATGCACTTGTCATTACCGAGCGGAACGCCCCAGGCCTCCGAAATCATGCTGTACAGCGTGTCCAGCAGTTCTATGACATCGCCATGCTCCATCAGTTTTTCCTCCATTGTTTGGCTTTTTCTTCAATCTCCGCAATCAGCTCGCTGGGAACGAGACCCGTAAGGTCCGCGCCGTACATGGCCATCTCCCGCACCACGGACGAAGAGAGGAAGGTATACTTCTCACTGGCCGTCAGGAACATGGTCTCGAGCTGAGGGTTGATCTTCTTGTTAATCAGATTCATCTGGAATTCATAGTCAAAGTCTGACGCCGCCCGCAGGCCCTTGACGATGACGGAATTCGGAATCTCCCTGGCGTACTCCGCCAGCAGAATATCCGAAGTATCGACCCGGACATTACTGTAGCGCATGGTGGCGCGGCGGACCATATCCACCCGCTCCTCTATGGAGAACATTGGAGAGGTCTTGGTGGCGTTAAGCATGACCGCGACAATGACTTCGTCAAAAATCTGCGCCGTGCGCCGGATGATGTTCAGATGCCCCAGGGTAATGGGGTCAAAGCTGCCGGGGCAGATTGCCACGCGCTTGTTGTCACTGTTCATTCCGAACTCCTTCCGTAATAGGTGAGCTCAACGGAGCCGTACCGGCGCCGGCGAAGCAGCCTGTAAGGCGGCTGCAGGTCCGGAAGCTCCGTTCCGGCACGAGTCTCACAGATTATTATACCACCTTCGTTCAGGTTGTCAACGGCATTTATCCGCTGCAGAACCGGCTCATACAGGCCGGCATCGTAGGGCGGATCCACAAAGATGATATCAAACTTCTCACCCCGGCTCAGGTAACTCAGGGCGTCTGTCCGAAGCACCCGGCCCTTCAGCCCGCAGCGCCTGAGGTTCTCCTCAACAAGGGCGAGGGAGCTCCGGCTCTGGTCCGTAAACACCGCTTCCCGGGCGCCGCGGCTGAGAGACTCAATGCCAAGCTGTCCCGTTCCCGCAAAAAGATCCAGTACCCGGCGGCCTTCAATGTCAAACTGCAGGGTGTTGAAAAGCGCTTCCTTCACATGATCAGCGGTCGGGCGCACGGCGTCGCCCGCGGGGGTCTTCAGCTGTCTTCCTCCGGCGGAACCGGCGATGACGCGCATAGATCTTCATCCTTTCCGTGAAAAGTCTCATACACCGCCGCGGCGGCGTTTGCCGGAATCACCGCGGCCAGCTCTTCAAGCGCGGCCTCCCGTACCGCCCGCAGGGTGTGGAACTGCCGGAGAAGGGCCTTTCGGCGCTCCGGGCCGATGCCCGGGATGCTGTCCAGGGCAGAATGGAGGCCTTCCTTCCGCAGGCTGCGCTGGTAGTGGATGGCGCTGTTGTGGGTCTCCTCCTGGATATTGCCGATCAGGGAGAAGACCGCCTGGTTTCCGGAAATGCCGATCTGCCGTCCGTCCCCGGTCATCAGGGCCCGGGTGCGGTGGCGGTCGTCCTTGACCATGCCGAAGGTCGGCACCGTCAGCTTCAGGTCGGCCAGCACCTCCTCGGCCACGCGGGTGTGTTCCTCGCCGCCGTCAATCAGCAGCAGATCCGGCAGGGGTGCGAACTTCTCATCCCCGTCCAGGTACCTCCGGAAACGACGGGTAAGGGCCTGGCGCATGCTGGCGTAGTCGTCCTGCTGCTGCAGGTCCCGCATCCGGAACTTCCGGTAGGCGCTCTTGAGGGGTTTGCCGTCCTGAAATACCGTCATGGCGGCAACAATTCCCATATTGCCAAGGTTCGAGATATCAAAGGCCTCGATCCGGTGGGGATAGTCCGGCAGCTCCAGGGTCCGCTGCAGCCATTCCAGGGTCTTGCTGCGGCGCTGGTCCGCCGTAGTCCGCCGCAGGATCTCCTCCTGGGCGTTCAGCTGGGCGCTTTCCACCAGGCGCCGGCGGTCTCCCCGCTTCGGCACCTCAAGATGCACGCGCCTGCCGGCCGTCTCGCTGATGAGGGACTCCAGGTCCTCCAGGCCGTCCACCTCGCAGGGAAGCAGAACCGTCTTCGGAGCGATGTTCCCGGGGACGGTGTAGTACTGACGCACCAGCTCCGCCACGGCCTCGCTGTCTTCCTCCAGCGGTTCACCCATCATCTCCACGTCCTTTCCCGTGAGGTCGCCTCCGGAAAAGTGCAGCACCGTAAAGCAGCTTCGGGCTCCGCGCCGGAAGCCGACGGCGTCTGTGTCGTTGAAGGCGGTGGCTATCACCCGCTGCTGATTCTGCAGGCCCTCAATGGCCCGAAGCCGGTCCCGGAGCTCTGCCGCCCGCTCAAAGCGCAGGGCCTCGGCAGCCTGCTCCATCTCCTCCCGGAGGGCAACAGTCAGCTCCTCGCTTCTGCCCTGAAGAATCAGAACAGCCTGGTCCATCCGCGTCCGGTAGTCCGCGGGATCGGTGTCCCGCAGGCACCAGCCGGCGCAGCGGCCCATATGATAATTGAGACAGGGCCGCTCCTTCCCGATGTCCCGGGGGAAAACCCGGCTGCAGTCCGGCAGGAGCAGGGCGGAGGAAAGGGCGTCAATAATCGCGTGGCTTCGGCCCCGGGCTCCAAAGGGTCCGTAATAGTCCGCGCCGTCCTTCAGCGCCCGGGAGGAAAGTTCCATCCGGGGATAGTCCTGGCGCCGGTCCACCCGGATAAAGGGGTAGCCCTTGTCATCCTTCAGCAGAATATTATAGTGGGGCTTATGGCGTTTGATGAGGGAGTTTTCCAGCACCAGCGCTTCAAACTCGCTGGCGGCAACAATCACCTGAAAGTCCGCCACCTTCTCCACCATGGCCGCCACCTTCGGCAGGTGCTCGCCGTGGAAGTAGCTGCTGACCCGGTTCTTCAGTTTTTTGGCCTTGCCGACATAAATTACGGTATTCTGCGCATCCAGCATCAGATAGACCCCGGGAAGCAGGGGCAGCTTCAGAGCCTTCTCCTGCAGGGCTGCCAGCCGGGCCGCCAGTTCCGTCTTTTCCATTTCCGCACTCCAGTATTCTCTAAAAAAAGGGGGCTGTCTCAAATCTGAAACAGACCCCCCGGCTATCAGAATTATTCAGCCCAGTGTACGCCTCACTCCGAAAAATCAGAGGCAATCAGTGCGGAAAGCGTCTCAATGGCCTCTTCCTCATCGGCGCCGTCAGCAATCAGCTTTACAGCGGTTCCCTTTACGATTCCAAGGGAAAGCACGCCCAGAAGACTCTTGGCATTGACCCTTCTCTCTTCCTTCTCAACCCAGATGCTGCTTTTGAATTCGTTGGCTTTCTGAATAAAGAATGTGGCGGGTCTGGCATGCAGCCCGACCTGATTATCAATCACTACTTCTTTCGTGCACATACTTGCCTCTCCTTAATTCAGTCAGAATAAGTGTAAAAAACGCAAATCCATACGTTGGCTGTTACTTTATCAAATTTACAGGCTTCCGTCAACAGGTTTTCATGCTTTCGTTATTTTTAACATTTTCAGCGCCTGCAAAAAACGAAATTTTTTTCAGTTCGACCACGGTCTCCGGGCTGAAAAAGGTATTATTTCAGCTCCACCACGGTAACGCCTGCTTCACCCTCGCCGTAAAGCCCCTGGCGCCAGCTTTTGACCAGCTTGTTGGTCTTCAGCATTCGCCGGACGGCCTCGCGGAGCGCCCCGGTTCCCTTGCCGTGAATAATGGTGACGGTCTTCAGTTTCGCCATGGACGCGCTGTCCAGATAACGCTCCGCCGCCAGAACCGCCTCCAGAGACTCCATGCCCCGCAGGTCAATCTCCGTGGGAACATGCATGAGGCGGGCGCCGCCGCCGGCGCTGCGGGCGGGCTCCTTCTTTACGGGAGCGGCCCCGTCCACCAGGAGAAGCTCATCCTCCTTGGCGGTTACATTCATAATGCCCGCCCTCAGACTGACGCTGCCGTCCGGAGAGACGGAAAGGACCTCGGCCCTGACCCCCATGGATTTGATCTGCACCGTGTCGCCGGGCCGGAGACGCCGGGAAGATTTTTTCTCCTCCTGCGGGGGCAGATCCGCCTCTGTGCGCAGCTTTCCCTCCGCCTCGTTCAGGCGGCGGCGAAGTTCGGTGCGGGCCTGGTTGATTTCATCGGCCTGCTGCCGTTCATTGGCGAGGCTGCGCATTTCATCCAGCTCCGCATAAACGCTGTCGGCGGTTTCACGGGCTTCATCCAGAATCCGCTGGGCGTCCCGCTTGGCCTTGACCTCGGCCTTTTCCAGCCGGACCGAGAGCTCCGCCCTCAGGAGAGAGGCCTTCCGCTCCTCCTCCTCGGCCTTTTTGCGCAGGCGCTCCGCCTCGGCGCGGTCATGCTCCAGAAGCAGGCGGGTCTGCTCCAGCTTTTCAATGGTGGCCTCGAAGCTCCGGCTCTCATCCCCGATGCGGCTGCGGGCATCCTGAATGATCGTCTCATCCAGGCCCAGCCGTTTTGAGATGGCGAAGGCGTTGGACTTGCCGGGAATTCCCACCAGAAGGCGGTAGGTGGGGCGCAGAGTCTCCACATCAAACTCACAGGAGGCGTTCTGAACGCCCGGCTCATTGGTGGCGTAGACCTTGAGCTCGGCATAATGGGTAGTAGCGGCCGTGACAGCGCCAAAGCCGCGGACATGCTCAATGATGGAGATGGCCAGCGCCGCCCCCTCGGTGGGGTCCGTTCCCGCTCCCAGCTCATCGAAGAGCACCAGGGAACGGTCATCACAGACCTTCAGAATCTCCACAATATTCGTCATGTGCGCCGAAAAGGTGGAGAGGTTCTGCTCAATGCTCTGCTCGTCCCCGATATCCGCCAGAATGTGGCGGAACACCGGAAGCTGACTGCCGTCGGACGCCGGAATGTGCAGGCCGCACTGGTTCATGGCAGCCAGCAGCCCCAGAGTTTTGAGGGCCACCGTCTTGCCGCCGGTGTTGGGGCCGGTAATGACCAGGGTGTCAAAGTCGACACCCAGCTCCAGATCGATGGGTACCGCCTTCGCGGGATCCAGCAGCGGGTGCCTGGCCCGGCGCAGAATGATTCCCCGCTCCGAGGCCTCGGCCGGAGCCGCATCCATTTTATAGGAGAGCTTTGCCTTGGCGAAAATGAGGTCCAGACGCACCAGCAGGAGGCAGTCCTCCGAGAAATCATCGGCATACTCGGCACAGGCGGCGGAAAGCTCGCCCAGAACACGCTCAATCTCCAGTTTCTCCCGGGCGGCCAGCTCCCGCAGCTCATTGTTGGCCTTCACGGCAGCCATGGGCTCAACAAAAAGCGTCATCCCGGAGGCTGACACATCGTGCACCAGGCCGGGGACCGCAGCCTTGTGGTCCGCCCGTACCGGAAGCACGTAACGGTCGGAGCGCATGGTAATAATTGGCTCCTGCAGTGCCTTGGCATAGGAGGGAGAAGAGACAATCTTGTTCAGCGCCTCCCGGGCCCGGGCGGATGCCGCCCGCATTTTTCTCCGGATATCGGCCAGATCCGCGGAGGCGCTGTCCGCTACCTCGTCCTCGGCCGGGAGCGCGGTGGTAATGCGCTCCTCCAGGTACTTGTTGGCCCGCAGGGCGTGAAAAAGGCTGTCAATGCTGGTTTTCCCGATTTGATCCGTTTTCCCGTCCGCAAGAAAAGCCTTGCAGAGGCGGGCGCAGCGGGCCACGCCGGCGATTTCCAGCAGTTCCCGCCCGTTGAGAGTGCCTCCGAGCCGGGCGCGCTCCAGGGCGGGACGGATATCCTTCACCGCTGAAAAGGCGGGGCTTCCCCGCAGTGTCATAAAACGCGCGGCATCCGTAGTCTCCTGCAGCCGGCGGCGGACCTCCTCGGCGTTCACCGAAGGCTCCAGCCGGAGGGCGGCCTCTTTCCCGAGGCCGGACTCAGCCTGCCCGGCAAGCAGGTCCAGGATAACGGGCAGCTCCAGGGTAATAAATGATTTTTCCATACTCACAGCTTCTTATAATACTCCAGGGAAGGGATTTCTCTTCCCGCACAGTGCAGCAGCCAGGCCTCTGAAACACTTGAAAGCCGCGCCAGATCCTCGCCATCCAGCCCGAAGGACAGAAAGCGCTTCGGCGGCGCCTGCAGCACCCGGCGCATGGCCTCCAGGGCGCCGGAGGTAAAGGGCAGAAAACGCCGCTCTTCCCTCAGGCAGTCGCGGCATACCGCCACCCCGTCATCCTGAAGAAAAACAGGGGAACGGATCTCCTTCCGGCCGCAGACGGCGCAAACCTCCACCGCAGGCGCGTAGCCCTCCATTGCGGTGAGGCGAAGCTCAAAGGCGGCCTTGATTTTCTCCCGGGGCGCCAGGCCCTCGCTGAGGGCGTAAAGGCTGTTCAGCCCCAGCTGCAGCAGCTCCGGCTCCGGCTGACCCTCGGTGGAAAACAGCTCCAGGCATTCGGCGATATAGCTCCCCAGGGCCAGGTTCTCCAGCTCCCTGCGAAGCCCGGGAAAGGCCTCCCTGGTCACCGCCTCCCGCACGGAGTAGCGGCCGTCCTTTTCAAACAGCGTCAGTTCCGACCAGGTGAGCTGCTGGGTACCGGCCGCAATGCGGCTCTTCTTGCTCAGAGCGCCGTGGGCCGCCAGGGTCACCTTGCCGAGGCCGGGGGTCATGGCGGTCAGGATCCGGTCCGATTCCCGGAAGCGGACCTCCCGGAGAATCAAGGCGTTCTCGGTACGGAACATTCTACTGCTCCGTGTAGCCGAAGTTCCGCAGCTGCGCCATCGAGTCCCGCCAGCTTTCCTTCACCTTCACCCAGGTCTGCAGATTCACCCTGGCATCCAGGAAGGTCTCCATATCCTTACGGGCCAGCTCTCCGACCTTGCGAAGCATAGCGCCCTTTTTGCCGATGATAATGCCCTTATGGCTTTCCTTCTCGCAGAAAATGGTGGCATCGATGTCGATGAGGCCGTTCTCCCGCTCCGAGAATTTGGTAATCTCCACCGCCGTCCCGTGGGGAATCTCCTTTTCAAGGGAGAGCAGCAGCTTCTCCCGGATGAGCTCCGCACAGATCACCCGCTCCGGCTGGTCGGTAATCATATCGTCCGGGAACAGGTGGGGGCCTTCGACGGTATATTTCTCCATCTCGTTCAGAAGCTCTTCCAGGCCCTCGCCCGTACGGGCGGAGACAGGCAGGATGGCGTCAAAGTCATGCCGGGCGGCGTAGACGGCCATCACCTCCAGAAGGCGTTCCTTCTCCACGGTATCGATTTTGTTGATGACCAGGATTGCGGGGAGCCCCTGCTCCTCGATGCGTGCGATCAGCGCCTCCTCCTGGGGCCCGACGGAAGCGATGGGCTCCACCAGAAGAAGCACGCAGTCCACATCCGCCACGCTCTCCCGGGCCACGTTTACCATATAATCCCCCAGCTTTGTCCGTGGCCGGTGAAAGCCCGGGGTGTCAATGAGCACCAGCTGGCTCCGCCCGTGTTCCACAATGCCGATAATCCGGCTGCGGGTGGTCTGGGGCTTGTTGGAGACAATGGCGATTTTCTCCCCCACCAGCGCATTGGTAAGGGTGGACTTTCCCACATTCGGCCGTCCGCAGACGGTGATCATCGCAGATTTTTCCGTATTCTTCATTGGTCCAGAGCCTTTCCGTTTTCAGTGTTCAGATTCGGAGCCTTCCAGCTCCCCCATAATCAGCTTTTCCCTCGCCCGCATCCGGCGCTTCTCCTCTCCCTCATCCAGGTGATCATAGCCCAGAAGATGCAGAACGGAATGCACCGTCAGGTACTGAAGCTCCCGGTTAAAGCCGTGGCCGTATTCCTCTCCCTGCTTCTCGCAGGCAGGCAGGGAGATCATCATATCCCCCAGCATCAGAACCCCGGCATCCGGGTCCGCCTCGCACTCTTCCGGGTCAAAGGCGCCGGGAGAAAGCTCATTCAGCGGGAAGGAAAGCACGTCCGTCGGCCGGTCCACCCCGCGAAACTCCCGGTTCACGGTATGAATCCCCTCTTCGTCCGTAAGCATCACGCTGATCAGGCAGGCCTCCCGGATTCCCTCCGCCTTCAGCGCCGCCTCGGCAGCTTTTCTGATGAGCGGGGCCGCATTCCTGTGGCCGAGGCCTTTTTTCTCGCGGCTGATTTCGATCTCATGCACAGTTTTCAATCCTCCCTCATTCCATCCGGGCGCGCTTCATGCCGCCCAAACACGCGTCAGCGGCCGCCGCTGCGGCGGGGCCGGGGATTCGCCGCGCCTCTTGCGGTGGAAGGTTTCTTCCTTCCGTCACGGGCGGCGGGTCTGCTGTTCGTCCGGCCGCGGCTTTCCTGCCCGTCTCCGGCAGGATGCCGCCGGTCATAGTCCTCATAGGCCTCGATGATCTTCTGCACCAGCCGGTGCCGGACCACATCCGCCCCGGTCAGCGTGCAGATGGCGATATCATCGATCCCGTCCAGAACCTGCATGGCCACCTTCAGGCCGCTGACCTTGTCCGAGGGCAGGTCGATCTGGGTAATATCGCCGGTAATCACCACATGGGACCCGAACCCGATACGGGTCAGGAACATTTTCATCTGCTCGCGGGAAGTGTTCTGGGCTTCGTCCAGGATAATGAAGCTGTCATCCAGGGTGCGGCCGCGCATATAGGCCAAAGGCGCAACCTCAATGTTCCCCCGCTCCAGGTACTTCTGATAGGTATCGGCCCCCAGCATGTCAAACAGCGCATCGTACAGCGGGCGCAGGTACGGGTCCACCTTGCTCTGGAGATCGCCGGGCAGGAAGCCCAGGCGCTCACCCGCCTCCACGGCGGGCCGGGTCAGGATGATGCGGTTGACCTTTTCCGCCCGGAAAGCGGCCACCGCCGCCGCCACCGCCAGATAGGTTTTACCCGTTCCGGCCGGGCCGATGCCCAGGGTAACGGTATTGTTCGCAATGGCGTCACAGTACTCCCGCTGGCCCAGGGTTTTGGGCTTGATGGGCTTGCCCTTGGCGGTAATGCAGATGACATCGCCGGCCAGCTTCGCGATCTCGCTCTCCTGGCCGCTGCGCACCAGCTTCAGAATATAACGGACGTTCTGGGCGTCGATGGCCTCGCCCTTCGCCGCCAGATCCAGGAGGCCGCCGATGGCCTTCTCCGCGAGCATTACGCCCTCTTCCTCGCCGGTAATGTGAATCAGGTTGTCACGGTCCAGGATTTTCACGTTCAGTTCCGACTCAATGAGCCGCAGGTTCTGGTCGAAGGAGCCGAAAACGCTGATCACGTGCTCCATGCGCTCGACCTCAATGGTTCTGTCAATCATGTTAAGAACACCTCGGGAATAGGATGCCGGTTTGACGGGAACGGCGGGTCAGAAATGGAAAATAATGCCGACGACCGCCGAGGCTGCAATGAAAATCACCGGATGCAGCTTTTTCAGGGCCTTGACTCCGCGGGTAAGAACCAGCAGGACCGCGCCCAGCAGGACGGCCTTCCAGTTCAGGAGCGCCCCGGGATTCGATAATCCGGCGCCGCCGTTCAGCGCGGCCTCATTCAGGAAGGTCAGCTTTGCCACCATCAGTCCCGCCGCGGCGATGAGGGCGATGGAGCAGGGGCGCAGACCGTAAAAGGCCGCGTCCACGGTCTGGTTGCTGCGAAACTGCCGCAGCACCCGGGCGATGAGCAGAATGATGATCACGGAGGGGCATATGAGCCCCAGCGTGGCCACAACAGCGCCCGGAATGCCGCAGGTCTCAAAGCCGACATAGGTCGCCATATTGACGCCGATGGGGCCGGGCGTGGACTCGGACACAGCGATCATGTCCGCAAGCTTCGCCTGCGTAAACCAGCCGGTGCGGTTGCCGATATCCGAGAGGAAGGGCAGCGTCGCCATGCCGCCGCCGACGGCGAAGAGGCCGGTTTTGAAAAATTCCCAGAACAGCTGAAGTAGGATCATTTCAGCGCCCCCTTCCCCCGCAGGCCCAGACGGGTCAGGGCAATGCCGGCCGCGGCGCAGAGCACCACGAACACCACCGGCGAAAGGTCAAAGAGCAGCGACAGGGCCAGCACCAGGACAAACAGCACCAGGGCGGGCCGGTCCTTTACGGCGCTTTTCCAGAGCTTCAGCACCGCGTTAAAGATCAGCACACAGACGCAAACGCGGATGGCCGCAAAGGCGCTTTTCACCGCAGGGAGATCCGAGAAATTCGTGAGGATGCCGGCAATAAGCGTAATGATCACAACAGAGGGAAACACCACGCCGAGGGTAGCCACTACGCCGCCGAGATTGCCCGCCTGCTTATAGCCGATAAAAGTCGCGGTATTGACGGCAATTACGCCGGGGGTACACTGACCCACGGCGTAATAGTCCATCAGTTCCTCACTGCTCGCCCATCCGCGTCTGTCGACGATCTCGCGTTCCAGAATCGGAATCATCGCATAGCCGCCGCCAAAGGTCAGCACGCCGACCTTCGCAAAACTGAGAAACAGTGACAGATAATTCATTTTCCGAGTGCCTCCGCAAAAGAAACGCAGCGGTCAATTTTCACAGCGCAGGCTTCCCGGTTCTCCCCGCGGGCCAGGATGTAAACCTTGATCTTCGGCTCGGTCCCGGAGGGGCGCACGATGAAGATGCTGCCGTCGGCCAGTTCGAAGTACAGCACGTTGGAGCCGAAGTAGGGCGTCTTGTCAACCTTGCCAAGGCCCATCACGTTGATGCTGCCGTCCAGATAATCGCGGAGACGGATGACCTCCTCGCCGCCGATATTCTGCGGAGGATTCTCCCGCAGGTCCTTCATCAGCGCCTGCATCTTCTCCAGCCCGTCAACGCCGGGCATCACAAGATTCAGGGTTTTCTCCATATACCAGCCGTACCACTCGTAGAGGGCCTGCAGCGCATCCAGCAGGGTCATCCCCTGGGCATGATACCAGGCGGCCATCTCGGCAATCAGCATGGAAATGGTGACGGCGTCCTTATCACGGACATAGTCGCCCACCATGTAGCCGTAGCTCTCCTCAAAGGCGAAGATATAATTGTAGCTCTTTTCCGCCTCCCAGGAAGCAATCCGCTCCGCCATGAACTTGAAGCCGGTGAAGGTATCCTCAAAGTGGACGCCGTTCTTCTCCGCCACGGTGCGCGCCATGGGCGTGGAGACCAGGCTGCAGAGCGTACCGGGGTTTTCAGGCATGGTGCCGGTCTTCTTGCGGGCCTGAATGATGTAGTCCAGCAGGAGAACGCCCATCTGGTTGCCGGTGATGGTAACATAGTCTCCGTCGGAATTGCGCACCATGGTGCCGACGCGGTCGGAATCCGGGTCCGTGCCGATGATCAGGTCGGAGTCCACCTTTTTGGCCAGCGCCACCGCGAGGTAGAAGCCCTCGGGGTTCTCGGGGTTGGGACTCACAACGGTCGGGAAATTGCCGTCCAGCACCATCTGCTCCGGCACCGGGTAGATGTGCTTCACGCCCAGACGCTTCAGCGCTTCGGGCACCAGCTTGTAGCCGCAGCCGTGGAAGGGCGTGTATACAATGCGGAAGTCATCCGCCACCGCGGCCACCGCGCCGGGATTGATGGCCTGCTTCATCACCTCGCCCAGGAAGGCCTCGTCGGTCTCATCGCCGATAATGGTGATCTGTCCGCTGTGAACCGCCTCGGCATAGTCGCAGGACTTGTAGCAGGTAAAAATGTCGGTCTCCGCCATCCTTTTGGCGATATGATCGGCATGATGCGGCGGCAGCTGCGCCCCGTCGGACCAGTAGACCTTATAGCCGTTATATTCCTTGGGGTTGTGGCTGGCCGTTATATTCAGGCCGGCTGTCGCGCCGTAGTAGCGGACTGCAAAGCTGAGCTCTGGCGTGGGACGCAGCGCATCGAAAATCCGGACATAGATCCCGTTGGCCGCCATCACCGCTGCAGCTTCCTCAGCAAAAAGGCGCCCGTTGAGGCGGCAGTCGTGGGCGATCACAATTCCCCGTTTCATGGCGGCTTCGCCTTCGGCGCAGATAACATCGGCGAAGGCCTGAGTCGCGTGGCGGATAATATGGACATTCATGTTGTGCAGACCGGTTTTCATGGTACCGCGAAGACCGGCAGTGCCGAATTCCAGCGGCGCAAAGAAGCGTTCCCGGATTTCCTTCTCATCTGAGCGGATCGCATCGAGCTCTCTCCACTCTTCCTCGCTGAGAGCCGGGCTGTCCAGCCAGCGCTGGTACTCTTCCATGTAAGTGCGCATGAATTGCCTCCTGAAGTCTTTCTTTTTTACTTGTGGTATTTTGTGCCGTCCCGGATTTGAAAACCCCGGTACAGCTGTTCCAGCAGCATCACCCGGGCAAGGTGATGTGGAAAGGTCATTTTGGACATGCTCAGACACAGAGCCGCCTTTTTCTTCAGCTCCGCATCCAGGCCGAAGGAGCCGCCCACAACCAGACAGAGCCTGGGCGCGCCGGACATCTCCGTCCGGGAAATCAGCTCCGCCACCCCGCGGCTGTCCAGCTCCCGGCCCTCCACACAGAGGCAGACGAGCCCGGCATCCTTCAGCAGCGCCTTTTCAATCTCCTCCGCCTCCCGGTGCAGCGCCCCGTCAATCTCCGCCTGAGAGGGATTCTGCCCCAGGCGTTCTTCCGGAAGCTCCACCATCTCGAGCCTGCAGAAAGCGCCCAGACGCTTCTGGTACTCCCGGACGGCGTCCTGCCAGAAACGCTCCTTCAGCTTTCCGACACAGATCAGACGAATTCTCAGCAAGGGTTATGAAACAGAGGACAGACTGACACGGTCCGTATCGCCGTCGTCATAGTCTATGGTAATATCGGCGCCGAGGGCGTTGAGCTTCTCCACAAAGCGCTCATAGCCGCGCTCGATAAAATGGACATCGTCAATGACGGTGGTGCCCCCCGCGACCATGCCGGCAATCACCATGGCGGCGCCGGCGCGCAGGTCACAGGCATGGACCGGAGCCCCGCTCAGCTTGTGGCCGCCGTCAATCACGCAGACACGGCCGTCCACCTGGACTTCCGCCCCCATCTTGCGCAGTTCATTGACGTACTTGAAGCGGTTGTCGTAAATCCCCTCGGTAATGACCGAGGTGCCCTCCGCCAGGCAGAGCAGAACGCCGAACTGGGGCTGCATATCCGTCGGGAACCCGGGATAGGGCATGGTCTTGAGGTTGTTGACCCGGTGCAGCTTCTCCGGCCCGCGGACCAGAACAGCCTCCTCATACTCCTCGACAAAGGTCCCCGTCTCCCGAAGCTTCGCGCTGATGCTCTCCAGATGCTTGGGAATCACATTGGTAATCAGCACTTCACCGCCGGTGGCAGCCGCCGCCACCATATAGGTGCCGGCTTCAATCTGGTCCGGAATGATGGAGTAGGTTCCGCCGTGCAGAGACTCAACGCCGTTAATCTTGATGGTATCCGTACCGGCACCGCGGACGTCCGCCCCCATGGAGTTGAGGAAGTTGGCCAGGTCCACAATGTGCGGCTCTCTGGCGGCATTTTCAATAATGGTGCGTCCCTGAGCCAGGACGGCGGCAATCATGATGTTCATCGTTGCGCCGACGGAAACCTTGTCCAGGTAGATCCTGGCGCCGTGCAGCCGGCCGTCCAGCGCCTCGGCATAGACAAAACCGTTTTTAACATCCACCTGGGCTCCCAGGGCGCGCATGCCCTTGATGTGCTGGTCAATGGGGCGGACCCCGAAGTTGCAGCCGCCGGGCATGGTCGTCTTCGCATTGCCGAAGCGGCCAAGCATGGAGCCGATGAGGTAATAAGAGGCGCGAATCTTCCGCATCAGGTCATAGGGCGCATCCTGATAGCGGGCGCCGGTGCAGTCGATCTCAATGGTGCTTTTATTGATATAGCTCACCCGGGCACCCAGCTCGACCAGGATGGTCAGAAGGGTATCGGTATCGCTGATGCGGGGTATATTTTCAATCCGGCAGACGCCCTGCACCAGAAGAGCGGCAGGAATAATGGCAACCGCAGCGTTCTTGGCGCCGCTGATCTCCACCTCTCCGTGCAGCCTGGTTCCGCCGTGTATGGTATACTGATCCATGGAACACCTTCCTGTAAATACATGTGCCGCAGGCACTGAAAGTGTATACTACCACAGAAGCGGCCTGTTGGCAAGATTTTTCGCCATTTCCGCCTCATTTCAGCTTTTCACGTCCGGTTCTTAACCCACCGGTGTGCCATTTCAGTATAGCACATCCCGTAGATGATTTCCACAACTAATTCCGCTGAAAGTCCCCTTTTTTCGGTTTAATTTCGGTAATAATGGCATTTTTATTGAGAAAATGTTATGAATTTCCGTCAAGAGTTAACATTTCGGTTTCGTCCGGCTCTGTTGACAGTCCCCGAGAAAAAGTCTATACTCTGAAGCATGAATAAACTGCTTTGGAACTGCGTAACATGATTTCTACCCATTCCGCAAAAAAGCCATCGGAGGGGATCACCTCCGACGGCTATATCTGTGATCAGGACTGCTTCGCCTCGGTCCGCTACCGCACCATGCCGGCGGACATTAACGGCTGCGGCTTCATCGCGGCATACAATCTGCGTCACTTCCTCGGCCATGAGGTTTCATGGGAAGAGGTTCTGGCGGAGCTGGACGCCATGCATACTCTCCGTATCCCTGGACCGACCCTGATGCGGGTGATGCGGGAATACCTGGACCGGTATGTCCCCGGATGGGTTGAGACAGTGGGCAGGGATGAGGCCCTTGCCGCTGCCGCGGAAAGCGCGGCCGGCCTGTTCCGCTACAACGAGGGCCGGGAGCCCCATTTTGTGAGCTTCATCCGCCGGGAGGACGGTCTTTTCCGGTTCTTCAACGTGGCGGACGGCATGGAGGACATGTCCTGCTCCATGGAGGACTTCGGCCGTGAGCACTTTCTCCGGGGAACGGTTATTGCCCT
>CAMONN010000010.1 GCA_946620645.1 uncultured Clostridia bacterium
TCAGAGTCCTGTTTCTTTTGACAGCGCTGATCTCTTTCTGAATAGAATGCTCCCCGGCAGAGCGGTTCTGCCGGGGAGCATTTTCATTATCCTTTTCCGTACTGATGATTCTGCGCGGTCATTCCGGGGATTTCAGCGTGATAACAGGCTTCTCCGGAACGGAATGGCTGAAGAGAGTCGCCCGGTGCATCGGGTCGGCCTGCAAAGTCTTCAGAAAGCGCAGGGACTTGATCTGCATTTCCCGGCTGAATCCGTATCCGGGGACCACCTCCTCATCGATGTTCCGCTGAGAAAAGGCCACGTCGGATGCAATGACGGCAAACGGTCCCCCATATTTCCCCTCGCCGTGGGTTTTAAACCGGTTCGAGGGTCCCTGGCTGATGATGGTGGCGAAGATTCCGTCGGTATGGCCGGGGCAATAGATGCAGACGACACTGTCGTCCCCGAAAAGGTCAAAACCCCTCCCGACCGGACCAAGGGTAGATGCGCGGTAATGGATCCGCTCGATGCTGTCGGCATAGGGCAGCCAGCTTTCCGGAAACTCCCGGCGCTCATAGACCAGGCGGCAGGAATAGAAGTACTCCAGCTCTGAACAGACAATCCGCTTTGCCTTTCCGACAAAACTTTCCAGAGCATCCGTGTGATCCGCATCCAGATGGGTGAGGACAAGAAGATCGATATCCTCCGGCGCCAGGCCCATGGCGGCCAGCTGCTCCACCGCGGTCTGCCCCGGCCCCACCTGAGGATCGTAAAGATGACGAAGATGCCGGGGGAGCCGGTCCCTGCACCCGGAGGACCAGCCGGTATCGAAGAGAATATTTCCGTGAACCGGATGCTCCAGGAGAAAAACATTATTCGGCATGGTAATATGCGGTTCAAACAGCGCCCTCTCGTCCAGAAAGGCCATGGAGCGCCGCATACGGATACTCCCGCACGGGATTGTATGGATCCTGATCTCGTTCATGTATTCTCTGCTTCCCTCTTTCAGCGCCGGATTCCTGTCCTGTCAGGAGGAGGCGGGCCGCCTGCCAGGATTCTCCTATGATTATATGCAATCCCCGGGTCCTGTGTCAATTCCCCCCGTCCCCTTCTTTTAAACTTCTCAGGAGGCTTTTTCTTGTAATTGCGCAGAGGCTCCTGTATAATCAAGGCACGATCCGGAGTTCATCATGCTGAAACGGAGGAATAATATGAAAGACCTGAAGCGCATCTGCCGTGCGGCTGTCGTGCAGGCCGAGCCGGTATTGTTTAATAAAGATGCATCCCTGAAGAAGGCCCTCCGTTACCTGGAGGAAGCCGCCTCACAGAAGGCGGAGCTGATTGTTTTCCCCGAGCTTTTCATTCCAGGATATCCCATTGGAATGAACTTCGGCTTCAGTATGGGCAAACGCACCGAAGCCGGACGGGCGGACTGGAAACGGTACTATGATGCCTCCGTAGTTGCGGGAGAAGCAGAGTTCCAGCAGCTTTCCGAGGCAGCAAAACAATACAGCGTTTATATCAGCATCGGTTTCTCCGAGCGGGACGCCGTCCTCGGAACACTGTATAACAGTAATGCGGTGTTCTCCCCTGACGGTACCTGGAAGATTCACCGCAAGCTGAAGCCGACCGGCAGTGAACGCCTGGTATGGGGAGATGCAAACGGAGACTATTTTCCCGTGACCGAATCGCCCTGGGGCCCCATCGGAAGCCTGATCTGCTGGGAGAGCTATATGCCGCTGGCCCGGGTCGCCCTCTATCAGAAGGGAATCACCATCTACATTTCTCCGAACACCAACGACAATCCCGAATGGCAGTCCACCATCCGTCATATCGCCATTGAGGGTAAATGCTATTTCATTAATGCAGATATGCTGGTACGCAAATCTTCCTACCCCGCAGACCTGAAAACCGCCGAGGATCTTCAGAAGCTGCCTGAAATCGTCTGCAGAGGCGGCAGCTGCATCATCGACCCCTTCGGCCACGAAGTGACGGAGACCGCCTGGGACCGGGAAGAGATTCTCTACGCGAACCTGGATATGGACTTGCCCGCAGCATGCAAAATGGAGCATGACGCTGTCGGTCATTACGCACGGCCGGATGTTCTGGAGCTTCTGGTTCACGAATAGCGGGATTTCTCAAGGCTGCACAGATTCCATGAAATGCGCGGCAGTCCCTTCAGCAGGGGCTGCCGCAAAAATAAACTTGACAATAACTGAATGTTCGTTTATTATTAGCCTGTCAGGAGGTGAAGTTCAGTGCGACTGAGGGATCAGGACAAGCAGCAGCGTATTAAGCAGTCCATGGTAAGGCTGATTCTGCGGGAAGGAATCAACGGTACTTCCGTTTCAAAAATCGCGAAGGACGCGGGCGTTTCTCCCGCCACAATCTACGTCTACTATGACAGCAAGGAGGAGATGCTGGCCGAGGTTTTCCGCGAGTATTCCAGCGCGCCCTATCGCTACCTGATGCAGCGGATTGAACCTGACATGGACGGCGGCGCCCTGATCGACACCATTGTCCGGGGATGTTACAGTTTCAGCCGGGAACATGAAGATGTTTTCAGCTTTGTGGAACAGTGTTCACGCTGCCCGACGCTTTCTGAGCGCGTATCGGAGGAGGAGTGTATCTGTGACATTCTGGAGCTGATTCACAATTATCAGGCGCGGGGGATCTTCCGAAGGTACAGCGACTGGACCCTGGGGGCGATTCTGTTCGCTCCGGTGCGTTTTCTCGCGATGAACCGCTGCGTTTCCCGCTCTGAAGAGGAAGAACTAGCAGAACTGATTCAGATGCTTCAGAACCTGCTTCTGATGTGAGGCACAGCTTACATAGAAAGATCTTATTTGGAGGAAAACTATGATTGTCGTACCGACTTATAATATGATTCTGGCTGCGGAGGCGAACATTTTCTACCCTCTGGACCAGATTCGCCGCAGCGCCGGCGCAAGCGGCGTCGTTGCCGGTGAGAAGGTCATCCTTCTGGTGGCGAAGGAGAACAAAAGTTTTACAGCGCTGGAGGAGGATGATTTCTATCCCATCGGAGTGGCCGGGAACATCACCGAGCTCAATCAGCAGGGCTATGCGGTCATCCACACCCAGTACCGGGTGAACGTGGAAGACGTCCGCATTTATCCGGACCACACCATCCGGGTCATGACTTCACGCCGGAAAGACGTAGAGGACCTGGACCGGGATCTGGAGCAGGAGAAGCTGCAGGCCCTCATCCAGGAGATGCGGGAATATGCCTCCGGTCTGCAGTGGGCGGAATCGGCGGAGTATTTCATCAACCAGGTGGACTCCATCGGCATGGCGGCCTGTATCATGTCCCCTCTCGTCCGGATATCCAATGAGGAGCGCTACGCCATTCTCGCCGAGGACAGCAAGGCGGCCCGGGTTGAGCTCATTGAAAAGACTCTCTACGAGTTCATGGAAGTAGACCGCATTACCAACGAGGCAAATTCCTCCCAGCAGCAGGAATACCAGCAGCGCTATAAAGAGGCTGCCATCAAGCGGCAGATCGAACACCTGCAGAAGGAACTGGACGAGATGCACCCCGAGAATGTCACCGACATCCAGAAGTTCCAGCAGCGGATCATGGAATCCGGTATGAATGAAACCGCCCGCAAAGAGGCGGAAAAGGTACTGAACCGGCTGAAGCAGGAAGGCAAGGAGAGCGTGGAATCCGGCATGCTCTTCGACTATCTGGATTTTGTGACGACACTCTCCTGGAAGAAGGAAGAGGCCCAGACCATTGATCTGGATGCAGCCCGCAGAATCCTGGACGAAGATCATTACGGTCTCAGGAAGGTTAAGGACCGCATCATCCAGCAGATTGCCGTCATGAATTTGAAGAAGCAGCAGTCCGGTTCCATCCTGCTCTTTGTCGGTGCCCCCGGCACCGGCAAGACCAGCATCGGTAAGAGCATCGCCAGAGCCCTGGGCCGCCAGTATGTACGGGTCAGCCTCGGCGGCGTGCACGATGAAAGTGAAATCCGCGGTCACCGGCGCACCTATATCGGCTCCATGCCCGGGCGGATCATGGACGGCGTTCACAAAAGCGGCGTCTCAAACCCGGTGATGGTGCTGGACGAGGTGGACAAGCTCTCCGCCTCCTACAACGGCAGTCCCGCCAGCGCCCTGCTGGAGGTTCTGGACCCGGAGCAGAACAACACCTTCACCGATCACTATATGAACGTACCCTACGACCTCTCCGATGTGCTTTTCATCTGCACGGCGAACTCCCTTGATACCATCCCGCAGCCGCTGCTGGACCGTATGGAAGTTATCCAGTTTCAGGGTTATACCCCCCTGGAGAAACTGCAGATTGCACGGGAGCACCTGGTCCCCAAATCCATGGAAACCATGGGCATCGGGGACGCGCGGATGGTCATCACGGATGCGGCGCTGGAAATGCTGATCTCCGACTATACCATGGAGGCCGGCGTGCGGGGCCTGCGCAAGCACATTGACACGCTTTGCAGAATTCTGGCCGTGAAGGCGGCTTCAAATCCAGACGAAACGGTCACCGTGACACCAGAACTCCTGCGGGAGGAACTGGAAGACCGGCCGATCCGCCATGACACCATCCTGCCGGAACCGAAAGCCGGCGTTGTGACAGGCCTTGCCTGGACGCCGGTGGGGGGCGATATTCTGTATATCGAAACGGCTCTTCTTCCGGGCAAGGGAGACCTCATTATCACCGGGCAGCTGGGTGACGTGATGAAGGAATCCGCCCGCATCGCCCTGAGTCTGGTGGAAAACCTCTTCCCGGAAGAAACCAAGAAGCTGAAAACCCACAATATTCATATCCATGTTCCGGCAGGTGCCGTCCCGAAAGACGGGCCCTCCGCAGGCGTAACTCTGACCACGGCGCTGAGTTCCCTGCTTACAGGGCGGATCGTGGATCCCCATACCGCCATGACCGGAGAGGTTGCCCTTCGCGGCGCCGTGACGCCCATCGGAGGACTCCCGGAGAAGCTCATGGCTGCCCAGCGTGCCGGAATCACCCGGGTCTTTATCCCGGAGGAAAATCTGCACGATCTGAAGGATGTCGCTCAGGAAGTCCGGGAGAAGATAGAAATCATCCCCGTCTCACGCATTTCCGATCTTCTCAGCGCTGTGGGTGTCCTGAAGCCCGTTCAGGTATGAGTTTGATCAGGGAATCTCAAATCTTTTTCACTTTTCTCTTGCAAAACCCCGCCCGGGCTGTTATAATCCATGCCCGTACGAACTATTCATTGAAGGAGTATTACCCATGAACAAAACTCAGCTCATCAATAAAGTAGCCGCTGATACGGACCTTACCCAGAAGCAGGCCGCCGCAGCCGTGGAGAGCGTTCTCAATTCCATTATGGATTCTCTCGGCGCCCGTGAGCCGGTTTCTCTGGTCGGATTTGGCAGCTTCTCCTGCCGTCATCATGACGCGCGCTCCGGCCGCAACCCCGCCACCGGCGAGGCCATGGAGTTTGCCGCCAGCAATACGCCCGTATTCAAGGCCGGCAAAGCCTTTAAGGACAAGGTCAATCACTGAGCTGACCTGGCAGACAATGCAATATAAACCAGACCGCCGGAAAAGTTCCGGCGGTCTGGTTTTATATTCCCGTCCTTCTGTCCCCGCAGCAGGATGCAGATTCTCAAGCTGAAAATTTTTCTTGCCAAGGCTGTTGTCAGCGTTTAAAATGACGGCGAAAGATAAATTCGCCGACAGGGACGGTGTCCCGCCCAAGGAGTTTTCATGAAAAAGATTCGAGAGCACATCACCTATAAGAGCATTCTGGTTGTCGTCGTGCTGCTGCTGGTTTTCGCGATTGCTGTCGGCGTCATCGGGTACAAGGGCTTTACACACGCGCTGCTGGAGCAGTATGCCGACGGCGCTTTTCTCACCGCCCGGACAGCCGCCCATATTGTAGACAGCAACCGGGTGGACGAGTACCTGAAGAGCGGCGGCAAGTCGGAGGAATACCTCGCAGTTTTAGATACCATGCAGCATCTTTGCAACACCTCCGGGGCTACTTTTATCTATGTCATCCTGCCGGACCGCACGGACTATAATCACGTCACCTTTCTGTTCTCTACCAAGAATAAAGACCGGGATTACGAACTCTTTGATTTTGGCTATGTCCGTGAGACCACCAACGATGATTACCGCGCAAAATACCGCGCCATCTGTGAGGAGGGCTCCTCCCGTGAAGTGGTCGTCCGCGACAAGGGGTACATTTCCACGGATCCCCACATCACCATGATGATTCCTCTGACGGCGGGCAGCGGTGAGGTCAGCGCCATTCTCTGTGTTCAGCGGCAGATGGACAGTCTGGCCGGTGTCCGTAACCGCTTTCTGCGGGAAATACTGATCACCCTGGCGGTATTGGTGCTTATCGTTGTCGTCGGAGAAACCCTTTATCTGAACCGGGCGCTGCTGCATCCCATTCGTGAGATTGTGGCGGAAACCAGCCGCTTTGCCTCTGAAAACAAACCCGCACGCAAAAAGCTCCAGGACAGCATCCGCAATATTGATGAAATCGGACAGCTGGCAGGTTCCATTGACCGAATGGAGGATCAGATTCAGCAATATGTCCGGGATCTTACGAAAATCACCGCGGAGAAAGAGCGTATCGGTACCGAGTTAAAGCTTGCCGAGCAGATTCAGGCAGCCATGCTTCCCAGCGACTTTCCGCCTTTTCCGGGGAGAACGGAATTTGACATCTATGCCGTGATGGACCCGGCCAGGGAGGTCGGCGGCGACTTCTATGACTTCTTCTTCATCGACGAGGATCACCTTTGTCTGGTCATGGCCGATGTATCGGGAAAAGGGATTCCCGGAGCGCTCTTTATGATGATCTCCAAGGTGATCCTTCAGAGCTGCGCCATGCTGGGCAAAACAGCTGCCGAGATCCTCACCAAGACCAACGAGGCCCTCTGCTCCAACAACAAGGCGGAGATGTTCGTAACGGTCTGGCTCGGCATTCTGGAGGTGTCCACCGGAAGGCTGACCGCATCAAACGCCGGTCACGAGTACCCGGTTCTGAAACGGGCCGGCGGAGCATATGAGCTCTTCAAGGATCCGCACGGTTTTGTCATCGGCGGGATGGATGGACTGAAGTACCGGGAGTACGAACTTCAGCTTCAGCCCGGCGACAAGCTCTTCCTCTATACGGACGGAGTACCGGAGGCAACGAATGCAGACGGGGCCATGTTCGGCACGGCCGGAATGGTGGAGGCGCTGAACCGCGAACCTGAAGCGGCTCCCGATCAGATCCTGAGCAATATTCGTGACGCAGTGAATGACTTTGTAAAAGATGCCGAGCAGTTTGACGACCTGACAATGCTCTGCATGGAGTATAACGGGCCTTCCGGGAAAGCGCAGGAAGCATGACCATTTCGTTTACGCCCTCTCTGCTGACCTATCTTCTGGTCTGTCCCCTTGTGTTTCTGGGCGGCTTTGTCGATGCGGTGGCCGGCGGCGGCGGGCTGATTTCTCTCCCGGCTTACCTGATTGCAGGGCTTCCGGTGCACAATGCCATCGCCACCAACAAACTCAGCTCCGCCATGGGCACCACCACAGCCGTTATCCGGCTTTCCCGCAGCCACTATGTTCCGTGGAAGAAGGCCCTCCCCTGCGTTGCCGCCGCGCTCATCGGCGCCAATATCGGCGCCCGGCTGGCCCTGCTGGTCAGCGACGCCCTCTTCAAACGGCTGATGCTGGTCATTCTGCCGCTTACCGCTTTTTATATTACCCGCAGCCGCAGCCTGGATATTGCCCGTCCGGAGCTTCCTCCCCTGAAAACCGCGCTGATCAGCACGGCGATCGCTCTCGTCATCGGCGCATACGACGGTTTTTACGGACCGGGCACCGGCACCTTTCTGATCCTGCTGCTTACCGCTTTCGCCCACTTTCCTCTCGGGGAGGCAAACGGCGTCGCCAAGTCCATCAACCTTGCCACCAACATCTCCTCCCTCGCCGTATACCTGGCAAACGGGAAAGTCCTTCCGCTGCTGGGCTTTGCGGCGGGTCTCTGCGGGATTGCCGGCAACTACATTGGTATTACTTTTTTCGAGCACCGGGGAAGCCGGGTCGTGAAGCCTGTGATGCTTGCGGTTCTCACTCTGTTCTTTATCCGCATACTGTCTGAGATCCTCTGATCTCCAAATCATAAAACCGGTGCGTACACCGGCGGTACAGCCATCCCCCTCCATGAGGTTCACAGGGATGGTTACGCCGCCGGTGTACGCACCGGTTCTGCTTCTTTTCAGGTATTACAAATCCGGGCGCCCGCTCATGTTTCCCGGGTATGGTCATCCGGCCCATCTGTTTTCGGACTGCCCAGGTATTCCAGACACAGCATGGTCAAATCGTCAAACTGCTCCGCATCCTTTACAAAATCGTTAACCGCGTTGCGGACGTTTTTCAAAAGCTTCTCGGGACCCGCGGAGGCATCGGAATTCAGGGCCTTCACCATTCTGTCCGTACCGAACATATCCCCGTTGGAATCCGTCGCTTCCGTTACGCCGTCGGTGTAAACAAAGAGCTTCGACCCGGGCTGCAGCTGCAGCTCATAATCCTTGTACTGAAGTCCGTCCATTCCGCCGATGACGAAGCCGTGCCGGTCCCTGAAGAGCTCAAAATTCCCGTCCGCATTCCGGACCACCGGATACTCATGCCCGGCATTGGCTGCCGTGACCTTTCCGGAGGAGATCTCCAGAATGCCGAGCCAGACCGTCACAAACATCTCCTCCTGGTTGTTCGCGCAGATGGCCTCATTGGTCTTCGTGAGAATCTCAGCGGCGGATTTCCCCAGCATGGCGAAGCTTTGAAGAATAATCTTCGACGCCATCATGAAGAGTGCCGCGGGGATGCCTTTTCCGGATACATCCGCCATGACAATGGCGAGATGGTCTTCGTCTATCAGGAAAAAGTCATAAAAGTCGCCCCCGACTTCTTTTGCCGGATTCATGGACGCATAGATGTTAAACTCGCTCCGTTCAGGAAAGGCCGGGAAAATATGCGGAATCATTCCCGTCTGGATGCGGTTGGCCAGGGAGAGCTCAGCCGAAATGCGTTCGTTCTCAGATGTCATGGTCACCAGCTCGCGGATGTAGGTGTTCATGTCCTCTTCCATCTGGGAAAGGCTGTCATACAGCTCTCCGATCTCATCCCCGGAGCGGACGGTCAGCTGTTTGAAAATCTCCGTGTTGCGGGTCTCATGTTTTTCCTCTTCCTCTACCAGAAGCTTGGCCGCCGATGAAAGCTTCCTGATCGGGCTGGCGATGAGTTTGTTTGAGACGAAAATCATGCTGGCCACAAAGATTGCTGTCAGCACAAGCATCAGCCAGACCATCTTCAGGGCGAAATTTGAAAGATCGTTCACCACATCGTTCATCAGGATATCCACGCCCACATATCCGGCAGCCCTGCCGTCTGAGGTAAACATGGGATAATAGACGCTCATCAGCCAGCCGAATTCCTCGTTGCTGATGATGGGCTCTATTTTTTCTCCGCGAACCATCTTCTCCGCATTTTCGGCAAAGTCCCCCGCATAGTAGGATTCATGATAGCCCAGGGGAATCGCACCTTCGCTGGGATCCGTGTCCAGGACATAATAGACCTCGGACGGCTCAGGCTTCACCACATACAGATACTCAATGCCGCCGTTTTCACGGATCTGGCTCAGCGTTTCAAACGTCTTTTTATATTCCTCATCAGGCTCGCCCTTTTCAAGCCAGCCCTCAATCAGGTCCGGATTGATCTGCGAGGCCGCCACCGCAGCAATGTCGGAGGCAAACTTCTCATAATCGGCGTATCTCTCGCTCTTATAATGCGTATAGCTCATAAAGATCTGTACGGCACTCAGCAGTAATGCGAACAGCAGCACGACGATCGCTATCTTGCGGCTGAGCGGCAGCCTGACTTTCTTTTTTCCCATTCGTTTCCCCCGATTCCTCCGGTGTCACATCCGGATCACCAGCGTATTGAAGCCGGTATAGCGCCGGTAGTAGAACTCCTTCGCCTTTTTCTGCACTATTCGCAGGCCCACCAGCTCCAGCTGTTTTCCTTCTTCCAGGCTGATACCTTCCGTATTCTCCGCAAAGGGATTAAACTCTGTCGCGTTGTCACGCAGATACAGGGTTACCTCGTTCTCCCCTTCCACCACGGTTGTGACCTGCACATAGATCTCGCCCATCTGCTCCCGGAAGCGGTCCATGATCGCGCAGCAGATTTCCTCCACCGTGAGGCCGATATAGGTGGCCTGCTTCATATTCGCACCGTGTTCTTCGCTGAATTCCTGCAGGTCCTGAATGATGAGGTGGATATCCTGGCTGGTGCTGTCAACCACCACGGTTTTTACGTTCCTTGTATCAATCCCGCGAAGCTGGAGCAGTCCGCCCCGCAGAACCGCAACCGGGATCCAGAACAGCAGTGTCAGCACCTCGTCCACCACGAAGACGTACCAGATGCTGTCCATTCCCTCACGGGAACACAGATACAGCGCCGTCAGATACAGTACAAGACTGCGCAGCGCGGTAATCAGGTAGGCCAGCCATTCCTGCAGCATTGCCTGATAATACCCGCTGAAGACCAGGTTCAGCATCGCCGGCAGTACACTCAGCGCAAAGATACGGATTCCCGCCTCGGAATAGGCCAGCTCCCGGCCGGAAGTCATCCCGAAAAGTATACTGAACTGATCCGAGAACACCGACAGCAAAACGCCGAAGATAAGCGTGAAGAACGCCGACCAGAACAGGGCCAGATTCAGTGTAATGCGGATATTCTCCAGATTCCGCTCGCTGCGGTAGCTGGAGAGCATTGGCTCAATGGCATACACTGCACCCTCAGAGATAGACCCGCAGAGCAGTGAGATGTTATACACCACGTCAAAGGCCGCCACCGCAATAGACCCGCCCAGTTTCAGAAGCAGACGGTTGACGGCAATCAGTGTCAGGAACTGAAACAGATACTGGACCGAAGTAGCAAAGCCGGTCCTTGCCGAAAGCCAGACAATCTCCCAGTCCATCGGTTCGCGGCGAAACCGGAGAGAGCCCTTTTTCCCCGCGATATGGCTGCCGGTGATGAGCAGCATCAGCACCGCTCCAACCACGGTGGAGTACACCGACCCTTCGACGCCCATGTGCATCCGGATGATAAAAATATAGCTGAAAACAGCATCTGAAATGCCGGAAACCGTCATGGCCAGAGCGGCGGTTTTCGGACCGTTGTCCGCATTAACGAAAAAATAAAACGGGCCCTGGCAAAACATGATGGGCACAAAAATCAGCTGTGTCCGGATGTAGGTCCACTGGATGGTGTTGGAAGGATTCGCCCCGAGGATCTTCATCAGCTGGGGCTGGAACGCAAGGCCAAGAAGCACAGTAACCAGATAGATTCCCAGCAGCAGCTTCCAGATGGTCACAAATATGCGGTTGCCTTCCTCCTCGCGGCCTTCAGCCAGTCTGCCGGCGAAGTAGATTGAGCCGCCGATGGAAAACCCATAGCTGAGGATATTGTAAAAAAGATAAATCGGCGCCCCCAGGCTGATTGCCGCAAGTCCTGACGAACCGATCCCGTTGCCGACAAAAACACTGTCCGCAACACCCGCCATTGCCAGCCAGAAACTTGAAAGAAGGGCAGGCGTATAAAAACGCCGAAAAGCACCGCGTACAAAGTAGCGGCTTCTCTTAAGGAGACTCCTGTTTTTCCGACCCGCTTCCATCCTGCACTTCCTTCTCCTATTCGCTCATGAAAACGGTTGATTATATCAATTTTCCCGCCAAACTGTCAAGAAGAAGGTCATCTCATGGTCCCGACTCTTCATGCCCACGCAGGGGAAGGTCAGGCCGCGAGACCTGCAGTCAGAATGGAAACGCCGTTAATCAGCATGTGAAGAAAAATGCTGCCCCAAATACTGTCACAGCGCTCGTAACAACGGCACAGCAGCCAGGAGGCCGGCAGGTACTCCAGCAGGTAAATCCAGTAGGCCGGATTCTGGAGAGCATAGCCCCATACATGGTACAGGGAAAAGAGAAGCATGCCCGCCACGTAAGCGGCCGGACGGCTGCGGGGGCGGAGGGCGCCGAAGATCCCGCCGCGAAAAATCGGCTCCTCAACCAGCGGGGCAAGGAAAACCGCCATCGCCGTCGTTTTCCCAAATTCCCTGTCCGCAAGCTCCAGGACGGCAGAGTTGTTGGGATTTGCCAGATTATCCGGAAGCAGCAGTGTCAAAACAGCGTTCATCATCATGTTGAACGCCAGCATCATCCCATAGCAAACCAGAACCTGGAACAAAATGTTCAGCGGGTGATCCGCAAGCGGATCAAATTCTCTGCGCAAATACCTCCCGAGCAGCAGAAGCATGGTCACGGCTCCGATCCCGTAAACCAGAAGATTCAGGGAGAGTTCGGAGAGCTCTCTTGTTTCCGGCAGGGCCAGCAGCAGCCGCGGCAGCAGCCAAATGTGAACCGGCAGATAAAGAACCGCAGCGGCAGCCTCCCCCGAGGTCATCCGAAAGGTAAAAGGCTCGTTGTTTCGTTCCGCTTTCATTCCATAGCCTTCCGCTGCAAAGAATAAAGCAGGTTCAGCGCTTCCAGCGGAGTCAGCGTGTTCAGGTCTGTCCTGCGAAGAGTTTCCCGGATTTCATCTGCCCGCATATCAGAAAAACTGATCTGGCCGGGGCTGTCTTCTCCCATTCCGAGGGCGGCGCCGCCCAAGGGCGCTCCGTCTCCTGCGTCTGAAAACTTTTCCATGCCCGCCATGCCGCCGGATTCTGTCAGCTCCTGCAGGCAGTGCTTAGCCCGGTCAATGACCGAATCCGGTACGCCGGCAAGCTTCGCCACTTCAATGCCGTAACTGTCATCGGCGGCACCCGGTACGATCTTTCTGAGAAAAATCAGCTTTCCATTCTGCTTTTTTGCAGTAATGTTGTAGTTGCGGATGCCGTCCAGCTCACCCTCCAGCGCAGAGAGCTCATGATAGTGGGTGGCAAACATCGTCCTTGCCCCAAGCCTTCGCCTGTCCGCGCAGTACTCCAGGACAGCCCGGGCGATGGCCATTCCGTCATAGGTCGATGTGCCCCGCCCGATTTCATCCAGAATCAGCAGAGAGGAGGCCGTCGCATTTCGGAGAATGTTCGCAACTTCGCTCATTTCCACCATAAAGGTGGAGCGGCCGGAGGCCAGGTCGTCAGAGGCGCCGATCCGGGTAAAAACCCTGTCTGTGATTCCCACCGTGGCTGATTTTGCCGGAACAAAAGAGCCCATCTGCGCCATCAGAACGATCAGCGCCGTCTGCCGCATATAAGTGGATTTTCCCGCCATATTGGGTCCGGTCACAATGGCCAGCCGGTCTTTGCCGGTGTTCAGATGGGTGTCGTTGGGAACAAAACGCACGTCCTTGAGGGTCTGCTCCACCACCGGGTGCCGCCCTTCCAGAATGGTAAGTTCCCGGCTGGTATCCACATCCGGCATCACGTAGCGGTTACGGACCGCCACCTCCGCCAGAGAGCAGAAGCAGTCCAGCGTCGCCACCAGTTCCGCCGTTTTCTGCACGCGGGTCACATTTGCCGCAACCCGGTCCCGTACGGCGCAGAAATAGTCATACTCCAATGACTGGATCCGGTCCCGGGCAGTCAGCAGGCTGTTTTCCAGCTCCTTCAGTTCCGGAGTGAAGTAACGTTCATTGGAAACCAGCGTCTGTTTGCGAATATAGTGCTCCGGCACATTCTCCATCCCCGCAGACTTCGGGACGTCAATGTAATAGCCGAAGACCCGGTTGTATCCGATTTTAAGTTTCCTGATGCCGGTTTCCTGACGTTCCCGCTCTTCCAGGGCGGCGATGCGTTCGGCCCCATGGTCCCTCAGCTGCCGGAGTTCGTCCAGTTCCGCGGAAAAGCCGTCCCGGATAATGCCGCCTTCCCGGACGGAGAAGGGGGGATCATCACAGATGGCCCGGTCAATTTCCTCCCGGATTTCCGAAAGCAGATCCATCCCCGCGATTTCTTTCAGTGCAGGGCTGTCCATATTCTGCAGGATTCCCTGAAGGCGAGGCAATACCGCCATACAGTTGGCGAGCATCCGCAGGTCTCTTCCGCCCGCACTGCCGTAAACGGTGCGGCTCACCAGGCGCTGCATGTCGCTGATGTCCCGCAGGGCGCGCATCAGTTCCGCTCTGGCCACAGTCTGAAGTGTCAGCTCCTGAACGGCATTCAGGCGCCTTCGGATCGCGGCCACTGAAAGCAGGGGACGCTCCACCCAGCTGCGCAGCATCCGGCTTCCCATGGCGGTGCCGGTTTTGTCCAGGACCCAGAGCAGACTGCCCTTCTTCTCACCCCCTGACAGAGATTCCGTCAGTTCCAGGCTCCGCCGGGCGGTATAATCGAGCTCCATATACCGGCCGCCGAAGAAAATATCCAGGCGGTTGATATGGGATAGATCAAACTTCTGGGTTTCCTGCAGGTACTGCAGCAGCGCCCCGCAGGCACAGACCGCAGCATTGGTGTCCCCCAGTCCAAGCTCATCGATATCAGAAACGCCGAACTGCCCGCAGACCCGGGCAGCGGAAGGCAGAAACTCAAAAGACGCCGCCCCGGCTTCCACCATGGCATCCAGCTGCTGACGAAGGAAGCTGACGATCCCCTCGCATTCGGCGGCGGAGGAAGAAAGAACGGCCTCCCGGGGCTGAAAACGCGCAAGCTCGTTGCGCACATGCTCTTCGCCCTTCCGGGGGAAGGCCGCACAGCAAAACTCCCCGGTACTGAGCTCACAGAAAGCAATGCCCGCCGCATCCCCGGTCAGATCCACAGCACAGATGTAGTTGCTGCGCTCCTCACTGAGCATAGCGCTGTCGGTAACGGTACCGGGGGTGATAATGCGGATCACATCACGCCGGACCAGGCCTTTGGCCAAAGCGGGGTCCTCCATCTGTTCACAGATGGCGACCTTATACCCCTTTGCGATGAGTTTCGCGATATATCCGTCCGCGCTGTGATACGGCACGCCGCACATGGGAGTGCGCTCCTCCGGATCTTCAACGTTACGGTCCCGGGTAGTGAGTGCAAGATCCAGCTCTCTGGACGCCAGCACCGCATCCTCATCGAACATCTCATAAAAATCGCCCAGCCGGAAGAAGAGCAGGCAGTCGGAATGCTGCTGCTTGATCTCCTGATATTGGCGCTTCATGGGCGTGAGCTCAGCCATTTCCGTCTGCTTCCTTTCCGTAAAGGGCCCAGGTGTTGCCGCCTGTGATGTCCACATCCATAAAGCGGCCCACCCATTCAGGGTCTCCCTTCAGATGCACCAGACGTCCGCCGTTTGTGCGGGCCGAGAGGTTGTATTCTTCCCTGCCGGTCTCGCCGTCCACCAGTACCCGCTGCCGGGTTCCGATGTAGGCGCCGTGTTTTTCAGCTGAAATCCGGTTTGCCAGTTCTGTCAGCGCATCAAAATGCTTCTGCTTTTCCTCCCTGGTAAAAGGATCCGGCATTGTGGCGGCCGGCGTACCGACACGTTTGGAATAGATGAAGGTGAACATGGCGTCAAATCGAACCTGCTCACAGAGGGAGAGTGTTTCCGCGAAGTCCTCATCCGTCTCGCCGGGGAACCCCACGATGATGTCCGTGGTCAGCACCAGATCCGGCATCCATTTTCGGGCGGCGCTCACCTCTTCCAGATACTTTTCCCGGGTATAGCTGCGGTTCATTGCCTTAAGAATCCGGTCGCTGCCGGACTGTACAGGCAGATGGAGCTGCCGGGCGCACTTTTCACATTCCGCCATGGTCCGAAAGAGCTTCTCAGTGGCATCTTTGGGGTGACTGGTCATAAAACGGATGAGAAAGTCCCCCGGAATGTCATTTATCATCCGGATGAGGTCCGCAAAGTCCACGTCCCGGTCCAGATCTCTCCCGTAAGAGTTCACATTCTGACCCAGAAGCGTAATGTCCTTATAGCCTGCCGAAACCAGTTCCCTGGCCTCGCGCACCACATCTTCCGGAAGCCGGGAGCGTTCTCTTCCCCGCACATAGGGAACAACGCAGTAGGTGCAGAAGTTGTTGCAGCCGTACATAATGGACAGCCAGGCCTTCACGGAACCCTCCCGATTCCGTGGAATGCCCTCCGCAACTGCGCCGTTCTGCTTGTCGGTAGCATAAACGCGTCCGTGCTTTTCCATCACCTGCCAAAGCAGCTCCGGAAAACGCCAGAGCTCATGAGGGCCGAAAACCAGGTTCACAATCGGGTAGGACTGACGGATCTTTTCCGTCATGTGCTGCTGCTGCACCATGCACCCGCAGACGGCAATGATCTGACCGGGCTTTGCCTTTTTGGTGTGGTTCAGAGCGCCTACATTGCCCAATACCCGCATTTCGGCATGCTCCCGAACCGCACAGGTGTTCACCACAATCACGTCCGCCTGAAACTCATCTTCCGTGAAGCCGTAGCCCATCTCAGCCAGATATCCGCGCAGCTTCTCACTGTCCGCCTCATTCTGCTGACAGCCATAGGTGTCTACCATGGCAAGCGGCCGGGCGCCATGGGCCGTCACCCGGTCAAAGATTTCGTGACAAATGGTCAGCTGATGTTCAATTTTCTCCGGCGGAATGGTCTGTCTCTCGTAGTTCAAGGCTGTTCTCCGTTCTTGAAATAATTCGTGAAATTATATCACAAAGGGTATGGAACTTTCAACCGAAATCCTGTATAATGAGCCTCTCATGGCAATCTGTTTTTCCAAAGGAGTTTCCGTTATGCCGCACATCAATCTACTTTCTCCCCATGTTGCGGACCTCATTGCTGCCGGCGAGGTTGTTGAGCGGCCCGCATCGGTCGTCAAGGAGCTGCTGGAAAACTCCTTTGACGCCGGAGCCCGCCATGTCACGGTCGAAATCCGGGACGGCGGGGCCACCTTCATTCGGGTCACCGATGACGGCTGCGGTATGGCTCCGGAAGACGCAGGCATTGCCTTTCTCCGACATGCCACCTCGAAACTGCAGGATGAACACGGCCTTGAAGCCATCCGTACCATGGGCTTCCGGGGTGAAGCGCTGGCGGCCATTTCGGCGGTTTCACATGTCGGACTTATCACCCGCCGCCCTGAAGATTCCGAAGGCACCCGCATGACCCTGACCGCCGGCGACATTGACGAAATGGAAGCCGTCGGCTGCCCGGCCGGGACAGAGATCACCGTGCGGGATCTCTTCTTTAACACACCTGCCCGCCTCAAATTCTTGAAGTCCGATCGCAGCGAGGCCTCGGCCTGCATTCAGGCGGCTTTGCGCTGCGCGCTGGGCCGCACAGAAATCTCTGTCCGGCTTCTGCGTGACGGGAAAGAGGAGTTCTTTACTCCGGGGGACGGAAAGGCCGAATCCTGCGTCTACGCCCTTCTGGGAAGAGAGCTGTCCCAAACTCTTCTGCCGGTTTCAGGTGAGGAAAGCGGACTCTCCCTGAATGGTTTTGTTTCTTCCCCTGCCGCCGGGCGCGGAAACCGCGGTGCCCAGTTCTTTTTCTGCAACGGCCGCTTCATCCGTTCTGCTCTGCTGCAGTCCGCTCTGGAGCAGGCCTATAAAAACACCCTTCTCACCGGGCGGTATCCGGCCTGTGTTCTCTGGCTGGAGATTGCGCCCGGCGCTGTGGATGTCAACGTTCATCCGGCTAAAACTGAGGTCAAGTTTTCAGAAGAACGCCGGGTTTTTAACCTTCTTTATCTCGCCGCCCAGGACGCCCTGCAACGGGAAGACCGCATTGCCGCCGGGGAAGAGGAGCCCCCCGAAGAGAAGCCGGCTGAAAAAGAGCCCCCTGTGCCGGCTGCCTTTGCCGATGTCCACCCGGCCGCCGCGGTCTCTCCCCCCGGAAACAGTGCTTCTCTCAGTGAGCCGGCTGTTTCATTTTCTGTAAATCCACCGTCTTTCTCTACACCGGTTCCCGGGGCTGCCACTGTGGCCGCACCTCAGCCTGTTTCCGAGCCCCGCGCTCCGGTTCAGGAAAGCTTTTTTGTATCTTCTCCCCCGGCTGTTGAAAACCTTGTTCAAAATGTTGATAACCCCTCTATCCCTGACCACAAGATCTTGGGTGAGGTTCTGAAAACCTATATTCTTGTTGAACTGAAAGACCGGATTCTCCTGATTGACAAGCATGCCGCACATGAGCGCATGAACTTTGACCGGATGCGTCAGAACCCGGCGGCAATCCCTTCGCAGCAGCTGCTGGCACCCATGACGCTTCGCCTGTCCGCAGAAGACCAGGCCCTGCTTGAAGAATTCGGTGAATTATTCGCTGATTTCGGCTTTGAGCTGGAGGTCTTCGGAGAGAACACCGTGATTCTGCGGGCGGCGCCCTCCGGCATTTTCCCCGAGGACGCACTCCCCGCACTCGAGGAAATCCTGCAGCACCTCCGGGAGGGCGGAACTCCCGACCCCGCCACCGCACGGGATGAACTGCTGCACACCGTCGCCTGCAAAGCCGCCATCAAGGCTGGCTGGGACACTTCACCGGCAGAATTGGAGAAGATCGCCACGGAGGTATTGAGCGGACGGGTCCGTTACTGCCCTCACGGCCGGCCGGTCTCCGTCACGGTAACCAGAAAGGATCTGGACAAGCTTTTCCTGCGGATTGTATGAGGATTGCATGAATACTCTGAAAAAAGTGCTGGTCCTTGCCGGACCAACGGCATCCGGAAAAACAGCCCTCTCTCTGCGCGTTGCGAAAGTCCTGGATGGTGAAATTGTCTCCGCGGACTCCATGCAGGTCTACCGCGGGATGGATATCGGCACTGCGAAGGCCTCCCCTGCGGAGCAGTCGGCAGTCCCCCATCATATGCTGGATCTGCTGGATCCGGGTGAGGATTACTCCGTTTCCCGTTATGTTGAAGACGCGTCCGCCGTCTGTGACGAACTGCTCGCCGGGGGAAAGCTCCCTGTCATCACCGGGGGTACCGGCCTCTATATTGATGCCCTGCTCGCCGGGCGCAGGTTCGCCGGAACAGAGAAGTCAGAGGAAGGTCTGCGGGCAAGTCTTTCCCGGGAATACGACCGTCTTGGCGCCCAAGCCATGTGGCAGCGCCTGAAGGATGTGGACCCGGAGCGTGCCGCCCTCCTTGCTCCCACTGACCGCAGGCGCATCATCCGCGCGCTGGAAATCTGTATCCTGACAGGGGAAACCATGACGGAGCACGACCGGCAAAGCCGCCTTCTTCCTCCGGCTTATCCGTCACTGTATGTGGTGCTGGAATACTCCGACAGAGCCGCTCTCTATGAGCGGATTGAGCAGCGGGTCGACCGCATGTGTGAAGAAGGTCTTTTTGATGAAACAGAGCAGCTTCTTTCCCTCGGAATACCTGACAGCTGCACCTGCATGCAGGCCATCGGCTACCGTCAGGCCGCCATGTTCCTGCGGGGTGAGCTTTCACGGGAGGAAGCCGTTTCGCTCATCAAGCAGGCGACGCGGCGCTATGCAAAGCGCCAGCTGACCTGGTTTCGCCGCCATCGGGAAGCGCTGTTCCTTGCACCGGACCGTATGACACCGGAGGAGATGACGGAAGCCGTCGTCACCGCTTTCCGCTCATAGGTCCATAATTCCGCTACCGTTCACCGGTTTTTCCGGCAGTAGCTTCAGGAGGTTCTTTTATGCCCCTTACCCTTGATGAAATCGCCCGCAATGTGTCACATATCAAAGATGAGATCCGGAAGGCCGCACTGGAATCCGGGCATCCGGCAGACGAGGTCCGCCTCGTCGCCGCAACCAAAATGAATGACGCCGAGCATGTCCGGGCCGCCATCGCCGCAGGTGTGGATATCTGCGGTGAAAACCGTGTGCAGGAGATGCTGGAAAAGCAGGCCCTCGGCGCCTATGCCGGTGTTCCGCTGCACTTTATCGGGCACCTGCAGCGCAACAAGGTCCGTCAGGTAGTCGGTCTCTGTGAACTGATCCATTCTGTGGACAGCATTGCGCTGCTGCGGGAAGTTTCCCGTGTCGCCGAAATGCGCGGGCTCCTGCAGGATGTGCTGATGGAGGTTAACATCGGCCGCGAGGATTCCAAATCCGGATTTTTCCCGGAGGTACTGGCGGAAAGTCTGGCCGAAGCTTCCGAATTACCCGGGATCCGGGTGCGCGGGCTGATGGCAATCCCGCCGGTTTGTAAAGTTCCGGAAGAGAACCGTCCATTTTTTCTGCAAATGCAAAAGCTTTTTATTGACAACGGCGGAAAAAAATACGATAATGTACGCATGGATTTTTTGTCCATGGGCATGACCGGTGATTACACCGAAGCTGTTCGCTGCGGTGCGAATCTGGTTCGGGTCGGTTCAGGTATTTTTGGCCCACGGCAATATACATAAATATTCGGAGGAACGCCATGGGTTTCATGGATGAACTGAGAAAACTGACTCAGCCTTATGAGGATGAGGACGATTATTACGAGGGAGCTGATTCTTCCCCGCAGCAGTCTGCTCCGACAGAGGCGCAGCTGGAATTTGAAAACGCCTTTGGCGGAACTGAAGTTCCGGAACTCGCCGAGGAAGATGTTCCCGCCGCCGCCCCTCAGCAGTCTGAGGGGGGAAAGGGAATTTTTTCCGCCCTCGGCCGCAGGCGTCCTGCAAAACTCAAACCGGCTGCGAGAGAGAAAACGGTTGAATTTGCCGGCACGGAACAGCAGGTTATTCTTTTTAATCCGAAGAGCTTTGATGAAGCCGGCGACCTTGTTCAGCATCTTGTTCAGGGGCGCAGTATTGTTATGACCCTGGAAGGCGTCCCGACGGAGCTCGCCCGCAGACTGCTGGATTTTCTGTCAGGCATCGCCTACGCGCTCCAGGGCAAGATTACCCCTATTTCGGCAAAGACCTATTTTGTTACCCCGCAGAATGTTGACGTGCTCGGCGCGGAGGAACTCTCTTCCGGTCAGGCTCCGTCCTCAACCTGATAAATTTCCTTGTGTATTATCAATCTTTGAAAGGTGGATTTTAGTATGATTACCGCTCAGGACATCCGCGAAAAGACTTTTGAGAAGTCCAGAATGAATGGTTATGACATGGCCTCCGTTGACGATTTTCTGGAAGAACTTGCCGAGGACATTTCCAGCGCTCAGAAAGAGAACGCCGTTCTCAAGAGCAAGATGAAAGTCCTTGTCGACAAGATTGAAGAATACCGTGCCAATGAAGAGGCCCTGAACATGGCGATTCTCTCTGCGCAGAAGCTCGCTGTTCAGATTGAAAGCGAAGCCCGTCAGCGTGCCGCCGCGATGATCGAGGATGCCGAGCGGCAGGTCAAGGCGAAGGTTGGCTCCATTGAGGAGCTCACCGCTGCCGAAGAGCGCAAGCTCACCCTTGCGCAGAATGCCACAAAGAGCTTCCTGGCAAAGGCCCGGGAGGTCTGCAGTGCTCAGCTGAATCAGCTGGCCGCCATCAACGGCGAGCTTGATCTGCCCGAGGATGCTCCCGCGGAAGCCGCGCCCGCCGCGCCCGAGATTGACATAGACGAAGCGGTCCGCTCCATTGAGGAGGGGGTTTCCCGCGCTTCTGCCCCGGAGCCCGAACTGGACCTCGACCTCTCCGATTTTGACCTGAGCCCCGCACCCAAACGCAACAACCTCAGCAGCACGCAGAGTTTCAACCTGTAAGCTGCCGGGCAGAGTCAGCCGGGCTTCATTGCGGGGTAGCGCTGTTGCGCCTGCCCCGCTTCGGCTTATTCTTCCCTTCAATCTGTATCAGGAGTATTATCAATGTCCAAAGACTACAACAACACACTGAACCTCCCAAAAACGGACTTTCCCATGCGCGCAGGCCTTCCCAAGCGGGAGCCCGACATGCTCCGGCACTGGGAAGAGCTGGATCTTTATAACGAACAGCTGAAAAAGAACGAGGGCAAGCCTCTTTTCTCCCTTCATGACGGCCCCCCCTTCTCCAACGGCGCCATTCACATGGGCCACGCACTGAACAAGGCTCTTAAAGATTTTATCAATCGCAGCTACATGATGCGGGGCCGCTATGTGCCTTATATTCCCGGCTGGGACAACCACGGCATGCCCATTGAGTCCGCCATCATCAAGGAGCAGAAGCTCAACCACAAAGAGATGTCCACGGCCGACTTCCGCAGCGCCTGCCATGACTATGCGGATAAATACGTCCACAAGCAGATGGACGGTTTCAAGCGTCTGGGTGTCATCGGCGACTGGGAGCACCCCTATCTCACCATGAATCCCGGCTTTGAGGCCGATGAAGTGCGCGTCTTCGGCAAAATGTACCGGAACGGCCACATCTACAAGGGACTGAAGCCGGTTTACTGGTGCTACCATGATGAAACCGCTCTGGCGGAGGCCGAGATTGAGTATCACGATGACCCCGTCGATACCGTCTATGTCAAGTTCCCCATGCATGATGACAAGGGCAAGCTGGGTCACCTGGATGCTTCAAAGCTGTTCTTCCTGATCTGGACAACAACAACCTGGACGCTGCCCGGAAACCTCGGCATCACGCTCCACCCCGACCTTAGTTATGCCATCGTCAGGGTACCCAACGGTGAGATGTACATCATGGCCGAAGAGTTGGTCGACACCGTAATGCCCAAAGGCGGTTTCTCCGAGTATGAGGTCATTGAGACGCATCCCGGCACTTTCTTTGAATATATGCTGGCCGACCACCCCTTCCTGCCGAAGACCTCTCTGCTGATGCTGGCCGATTACGTCACCGTTGATTCCGGTACCGGCTGTGTGCATACCGCACCGGGTTTTGGTGATGTGGACTATCAGACCTGCATGCAGTACGGAACCGATATGGTTGTCCCTGTTGATGACCAGGGACGGCATACCGACTATGCCGGCAAGTACGCCGGACTGGTGGTGGAAGAGTCCAACCCCGTGATTGCCGCCGACATGAAGGAAAGCGGAATGCTTTTTGCTTCGGAAAAAACGATGCACAGCTATCCGCACTGCTGGCGCTGCAAGAAGCCTATTATCTTCCGGGCAACTCCCCAGTGGTTCTGCTCGGTTGACTCCTTCAAGGAGGAGGCCATTCAGGCCTGTGAGGATGTTCGCTGGATCCCCACCTGGGGTAAAGACCGCATGGGCGCCATGATCCGCGAGCGCAGCGACTGGTGCATCTCCCGGCAGCGTCGCTGGGGTCTTCCGATCCCGGTGTTCTATTGCGACGACTGCGAAAAGCCTGTCTGCACAGAAGAGAGCATTGAGTCTGTCGCGCAGGTCTTTGAAAAGGAAGGCAGCAACGCCTGGTTTGAGCGTGAAGCCGCCGACCTTCTGCCCAAGGACTTCGTCTGCCCGCACTGCGGCGGAAAGCACTTCAGCAAGGAAACCAACACGCTGGACGGCTGGTTTGACTCCGGCTCCACCCACATCGCCGCCATGCAGCGCGATCAGGGCTTCTGGCCCGCCACCATGTATATTGAGGGTGGCGATCAGTACCGCGGCTGGTTCCAGTCCTCTCTGCTTGTGGCCGTCGGCGCCATGGGTAAGGGCGCCCCTTATCAGGAATGCCTGACCCACGGGTGGACCGTTGACGGTGAGGGCAAAGCCATGCACAAGTCCCTCGGCAACGGCGTTGATCCGCAGGATATGATTGACAAGTTCGGCGCCGATATCGTCCGTCTCTGGGCCGGTTCTGCCGACTACCATGTAGATGTCCGCTGCTCGGAAGAGATCTTCAAGCAGCTCAGCCAGAACTATCTGAAGTTCCGCAACACCGCCCGCTACTGTCTCGGGAACCTCAGCGGCTTTGACCCTGACAACCTGGTCTCCCCTGAAGAGATGCTGCCGCTGGACCGCTGGGTGCTCACCAGGCTTAACGGCCTCATTGTCAAGGTAGAGGAAGCTTATCTCGACTATGAATTCCACGTGGTCTCCCATCTGATTAACGACTTCTGCGTGGTGGATCTCTCCAGCTTCTATCTTGACATCATTAAGGACCGTCTGTACTGCGAACTGCCCGACAGTCTGCAGCGCCGCAGCGCCCAGACCGCGCTGTTCCTGGTGCTGGATACCCTGACCAAAATGTTTGCGCCGATTCTGGCCTTCACCTGCGATGAGATCTGGCTGAGCATGCCCCACCGCAGTGAAGATGACGCCCGGAATGTGCTCTTGAATCAGATGAACAGCGCCTTTGACAAGTACGCTCTCTCTGATAAGGAAATGGAGTCCTGGGACAGCCTCATCCGGGTTCGCGATGATGTGAACGCCGTTCTGGAGACCGCCCGCGCCGCAAAGCGCATCGGCAAGCCCCTGGAGGCCTCCGTTTCCCTCCATGCGACAGATGACGCCAGCGTGGCGGCACTGGATGCCGTCAGCGATATGAACCTGAGGGAACTGTTTATTGTGTCACGGTGCCTGGTCGATGCGGATGAAGAGGACGATGCGGCCGCACAGGGGACCGGGTCCAACTTCCCCGGTTTGAAGATCAGCGTCAGTGAAGCACCCGGCTCCAAGTGCCCGCGCTGCTGGATGCATTCTGTGGTTACCGACCCCGAAACCGGCCTCTGCCCGCGCTGTGCCGCGGTGGTTGCCGCGCTCTGATTGCAAGTTTCGCCGCAGCAGTGCGGCAGATAAGGAGCTTTCATTATGCTGTACGCCATTATCGGTTTGCTGGTCATTATTGCCGACCAGTTCATCAAGTACTGGACCATGAGCCATATTATGCTGAACTCGGAAGTGATTCCCTTCATTCCCGGGATTTTGAGTCTGGTCAACGTCCATAACGACGGCGCCGCATTCGGTTTTCTCAGCGGCAGCGGCGCCAGGATTCCCTTCATCATCATTGCCGGGGTCTTTGCCGTTGTGGTAATTATTGCCCTGGCCACCAAGCTTATTTCCGGAAAGCTTGCCCGCTGGAGCATTGTGCTTGTCACTGCAGGGGGACTTTCAAACTGCCTGGACCGGGTGATCTACGGTTACGTCCAGGATATGTTCAAGTTTGAATTCATCAATTTCCCGGTGTTTAACCTGGCGGATGTTTTCATTACTGTTTTCGCTATTCTCTTCGCCCTGGCCGTCATTTTCGGAAAGACCAGAAAAGATGAGGATGAAGACGAATTCTTTGATGAGGATGAAGACGAAGACGAAGAGGAGGAAACCCCCAAAGTCTCCCGTCGTAAACAGCGCCGCGAGGAAAAGCGCCGTGCCGCCGCTGCCCGCCGCAAGGCCGCGGAAGATGAGGACGAAGATGAACCGGTACCGCCGGTCACGAAGAAACCTGCGAAGAGACTTGGCCGCAAGGCAGCTGACCGGGATGCTGAAGCTGCAGCCGCCGAAGCTCCCGCCCCCAAGGCGGATAAGAAACAGAACCAGCCTCAGGACGACCCGTTTGCGGACTGGGACCGCGCTAACGCTAAAGCTTCCGCCGCAAAGGCCCGGGCCTCTGAAGTCATTGCGGCAGCAAGACCTGCGGCGGCAAGTACCGCACAGGGTTCTTCTTCACCCGCCCGCCGCAGCGGCATAACCCAGTCTGTCCAGGCCAACGCCCAGGCTGCCGCGGCTGCTTCTGCTCAGCCTTCCACCCAGACCGCGGGCGCCGCAAGCCGCCCGGCAGTCTCTCAAACAGCCCGTCCTGCTGCGGCTGCCCCGGCCGCACCTGCAGCGGTAAAGGCGCCCAAGGCGGCCCCCAAGGCTGTCGCTGAGGAAGAATTCTCCCTGGACGACATTCTCAACGAATTCAAGTAAACACCGGTATGGAAGAAGAAATTCTGTCCATCCTTGCCGAGGAGAGCGGAGAGCGGATCGATGCTCTCCTCGCGCGCACTCTGGAGGGGATCAGCCGCAGCGCCGCCCAGCGATACCTGGAGGAGGGGCGGGTCCTGCGGGAGCGGGACCTGAAGGTCCTTCGCAAAAGTGACCGCACCGCTGCAGGGGATGTTATCACGGTCCAGATTCCGGAAGCCCCCAGTGACTTTCCGCTTGTCCCCCAGGATCTTCCGCTGGATGTTGTCTATGAAGATGAAGACCTGATTGTGGTCAACAAAGCCCGCGGCATGGTGGTACACCCCGCCCCCGGTCATCCGGACGGCACGCTGGTTAACGCTCTTCTGTACCACTGCGGCGACAGCCTCTCCGGAATCGGCGGCGAAAAAAGACCCGGTATTGTCCACCGGATTGACAAGGATACTTCCGGGCTGCTGATTGCCGCAAAAAACGACTTCACCCATCAGGCTCTCTCCGCACAGCTCCGGGACCGCAGTCTTTCACGAATCTATGAAGCTGTCATACACGGCTCTCTGCGGGAGGACACCGGCGTCATTGACCGCCCCGTCGGACGCCATCCCACCGACCGCAAGCGAATGGCCGTCACTGAAAAAAACAGCCGCCCGGCGGTCACTCACTGGGCAGTGCTGCAGCGTTATTCCGGTTACACCCATATTCAATGCAAACTGGAAACCGGCCGTACTCATCAAATCCGCGTACACATGGCTTCTATCGGCCACCCACTGCTGGGCGACGGCATCTACGGCGCCCCCTGCCCGGAAAAAGGTCTCTCCGGCCAGTGTCTTCATGCGCGGGAGCTGAAGTTCATACACCCCCGCAGCGGTGAAGCAGTGCAGCTGAGTACCGAACTGCCCGACTGGTTCAAGGCCGTGCTTTTGCGTCTGGGTCCGCCCGTTTCCTGAGCCGCTCCGGCAATCTCACCCCAATCAAGGAGGAACCGCCATGTCAACCAAACAGATTTCCCGAATCGTTGTGCTGTTAGCCGTTGTCATCTCCTGTGTTGTGCTGCTGGTAAAACTCATTCAGGGCACCGCCGGCATTGTCGGCAGCATCTTTAATACAATTCTCGGCATTGTTGTAGTCCTTGCCCTGGTAATCATCGTCATCTGGATGTTTGCCTATGCAAAGAAAATGAGAAAAAAGTAGTCGGACTCTCCAGTCTGTCTTCCTGGCATTATAAAAAGGGCTGCCTCAAACACATGTTTTGAGGCAGCCCTTCCGTTATCTTATGATCTTAATAATAAGCGTGAAGAACGCTTATTTTTCCTGCAAAATCTTTGCCTTTTCAATCTGGAGAGCGTCAACTTCCCTCTTGCCGAGGGGATATACATAGCGCAGCAGAATAAACACCAGCAGGAACAGCACCGCCGGGATCATAACGGAAGAGTTGTACATGCTCTTCAGGGCGGAATCCGTCAGGCCCTCGGTGTTCAGCTTGCTTCCGCTGTAGCCGATTCGCAGCAGGGGAACATTGATGAGGATGGTCGCAACCGTCTGGCCGAGCTTCCGCATGAAGGAATAGCAGGCATAGCTGGTCGCTTCGTCATTCAGGCCGAAGGTCACCCTGTTATAGTCAATGGCATCGGTTGCCAGCGCCCAGATCAGGAGGAAGATAAACGCCGTTCCAATGCCGGACATCAGGCAGGCCGCCAGATACAGCCACACACTGGTGATGCCGAAAAGCGCCAGCACGAACAGAATCAGGTAGAAAACGGCCGCCACCAGAATGCCGTAGGCACAAACCTCACGCCGCCCGAAGCGGTTGCCCAACCGGGTCGCGAAGAACATCACCACCGCAACCGGCAGATACTGGAAGACCGTGGGCAGCATGGTGAGTCCGGTTTTGTGGAAGTAATGGTCAAACAGATAGGTGTTATACCCCTGTCCGAACATCTGCGCCGCCAGGAACAGCATGCTGGCAAGGCTCACCGCCATAAAGGGGCGGCTTTTCAGCAGAACCTTCAGCACCTTCCAGGTCTGTCCCTTTTCCCGGGGATCGGGCTCGGATGCAACACGCTCTTTGGTCCAGGCGTAGCAGAGCATGTAGGCCAGAACACTCAGCACCGCAATTGCCACAGCGCCCACAAAGACCTTGTGGTAATCCATCTGTGAGGTGCCGTCCGCGAGCTTCACATAGCACATGCTGGCCAGCACCATGGCCGGCATCGCACCGAAAGTAGAACCGATGGAACGAAAAACGGACAGAGATGAGCGCTCTTTATCGCTGCTGGTAATGACCTGAGCCAGGGAGCCGTACGGAATATTGATGCAGGTGTACAGCATACCGAAAAGAATATAGCTGAAATAAATCCAGGCAAGCTTCCCGCCGGCAGAAAAGCCGCGTACATCCGCAAACATCAGCACCGCGGCAAGTGCCACCGGAACCGCGAAGATCTTAATCCAGCGGCGGTAACGGCCGTCCTTCTTCACCTTCGCACCGTCAATAATCCGGCCCCAGATGGGGTCGTTCACGGCATCCCAGATCCGGGCGATGATCGTCATAATCATGACGCTCAGAACGCTCACCTGCAGAATGTCGGTATAGTACTTGTTCAGAATGCTTTGCGTAAGGCCGAACACCAGGCAGGACGCCACATCACCCATGGCATAACCAATCTTGTCCTTCGCCCCAATCCCACTGGTACGGGCAAGAGTGTTTTCTCCCATTCTCTTGTTTACTCCTTTTTCCTACATCTTGAAAAAGCAGCCGCAGGGCGTCTCTCCCTGCGGCTGCCCAGCTACTTGTTTCTGCCTCCGTCCGCTTCACAGACGGACGGCTTCGGTTCGCCTCTTACTTCTTCGCAAGGCCCTTCTGACGGGCATACTCGGCCGCGCCCAGCGCGCCCATCAGCTGCGGGTCGGTCTTGAGGTTGATGACCTTCAGCTTCAGCACATGCTCAATGGCTTCCTTCAGGCCGTCGTTCTTCGCGCAGCCGCCGGTCAGCGTGATGCTGTCGGTGGCGCCGGCCTTCTTCG
>CAMONN010000011.1 GCA_946620645.1 uncultured Clostridia bacterium
GTGTTTTGACATCCACAGGAAAACTGTCGACAGCGACATTTTAACAAAACTCAAATATTTCTCCAATAAAACGCAAACAACAGGTCTTTGATCTGGGCGAGCAGTTATGCGAGTGCCTGCTGAGTTTTGAGGACGCCTGGGAGAAGAAGGGCCTGGAGATCGAGACAGAGCTGGAAGACGGCGTGACTGTGGAAAGCGACCCGGAGCTGTTGAGCCTGGTGTGGAACAATCTCTTTTCCAACGCTATCAAATTCACCGAGCCGGGCGGCACTGTAGGGCTGAAGCTCTGCTCAGACGGAGGCAGTGCCGTCGTTGAGGTCTCCGATACCGGCTGCGGCATCAACCCGGAGACCGCCGCGCACATTTTTGAAAAGTTCTATCAGGGCGATACCTCCCACGCCACCCAGGGTAACGGTCTGGGACTGGCGCTGGTCAAGCGGGTGGTGGATATCATCGGCGGGGAGATTGACGTGAAGAGTGAGCCCGGTACAGGCTCCGCGTTTATTGTGAGACTGAAAAAGCGTCAGTAGGGTTTATACGGATGGCTCTCCGGAAGAGCATGATGAAAAAGGCAGAAATGCCGCCCTGTTCGGGCGGCATTCTGCCTTTTTATTGAGTGTGAAAGTGGGGGGATGATTTACTTGATTTCCAGACGTCTGGTGGGGGGAACGGTCTCAACCTTCTTCGGCATGGTGAGCTTCAGGACACCGTCGGAGTATTCGGCCTCGATGCCGTCCACATTCACGCCGGACACGTCAAAGCTCCGGCTGTAGGAGCCGTAGAAGCGCTCACGCTTAATGAAGTTCTTCTGCTTGTCTTCCTCGTCCAGCTTGCGCTCGGCCGAAATGGTCAGGCAGTCGTTCTCAATGTCAATCTTGATGTCTTCTTTCTTGAAGCCGGGGAGCTCGGCATCCAGTACAAACGCATCGCCGGTATCGGTGACGTCGGTACGGAAGGACGCCAGTGCGGAGTGGCCGTTATTGCCGAAAAAGCTGCGCTCCATCTCATCAAACATCCGGAAGGGATCATAAGCGGAAATTCTGCTGCCTCTGCGATCAAAAGGAATCAGTTCAAACATCATATATACCTCCAGTTTATTTTTACAATTTAAATTCGATGGCCGGTTCATTTCTTTCGTTTCATCGTGTATATAAATTACCATACAATTTTGAACAAATCCGCAATATTTTATGAACAGAATATGAATATTAGCACTCTTTACCTTTGAGTGCTAAAGAATTTAAGGATTGTTCTCTGGACGGCACCCGCAGGCCGGGGGATGAGGCGGGCTTTCGGCGCGTTTTTTCTTGATTCCTGGGGACTCGTCGTGTAAAATGGCTTATCAACGAATTCACAGATACACGGCAGAGCCGGATGAAAAGCAGCCTGGTCCCAACAGGACCGTCAGGCATCAGGAGCTGAGGATATCATGTCACCAAAGAAGCCGGGTACCGGCGGCACAGTCGCAAAAGTCATCGTTGCAGCGCTCTTCCTCATGGTTGCGCCAGAAACCGAGGGCAGCACCGTTCTGGTATCGCTGATCATCGGCCTCGCCTTTCTCGCCTGGGCCGTTCTCCCCTACCGGCGTTACCGGCAGGAGGAGGCCGACGCATCCGCGGGCAGAATATTTGCGGCAAGGCGGCCGGGCGTGGGGGCTACCGTTTCGAAAATTGCCGCGGCGGCGCTCTTCATTGTCATGGGTTTTGACCTGGGAGAGCGCAGCGACCTGACGGTCAGCCTGGCCATGGGCGCTGCCTGTCTTGTCTGGGCTTTTCTCCCCTACCGGCGCTACCGGCAGACCGTGGCGCGGGAAGAGGCCGTCCGGAATGAGGCACTGGCCGCCAGCGCCGCTGCAAAGCCGGGCGGCGCCGCTCCGGCCGACGGGAAGGCACATTACTGTCCATACTGCGGCGCACCCAAGCACGGCGACCGCTGTGAATACTGCGGGATGTAAGCCCGCAGGGGGCTTTTCCCAGAGGCGGGTTACTGTAAACGCATCAGCCTTCAGACTGATTTGAGAGGAGGGACGCCCATGGAAGCAAGACTCACCGGAATCCCCAGGGAAGAAACCCTGAGGTACCTGGGCTATGCCGGAAGCGAGATCCCGCCGGAACTGGAGGCGGACCTCACACGCTGTGAGGCTGAGGTGCTTGGTACCGTACGGCCCCGGGTGACCTGGCGGCTTTTTGACCTGCTCCCGGACGGGACCTTCTCCGGGACCGGATTTCGGCCGGAAGGCCGGGACCTGGCGGAGCTTTTAAAGGACTGCCGAAAGGCCCTTCTCATGGCGGCCACCCTCGGCATGGAGTGTGAAACGCTGCTGCGCCACAGGCAGCAGCGGAATATGAGCGACGCGGTTATTCTCGACGCCGCAGCCAGCGCCGCCATTGAAAATGTCTGCGACAACCTGTGCAGGGATCTGGCGGAGCGTTTTCGCCCCCTATACCTGACCGACCGGTTCAGCCCGGGCTACGGGGACCTTCCCCTCAGCTGTCAGCGGGAACTCTGCGGGATCCTTGATGTAACGCGGCAGATTGGCCTGAGCCTGACGGAAAGCGGGCTGATGCTGCCGCAGAAGTCCGTCACGGCGGTTCTCGGCCTCTCGGAGCGGCCGCAGCCGCACCGCAGCCGGAACTGCGAAGACTGCGGAATATCCGGCACCTGTTCATTTCGAAAGGAAGGCAAGCACTGTGGGCAAACATGAATTCATTCTCCTGGACGGCGGGATGGGAACGCAGCTTCAGGCAGCGGGACTGCCCATGGGGGCGATGCCGGAGCTCTGGAACCTGACCGAGGCAGAAAAGGTTACCGCGGTCCACCGGCGCTATGTGGAGGCCGGAAGCCGGGTCCTGTACACCAACACCTTCGGCGTAAACCGCCTGAAGGCCGCGCGGTGCGGCCGGACGGTGCGGGAACTGGTGGAGGGCGGAGTACGCTGCGCCCGGGCGGCCGCCCAGGGAGAGGCGGTCCGGGTTGCCCTGGACATCGGTCCCCTGGGGCAGATGCTGGAGCCCCTCGGCACACTGAAGTTTGAAGAGGCCTATGACCTGTTCCGGGAGATTGTCATCGCCGGCCGCGACGCCGGTGCGGACCTGATTGTCATTGAAACCATGGCGGACCTTTACGAAATGAAGGCCGCCGTCCTCGCCGCGAAGGAAAACAGTACGCTCCCGGTCTGGGCCACCATGACCTTTGAGGCCGGCGGCCGGAGTTATGTCGGCACCACAGTCCCGGCCATGGGTCTTACGCTTACCGGCCTCGGGGTGGACGCCCTGGGCTTTAACTGCAGCCTGGGACCAAAGGAGCTGCTGCCGCTGATCCGGGAGCTGAGGCGCTGGACCGACCGGCCTCTGATTCTGAAGCCCAACGCCGGCCTCCCGGATCCGGCCACCGGCGCCTACGGCATCGGTCCGGAGGAGTTTGCCGCTTCGATTCTTCCCGCCCTTCGGGAGGGCGTCTCCATCATCGGGGGCTGCTGCGGCACTACGCCGGACTTTATCCGCGCCCTGCGGGCGGCCCTTGAGGCGGAAGCCGGGGACCCGGTGCAGACGGAACCGGCCGCAGTCTCCGGTCATCCGAAGCCTTCCGGGGTGTGCTCCCCGAGCCGGGTTGCAGACTTCGGCCCGGTTCGCGTCATCGGAGAGCGCATTAACCCCACCGGAAAGAAGCGTTTTCAGCAGGCGCTGAGAGACGGAGATATCGACTACATCGTGGAGCGGGGCCTTGAGCAGCAGGACGCCGGCGCCGATATTCTGGACGTCAATGTCGGGCTCCCGGGTATTGACGAGCCCCGGATGATGGAGCGGGTTGTACGGGCGCTGCAGGCGGTGGTGGATCTGCCGCTGCAGATTGATTCCTCAAACCCGGCCGCCATTGAGGCGGGACTTCGGGCCGTTAACGGCAAGGCAATTGTGAACTCGGTAAACGGCAGGCCGGAAGTTCTGGAAGCGATCCTGCCCATCTGCAAAAAATACGGGGCCGCCGTCGTGGGGCTGTGCCTCGATGAAAAGGGCATCCCCCAAACCGCCCGGGAGCGCATCGCCATTGCGGAGCGGATTCTGGATGCCGCACTGAAAACCGGGATTCCCCGGGAGGACGTTCTGATTGACTGCCTGACTCTCACAGTTTCGGCCCAGCAGGAGCAGGCGGCAGAAACCCTGAAGGCCGTGGCCCATGTCCGGAAAACCCTCGGGCTGCACACGGTGCTGGGCGTCAGCAACATCTCCTTCGGCCTTCCGGCCAGAGAAAACATCACGGTGAGCTTTCTCACCCAGGCGCTGCACGCGGGGCTCGACCTGCCGATTATCAACCCAAACCAGGGTGCCGTCATGGACGCCGTTGCAAGCTTCCGGGTCATATCCGGGGAGGACCGGGACAGCGAGGCCTATATCCGGCGTTTTGCCGGCGGAGAAACCGGCTCCGGAGGCCCATCCGCCTCCCCTGCCGCCGGAGTTCCCGGCCAAAAGCCAGCCGGAGAGATGAGCCTCGCGGAGGCCATTCTGAAGGGACTGAAGGCCGAAACCGCCGCCCGCACCCGGCAGGCGCTGGAAGGGCGGGAGGAACTTGAGGTAGTGAATGAACTGCTGATTCCCGCGCTGGACCAGGTGGGGGATCTGTACGAAAAGCAGATAATTTTCCTGCCTCAGCTCATTAAAGCCGCCAACGCCGCCAGTGCAGGCTTTGAAGTCATTCGCGCCCGGCTGGCAAAGGCCGGCGGGCAGAGCGCCTCCAAGGGAAAAATCATCCTGGCGACAGTCTTCGGGGACATCCATGACATCGGCAAGAATATTGTCAAGGTGGTGCTGGAGAACTACGGCTACACGGTGATTGATCTGGGCCGTGATGTTCCGGCGGAGGACGTGGTGGAGGCCGTTGTCCGGGAAAACGCGCGCCTGGTTGGCCTCTCGGCGCTGATGACCACCACGGTGGGCAGCATGGCCGATACCATCGCCGCCATCCGCCGCAGCGGCCATGACTGTAAAATCATGGTGGGCGGCGCGGTGCTGACCCCGGAATACGCCCAAAGCATCGGGGCGGACTACTACGCGAAGGACGCCAAGCAGAGCGCGGATATCGCCCGCGCCGTGCTTGGCTGAGAAGGGAGACGGAAAAGCAGATGGAGGACATCCGGGAGTATCTGAAAAAACAGCCGCTGCTGTTTGACGGCGGCATGGGCACCTACTACGCCGAACGGAACAACACCTCTCCCAACGCCTGCGAGTGGGCCAGCATCACCAACCCCGGTGAAATTGAGGCCATTCACCGGGCTTATCTGGAGGCGGGCTGCCGGGCCATCAAGACCAACACCTACGCCATCAACCGGCTGCGGATGTCCGAGACGGACTGCCGCGCTCTGATCAGCGCGGCCTGTGAGGTGGCCCGGGGAGCAGCCGGGGATGAAGCCTATGTCTTTGCCGCCATCGGCCCCATCGAGATCCAGGACGGCCGGGACATGCTGCGGGAATACCGTTTTGTAGCGAACCGGTTCCTGGAGCTGGGGATCCGGCACTTCCTCTTCGAGACCCACAGCAGCGACCAGTACCTCCATGAAACCGCCGCCCATATCAAGAAGCGGGACCCCGGCGCCTTCGTGATTCTGTCCTTCAACACCCAGCCCGACGGATTTACCCCCGCGGGATACCTGGTGCGGGACCTGTGCCGCCAGGCCGAGGCAGACCCGAATGTTGACGCCGTGGGGCTCAACTGCATGACGACGGCCCGGCACATGGTGAACCTGCTGCGGCGCATCGGCCCCCTGAAGATCCCCTTCTCCGTGATGCCCAACGCCAGCTACCCTACCGTCCGGGGAAACCGGAGCTTTTATGACGGGAATCCGGAGTATTACGCCGCGCAGCTTGCCATTCTGCGGGATGAGGGCGCACGGATTCTGGGAGGCTGCTGCGGCACCACGCCGGCGTATATCGCCGCGGCCTGCGAGGCCCTGAAGGCGCCGGCCAAAGTCCGGGCGGAATACCGCCCCGCAGCCGAGGCTCCCCCTCCCTCCAGCGTGGAAAACCCCTTCTGGGACGCCCTCTGCGACACAAATCGCAAGGCCGTGGCCGTGGAGCTGGATCCGCCCGAAAACGCGAGCCTGGAGAACTTCGTCTCCGGCGCCCGGGAGCTGCAGACCCGGGATGTGGACATCATCACCATTGCGGACTGTCCCGTGGCCCGGGCCAGGGTGGACTCCAGCCTCGCCGCCTGCAAGCTGCACAGGGAGCTCGGCATCAACGCCCTGCCCCACATGACCTGCCGGGACCGCAACCTCAACGCCACCCAGGCGCTGCTGATGGGCCTGTGCGCCGAGGGCATCGGGAACGTGCTGATCATCACCGGGGACCCCATCCCCAACGCCAGCCGCGACGAGGTCAAGAGCGTGTACAACTTCAACTCCCGACGGCTGATGCGATATATCCGGGGTCTGAACGAAAGCCTGCTCCCCCGGCCTTTCCGCATCTTCGGGGCGCTGAATGTGAACGCCCGCAACTTCCGCATCCAGCTGGACATTGCGCGGGCCAAAGAGGACAGCGGCGCCGACGGCTTTTTGACCCAGCCGGTACTGAGCCCTCAGGCCGCCCAGAACCTGAGTCTGGCCAGGGAGACTTTGAAGGGGAAGCTGCTGGGCGGCATCATGCCGGTGGTCAGCGAGCGCAACGCCCTCTTCATGAACAGTGAGATTGCCGGCATCACCGTGGCGGAGGAGATCATCGCCCGCTACCGGGGGGCCGACCGGGCCCGGGGCGAGGAGCTGGCCGTTGAAATCTCCACCGACTACGCCCGCCGGATTGCGGACCTGGTGGACGGATACTATCTGATTACGCCCTTCGGCCGCACCGGCCTCATTGTCCGGATCCTGGATGCTTTCCGGGCGGAAGGCCTGCTCTGAAGAAACATAGAACCGGGCTGCAGCTGCGGGAGGTCTGTTCTCCCGTAACTGCAGCCCGGTTTCTGCAAAGGCAACTTATTACCACCGGTTTTCCACGTACTCGCAGAAAGCGTAGAAGTCTTTGAGTTCGATAACTTTACCGTCATCCCGGGTGACCGTGCCGCTCCAGAGGCCGTGGACCTGATGGCTGTGCATCCGCATGACCCCGACGTTCAGGTCGCTGTGATGGTCGTAGAAGGGCTTCATGGTCAGGTTAAAGCGCCCGTCCTCCGAGAGGAAGCGCCAGGGCTGCATATACCGGTCCGGCTTTGGGAAGGTCTCTACGTCCACGGCGCCGATCTTATGGGCCCTGCCGTCATAGAACACACAGGTTTCCGTGGCGTTGGACTCATCCCCGATGCCCCAGGTGATCTCAAAGCCGAAGAGGTGCTTCTGCCCCTTTTCATCGGGAATCCACCCGGAGCCGTTTCCCCAGTACCAGACGAGGGCGTAGGGCGTACACACCCGGCCCCAGTCCAGAACGCAGAAGCTGTCGGCCTTGCCGAAGTTCCAGCGTTTGTCCCCGTCGGTGATAAAGCCTTCACAGGGCAGGCAGTTCTGCTTCGTGGTCATAAAATAGCGGTCCGGATATCCCGCAAAGGGCAGGACAGTCGTAATGTTCTCCAGCCCCGGAAGAATATCCATGGCGATCTCCGCCCGTATGTCCCCGTTTGTAAACTTCAGCGTGCGGCGTTCCGCCCCGGTGTTCGCCTCAAAGACGGCCTTCCCCACACGGAAATGCACGTAGTTGGGCGCATCACCCCGGGCAGGCAGAATATACCGGTCCTTCCCGCCGATAAACGGCGCCATACTGGAGAGCAGCGTCTTCCCCGCCTTCAGGTCCACCAGGACGGCGGAGGCGTATCCCCCCAGGGAAATATTGGCAAAGCTGATCTGAAGCATCAGGCTGCCGTTGGAAATCTGATAGAAATCCCATTCCTTCCGGCGCAGCACATGCTTTACGAGGTTCCGGTCATACCGGAATACGTTCTTCCTCGCCCAGCCCTTTGCCAGCAGCGTTCCGTCCTCCGCCAGCAGGGGCGCAGGCTCCCGGTATTCCCTCTGCTGACTGGGCTTTTCCCATTCCAGGAAGCTTGAATAGGTTTTATCCATTCTGTCAACACCCCTTCACATCATCCCGCCGCCAAGCGGAGGCGGGAGCAAATCATCTGCCGCTGTTTGGAAAGAGGCTGTCCCGAAACGTCCCGTCTGAGGCGATGTTTCGAGGCAGCCCTTTTATGCCTGTTCAGTTTCAGAGGCTGGAGATGCCGAAGCTGTTCACCAGGGCGTCCAGCTTCACCCCGGCCTTGCACAGGGGGCACTCCGCAGCCGGAGTATAGAGGAAGTCTCCCAAGATGCTTGCCGAGAAAATGGAAGTAATCGGAAGCCCGCCGCACTTCTGTCCGGCGGAGAAAACGGCGCAGATGCCTTCCGGAATTCCCCCGTAATAGCGGACCGCGTTAATGGCGTCCATCAGCATGGCGCCGCTGGCCACGGTCGCGGCAAGAATCATGACATGCCGGTTTTTTATGAGATGAACCGTATTGCCCCGGAAAATTGTCTGGTTGCCTCTTGCAATTTCCGGTGTCACAATATAGATCGTCTTATGCTCGTTGGTGATGCGGATTCCGCTTTCCGTCAATTCTTCGGCGATACAGGTTCCAAGCACTTCCGTCCCCTCAAGGCACAGAATGCTGTCTACCGGAGCGGACTTGTCGTACTTTTCAACCAGTTCCTTTGCCGCCTCACGCGCTTCCGCCAGGCGGTGCTTCGTGTAGGTCATGTCCACATAGTAATTCACATGGCAGTTGTTGGTCGCAAAATGACCTTTGGCAATGCGAAGGGGGATTTTACTCAGGGAATGCGGAAGGTGTGACGTTGTAATTCCCATAGACTCGCAGCTCCTTTCCGGGTCCTTGTTTGAATCATCTTTCCGGGGCAGCGGGAACAGCCTCGGCGCCCCCGCATGCTTTGATTATAGCAGAGTCACTGAACATTTGTCGATACTCTTTTCCGATTATGAACAAACAATTTGCCCTTCCGTGCCGATTCCGGCCTGCAGACTTCACTTTACCAGGCGCTTCCAGGAACGGAGAAGGAAACGGTCCAGCGGCGCAAGGATGCAGGCCGCGAGAATCGTAATCCCCAGACCCAGGAAGCAGAACAGCGGATCGCTCTCCAGATGGCAGTAATCCCCTCTCAGGAGGTAATAGATCAGGCCGTGGAACAGATAGGTCTCCATGGAGATGGACCCGAAGAACCGGAGCACGGGATTGTCCGCCTTGATCTTCAGCCGGAGAACCATCACCATGACGACGAAAGAAAACAGGCGGATCAGGGAAACGATGTAGAAGAGATGAATCCCCACGGGGAACCCGAAGGAGTAGATATTCGTGCAGAGAAGCCAGCAGATCAGGGACGTGAGGACCACCGCCACATAGACAGCCCTGTTCTTCAGGGCCTTCAGGATTTTCTCCTCATAAACGGCGCAGAACATCCCCACCGGGATCAGGTGGGCCGTATCGTACCAGAAGATCAGGTACTTCAGCTTGATGCAGATCAGGGCATAAAGAACATACCAGAGGCAGCCCGCCAGGGGCATCCACCGGACACGGTTGCGGCAGACATGGATGAGGACCCAGAAGAACAGGTAGAAGAAGGTCAGGGCCATCAGATACCAGGAGTAGGCCACAAAGGGAATCCCGTTTTTCAGGTCATCGATGAGGTTGGCAAAGGTATACACCTTGCCGATCACCCGGTAGGTGAGCCAGTAGAGCACCGCGGCCACCGCCCAGGGAATCAGGATCGTCGGAAGTCTCTTCTTCAGAAAGCCCCTGCGGTAGGCGTCTCCCTTTTTCATATACTGCTTCATGACGCCGTAGCCCGAGAGGAAAAAGAAGATTCCCACGGCAAGCCCGCCGGTCCCGATGCTGTAGAGCCGCGGCATGAGAAAGCCGTGCCTTGTCATGGGCGCCATGTGATGGAGAAGAACCATCAGCGCCGCAATGCCGCGGAGGGACTCCCCCTCCTCCACCGGCACCAGGGCCTTGGGCTCCGCCCTCGCAGTCCGGGCGCGCCAGAGCAGCAGCAGGAAAAACAGGATCACAGGATAATCCGTACCGATATATGTAAGAACAGATTTCATGGCGATCCTCTGGCTCCTCTTTCTACTTTCTTCCGGATGCAGTCTTAACGCCGGGCACGGAACCAGTTTACCACAAACCGGGCGCCCCGACAATACGGTTTCTTCCCGCAGGACACAAAATGCACGCCCCGGTAAGAGGCGTGCATTCTGTTATTGACTGGACTCAGGTTAAAAGCTCAACCTGCGTCAGCGGGAATTACTTCTTTTCCTGGTCGAAGGTCTTCTTGGCCTCGTCCCAGCCGGCCTTCAGGCTCTTGAAGGCGGCGGAGGCAAAGTCCATCAGGTCGGAGCTGGCATCCGCGGCGGTAGCCTGGAACTTCTCAGCGGCTTCCTTCAGGGCAGCCCTGGCGGCTTCGACCTTGGCGTCGAGCTCGGCCCTGGCGTCTTCTTCAGCGGCCTTCTTCGCGGCGGCGCTGGCTTCCTCTTCCTTAATGGCAGCCTGTGCGGCGGCAAGGCGGGCGATGGGAACGCGGAAGGGGCTGCAGGAAACGTAATCCAGACCAACCTTGTGGAAGAACTCCACGGAGCTGGGGTCACCGCCGTGCTCACCGCAGACACCCAGGTGCAGGTCGGGGCGGGTCTTGCGGCCGAGCTCAGCAGCCATCTTCACCAGCTTGCCGACACCGATCTGGTCAACACGGGCGAAGGGATCGCTCTCGTAGATCTTGTTGTCGTAGTAGGCGCCCAGGAACTTGCCGGCATCGTCACGGCTGAAGCCGAAGGTCATCTGGGTCAGGTCGTTGGTGCCGAAGGAGAAGAACTGGGCTTCCTTGGCAATGTCGTCCGCGGTCAGAGCGGCGCGCGGAATCTCGATCATGGTGCCGACCAGGTACTTCAGGTCGGTGCCGGAGGCGGCGATGAGCTCGTCAGCGGCCTTGACAACCACATCCTTGACAAACTTCAGTTCCTTCACTTCGCCAACCAGGGGGATCATGATCTCGGGGACCATAGTCCACTCGGGGTGGCGGGCCTGGACAGCCAGGGCGGCCTTAATGACGGCACGGGTCTGCATCTCGGCGATCTCCGGATAGGTGACAGACAGACGGCAGCCGCGGTGACCCATCATGGGGTTAAACTCATGCAGGCCGGCGATGACGTTCTTAATCTGCTCAACGGTCTTGCCCTGGGAGGCGGCGAGAGCGGCAATGTCCTCTTCGGTGGTGGGAACGAACTCGTGCAGAGGAGGATCCAGGAAGCGGATGGTGACAGGATAGCCCTGCATCGCCTCGTAGATGCCCTCGAAGTCAGCCTGCTGCATGGGCTCCAGCTTGGCCAGAGCTGCAACGCGCTCTTCCTTGGTATCGGAGCAGATCATCTCACGGAAGGGCCCGATACGGTCGGCGTTGAAGAACATATGCTCGGTACGGGTCAGGCCGATACCGTGGGCACCCAGCTCCACAGCCTTGGCGGCGTCGTGGGGAGTGTCGGCATTGGTGCGGACCTCGAGGCGGCGGTACTTGTCGGCCCAGGCCATGATGCGGCCGAATTCACCGGCGATGGTGGCATCAACCGTGGGGATGACGCCTTCATAGATGTTGCCGGTGGAGCCGTCGATGGAGATCCAGTCACCTTCATGGAAGGTCTTGCCGGCCAGCTCGAACTTCTTGTTCTCTTCGTCCATCTTGATGTCGCCGCAGCCGGAGACGCAGCACTTGCCCATGCCGCGGGCCACAACGGCCGCGTGGCTGGTCATGCCGCCGCGAACGGTCAGGATGCCCTGAGCGGCAGCCATGCCCTCGATATCCTCGGGGCTGGTCTCGAGACGGACCAGGACGACCTTCTCCTTGCGGGAGGCCCATTCCTTGGCGTCTTCAGCGGAGAAGACGACCTTGCCGCAGGCGGCACCGGGGGAAGCGCCGAGGCCCTTGCCCATCGGGGTGGCGGCCTTCAGCTTCGCCGTGTCAAACTGCGGGTGCAGCAGGGTGTCGAGGTTGCGCGGCTCGATCATCAGGACGGCCTGCTTCTCATCAATCATGCCTTCATCCACCAGGTCGCAGGCAATCTTCAGTGCGGCCTGAGCGGTACGCTTGCCGTTGCGGCACTGGAGCATGTAGAGCTTGCCGTTCTCAACGGTGAACTCCATGTCCTGCATGTCGCGGTAGTGGTCCTCCAGGAGGGCGCAGACCTTGACGAACTGGTCATAGGCCTCGGGGAACTTGTCCGCCATCTCGGAGATGGGCATCGGGGTGCGGACGCCGGCCACGACGTCTTCGCCCTGGGCGTTGGTCAGGAACTCGCCCATCAGCTTCTTCTCGCCGGTGGCGGGGTCGCGGGTGAAGGCGACGCCGGTGCCGGAGTTCTCGTTCAGGTTGCCGAAGACCATCGGCATGACGTTGACGGCAGTGCCCCAGGAGTAGGGGATGTCGTTCTGCTGTCTGTAGTAGTTGGCGCGGGGGTTGTCCCAGGAGCGGAACACGGCGCGGATGGCTTCCTTCAGCTGCACAACCGGATCGGAGGGGAAGTCCTCGCCCAGCTGCTTCTTGTACTCGGCCTTGAACTGCTCAGCCAGCTCCTTCAGGTCGGCGGCGGTGAGCTCCACGTCGAAGGTGACGCCCTTCTTTTCCTTCATGGCGTCGATGAGCTGCTCGAAGTACTTCTTGCCGACTTCCATGACGACATCGGAGAACATCTGGATAAAGCGGCGGTAGGAATCGTAAACAAAGCGCTCAAACTTGGGATCGGGGTTGCCCTTGATCATAGCGGCGACAACGTCGTCGTTCAGACCGAGGTTCAGGATGGTGTCCATCATACCCGGCATGGAGGCCCGGGCACCGGAACGGACGGAGACCAGCAGAGGATTCTCGAGGTCGCCGAACTTCTTCCCGTTCATTTCTTCCATGGTCTTAACATTGGCCATGATTTCCGCCATGATCTCATCGTTGATCTGACGGCCGTCCGCGTAGTACTGGGTGCAGGCTTCGGTGGTGATGGTGAAGCCCTGGGGTACCGGCAGACCGATGTTGCTCATCTCAGCAAGGTTGGCGCCCTTGCCGCCGAGCAGTTCGCGCATTTTGGCATTGCCTTCTGAGAACAGATAGACATACTTTTTGCTCATACTGATAGTTCCTTTCCGCACATTTAATAATTAAAAACAGCCTTTGGATTTCTTCATTGAGTCCAACGCATAATTTAACACAGTTTCACTGAAAAATGCAATACATTATCCTCACAAATTACGCTGGAGGAATGCATAAATTTCGTTGCTGATTCTCGCAAAATCACTAAGATAGAGCTTTTCACCGCGGATATTTGTGTCCAAATCGCAAAGTTTGAGAATTCTTTCACAGTTTTCCTTGCCCAGCTCCGGAATTCCCGCCGCGAGGGCGTTGACCAGCGTCTTCCGCCGCTGGTTGAAAGCCGCGCGGATCACCCGGAAAAGAAGCGCCCTGTCCCGCACCTGGGCGGGGGGACACTCCCGCCTTGTGAGGCGCAGCACCGCGGAGGTCACCTTCGGCCGGGGCATGAAGCACTGGGGCGGCACCGTAAACAGGAGCTCCGGCTCAAAGTACCACTGCATCAGGAGGCTGAAGGCCCCGTAATCCTTTCCTCCGGGACCGGCGCAGATCCGCTCCGCCACTTCCTTCTGGATCATCACGCTGATCCGGGTGAAGCAGTCCGCCTCCGCCAGGGCCGTCAGCACGGGGGTGGTAATCTGGTACGGGAGGTTCGCGCACACGAGCTTTACAGGCTGGGGGAGCTTTTCCCCGGCCAGGGTGCGAATATCCTGCTTCATAATGTCGGAGAAGAGAATCTCCACATTCTCCTCACCGGCCAGGGTTTCCTCCAGGACCGGTTCCAGCCGGCGGTCCATCTCCACCGTCAGCACCCTGCCGGCGCGCTTCGCCAGCTCCGCCGTCAGGCAGCCGATGCCGGGTCCGATCTCCAGCACGCCGCAGCCGCTGTCCGCCAGAACGCTGTCCGCAATGCGGGCCGGGACCGAGGCGTCAATCAGGAAGTTCTGGCCCAGGGCCTTGGAGAAGTGAAAGCCGTGGCGGGTCAGCAGGGACCGGATGGTTTCACTGTCCGTCAGGGAGCCCTTCATTTCGTGCGAAAATAGCGGAGCCAGTTCCCCGCGATCGTGACGAAGGCGAGAAAGATCAGCACAATGATCTCAGGGGTGCTCAGGCCCATGCGGCTGATCTGCACCACGGCAACAACCGCCAGGACGGTCCAGAAAATGGCCATAATCAGGGTAAAGGTTCTGGTTCTCTTCATAGTCTTTCACTCCATGTCCCCGGAGCTTTTCTCCGGATCCGCCGGCTTCCCCGCCGGGGCGGAGGCGGCGCCGGAATTTCTCTCCTTCAGGACTTTTTCAAAACACTGCCGGGCCGGGTCGTGACCGGGCTCCGGGCCGATCAGTAAATTTCCCCTGTAACGGAAGCCGTTCTCCCGCAGCAGGCGCAGCATGGATTTGTTTTTCCGGTGGGTATCCACCCGGATACAGCGGCAGCCTTTGCTCCGAGTCAGCTCCTCGGCCGAGCGCAGGAGAGCGTCCGAAAGACCGCTTCCGCGGTACTCCGCCGCCACCGCCGCCCGGTGCAGCACACAGGCTTTGAGCCCCTCGGTCCACTTGCCGTCCCGGATGTGCTCATAGGCCGGTTCCGGCCGGTCCGTCAGGGCGAAGTATCCCGCCAGGTCCCCGCCGTGGAGCACCACATAGCCCTCCCCCCGGGCAATATCCTGCAGGAAGGCGTCGTCATCGGGATAGGGTCCCTGCCACTGGTCCACCTTGTGGCAGGCAAGGCTCTCCCGGGCGGCGTCCCGGATCCGGAGAATCTGCGGAAGATCCTCCTCCCGGGCGGGTCGGCAGCAGGGCGCCTCCGTCAGCCGTTTCCTGCCGGAGCGGCGTTTCATTTCCCGCAGAAGCAGCCGGTCCTGATCCGTCACCGGCTGAAAGGCCTCGAAAAGATCCGGCCGGCGCTCACGGGTGCGTTCGAACTGCTGCAGACGGCGCCACTGCCGGACCTTCTCATGGTCTCCGCCCAGCAGCACCTCCGGCACGGCAAGGCCTTCCCAGACCTCCGGGCGGGTGTACTGGGGGTATTCCAGAAGGCCGTCCCAATGGCTCTCCCCGATATAGCACATGGGGTCCGACAGCACTCCCGGCACCAGCCGGCAGACCGCGTCCGCAACCGCCATGGCCGCCAGCTCCCCGCCGGTGAGGACAAAGTCCCCGAGGGAAATCTCCTCGTCCACGCAGGCGTCCAGGAAGCGCTCATCCACGCCCTCGTAATGGCCGCAGACCAGCACCAGGTGGTCGTAATCCCGCTGCAGGCGGCGGGCCGTTTCCTGGTTGAAGGGGGCGCCCTGGGGAGAGAGATAGATCACCCGCCTGCGGCGTTCCCCAGCCTCATCGGCCTTCGCGGTTACCGCATCCAGGCAGCTCTTCAGGGGCTGGGCCATCATGACGCAGCCGAAGCCGCCGCCGTAGGGGTAGTCGTCCACCTGGTTCTGCCGGTTCTCGGTGTAATCGCGAATCTGAACGCAGGAGATATCCAGAATTCCTTTGCTGCAGGCCCTTCCCAGGATGCTCTCGTGGAGCATCTCGCTCATGTGGCCCGGAAAGAGGGTCAGAATATCAATTTTCATCAGAGGGCGGTCCATGGTCACATTCCCTCAATCAGCCGGACCGTAACCACGCCGGCATCGGCGTCCGCCGCAATCACAAAGGCCGGGACCGCGGGGATCAGATGCTCGCGGCCTTCCCCGTCCGTCACCACATAGATTTCAGAAGCAGGCCGCTCCAGAATGTCCGTCAGCGTGCCGACCTCCGTTCCGTCTTCCCTCCGGACGGCGGCGCCCAGCAGATCCTGCAGAAAGTACGCGCCGTCGGGAAGGCCGGCGTCTTCCCTCGCAACGGTGATGGTTTTCCCTTTGAGGGGCATCGCGTCATTGATGTCGTCAATCCCCTCGAGCTTTGCGATCAGAAAATGCTTGTGCACAAAGGAGGAGCGAACCTTAATTTCCTTCCCCTCCAGAAAGATCCTCGGGAAAGTCTTCAGATACTCAGGGCTGTCCAGCCACACCTCAATGCGCACTTCACCGCGAACACCGTGGGTGTTCACAATTCTTCCCGCTTCAACAAATGCTTCCTTCATTCATCTGCCCCAGTCTCAGCAAAAGCTTCCGTCCATCCGCACTTAAAACGCGAAATGTGAAGCGTGAAATGCAACTTCACACTCCACTCTCCACACTTCACACTCCGATGTCAGTCCAAAACCTCAACTGACACTTTTTTGCCCTTTCGCTGGGCGACGGCCCGCATCAGCACGCGGATCTGCTTCACGATCCTGCCCTGCCGGCCAATGACCTTGCCCATATCACCGTCGGCAACACGAACTTCAAAGATCGTTTCGCCGTCGGCGGTGCGCTCAGTCACCGAGACCTCATCCGGATGATCGACAAGGCTCTGTACAATGTAGGTCAAGAGATCTTTCATGGATATGAGACTCCTTCGTTATGCTTCGACCTTTTTGATGAGGCCGCGTACGGTATCGGTCGGCTGGGCGCCGTTCGCAATCCAGTACTGCACACGATCCATGTTGACCTTCAGCTTCTCGCTCTCAACAGCAGGATTGTAGGTACCAACTTCCTCAATGAAGCGGCCGTCACGGGGAGCCCGGGAATCCGCCACAACAATACGGTAATAGGGCGCCTTCTTTGCTCCCACCCTGCGAAGTCTGATTTTAACCATCCTATTTCACCTCCATATTAGATTATCAGATTCAATTTATTACAAAACCGCATTCCTCAGAAACGGCGTTGTAAACCAGATTCAGAACAGCCCCGGAAATCCCCCGCCGCCCATGCGGCCCATTTTACGCTGGAGTTTCTTCATGTTCTTTCCGGAGAGCTGCTTGACCATCTGCTGCATGGTTTCATACTGCTTCAGCAGACGGTTCACATCCACCACCGAAGTGCCGGAGCCGGCGGCAATGCGTTTTTTCCGGCTGGAGTTCAGAACCGAAGGGTTGTTCCGTTCCGCCTGGGTCATGGACAGAATAATGGCCTCCTGACGGGCCAGCTGCTTCTCATCCATCTTCGCCCCCTTCAGGGCCTTGGCGTCTACCCCCGGAATCATCCCGGCGATGTCACCCAGGTCCCCCATTCCCCGGAGCTGGTTCATCTGATCCAGGTAGTCCGAGAGGGTGAAGCGGTTCTGCATCAGGCGCTCCGCAGCTTCCTTGGCCTTTTTTTCGTCGAAGCTCTGTTCCGCTTTTTCAATCAGCGTCAGAACATCGCCCATGCCCAGGATGCGGGAAGCCATACGGTCCGGATGGAAGGGCTCGATCATGTCCAGCTTCTCACCGGTTCCGATGAACTTGATGGGTTTGCCGGTGGTGGCACGGATTGAAAGGGCCGCGCCGCCGCGGGCGTCGCCGTCGAGCTTGGTGAGCATGACGCCGGTTACGCCCAGCGCTTCATCAAAGGCGGCCGCCGCATTCACGGCATCCTGACCGGTCATGGCGTCAACCACCAGGAGAATTTCCGACGGCTCCACCGCCTCCCGGATTCTCCGGAGCTCGTCCATCAGCTCCTCGTCAATATGCAGACGGCCGGCCGTATCGAGAAAAACAATGTCGTTTCCGTGCTTGCGGGCATGTTCCACGGCGGCCTTTGCGATGTCCACGGGGTTTGTCTGCCCCATCTGGAACACCGGCAGATCCAGCTGCGCGCCGACGGTTTCCAGCTGCTTGATGGCGGCCGGGCGGTAGATGTCGCAGGCGGCAAGAAGCGGACGCTTCCCCTGCTTGCGGATATACCCGGCAAGCTTGGCGCCGTTTGTCGTCTTACCGGCGCCCTGAAGCCCCACCAGCATCACGACACTGGGAGACTTTGAGCCCATGTTCAGCTTCTGGTTTTCCCCGCCCATGAGCTCGCAGAGCTCTTCATTGACGATCTTGATGACCATCTGGGCCGGGGACAGGGCTTCCAGAACCTCGGCGCCGCTGGCCCTCTCCGTCACCTTTTTGGTGAAGTCCTTCACCACCTTGTAGCTGACGTCGGCATCCAGCAGGGCAAGGCGGACTTCCCGCATGGCCTCCTTCACATCCGCCGCAGTCAGGCGGCCTTTTCCGCGAAGCCTCTTAAAAGCGGCTGTTAACTTGTCAGATAAACTTTCAAATGCCATACGCTTTCCTCAGTCTTCCGTTTTCAGCAGGCTGCCGATTTCCTCCCTGGCCTCCCGGAGGAGCGCCACCGCATCCGGGGTCACTTCCGCCTCCGCGGCTCCGCTTCCGGCACCGGCGCCGGCCTGAAGGCTCAGCTCCAGCTGTTCCAGAAGCTCCGAAAGACGGCGGAGATGCCTGTCGGTGCTGACCGTGCGGCGAATGAGGCCCGTCTTCGCTTCCAGCTTTTCCATGGTATCCGAGGCACGGTGGATATTGTCCCAGGCGCCCTGCCGGCTGATGCCGCACTGTTCGGCGATCTCTGACAGAGACAGGTCCTCATTGAAGTGGAGCTCATAGCATTCCCGCTGACGGGGAGTCAGAAATTCACCGTAAAAATCCAGCAGCATGCTCCGTCGCAGGTGGTCTTCCGGCATACGATCGTCTCCCCTTCCCTCGGGCACCTCTCTAAAGCGCGCTGATTATACAGCGGCGGGACGGGCCTGTCAAGTATTTTTTCTTGTCAGCTGTTTTTCCTTTGTAAATCTTCTTCTCAGCCGCATCTTTCACTACCATTTTCCGCGGTTTTGTGTTATAGTAATTTATTATTGAATAGAGACTGTGCCGGATCCCCCGCCCGAATCCGGGAAACCCGGCACAGATTTCCGGAAGGAGTGCCGACGATGGAGCTTTCAAGAGTTGAAATCCGCCAGGGAGTTTGGCTGACCCACCTTCGGGAGGATAAATTTAAAACCGCATGTTTCAGCGTCAATCTGCTGTCCCAGCTCAGCCGGGAAACCGCCTCCATGAACGCGCTGATTCCCTTTGTGCTGCGCCGCGGCACCACCGGGTACCCGGACATGGAAGCGCTGAACGCCCGCTTCGAAGAGCTGTACGGCACGGTGATTGAGCCGGCTGTCCGCCGGATCGGAGAGGTTCAGTGCTGCGGCTTCTACGCCAGCTTTCCGGAGGACGATTTCCTTCCTTCGGGGGAGTCGGTGCTGGGGGACGCCCTGGGTCTGACGCTGGAGATGCTTCTCTCCCCCCGCACCCGGGGCGGCCTGTTTCTGCCGGCCTATGTGGACAGCGAGCGGGAGAATCTGCTGGACCTGATCGCCTCCCGGGTCAACAACAAGCGCGCCTATGCCGTAACGCGCTGCCTGGAGGAGATGTGCTGCTTCGAAGACTTCGCGGTGAGCCGCTACGGCGACGAGGAAAGCTGCCGGAGCATCAACTACAAAAAACTCAGCCGGCATTATAAAACCCTCCTGCAGGAAGCGCCCATTGAACTTTTCTACTGCGGGCGGGCGCCCCTTTCCCGTGTCCGGCAGATGCTGAACGCGCTGCTGGCAACCCTTCCCCGGGGGGAGATCAACACCGATATCGGCACCGACATCCGCATGAACGCGCTGGAGGAACAGCCCCGCTACACCGAGGAAGAGATGGATGTGGCCCAGGCGAACCTCGTCATCGGATGGCGGCTGGGAGAATGCATGGAGGACCCGGACTTTCCGGCGCTCTATGTGTTTAACGAGATGTACGGCGGCAGCACCAGCTCCCGCCTGTTCCTGAACGTGCGGGAGAAGCTCTCCCTCTGCTACTACGCCAGTTCCATTCTCGACGTACGCAAGGGGCTGCTGCTGGTTTCCTCCGGGATTCAGGAAAAGAACTACGACACCGCAAAGGATGAGATCTTCGCCCAGCTGGAGGCGCTCCGGCAGGGAGAAATCACGGAAGAGGATCTCGAAACCGCCAAGGCCAGCGTTATTTCCGACCTGCACTCCGTTCCGGACACCCAGGGGGCGCTGGAAAGCTTCTTCCTGGCCCAGGCGGTTACCGGCGCGGACTACGGTCCCCGGGAGCTGGCCGAGCTGGTCTCGGAGGTGACGGCAGACCGGGTCCGGGCCATTGCGCGGAGCGTGGAATGTGATCAGATTTATCTGCTGAAGGCGCTCCCCCCTTCGGAGGAAGGCGCTGAAGCCGCCGAACCCGAAGAAGCCGTACCAGAAGAAGGAGACAAAGCTTGACCATGCTGAAAAAAGACTATCCCGCCACAGGCGATACGCTCTATATCGGGACCGCAGCCAACGGGCTGCGAATCCGTGTTCTTCCGAAGAAGGGTTTTTCCGGCTTTTATGCGGTGTTTGCCACGGATTACGGCGGAACCTACCGCCGGTTCCGGCTGGACGGCCGGGTTCACGATACGCCTGCCGGCGTCGCCCATTATCTGGAGCATAAAATGTTTGACCTGCCGGACGGTGACAACGCCCTGACGCTCCTCACCAGAAACGGCGCCGACCCCAACGCCTTTACCTCCTCCGACGTGACGTGCTACTACTTTCACTGCACGCGTCTCTTTGAGGAGAATCTGCGGATGCTGCTGCACTTTGTTTCAACGCCCTATTTCACCGCGGAAACCGTGCAGAAGGAACAGGGCATCATCGGGCAGGAAATCCACATGGGGGAAGACAATCCCGGCAACGCCAACTACTACCAGCTGCTGAAGATGCTGTACCGGCACCACCCCATCCGGGAAAAGGTGATCGGCACGGTGGAGAGCATCGCTGAAATCACGGCCGAAACCCTCTACGCCTGTCACGCCGCGTTCTACACGCCGAAGAACATGGTGCTTTGCGTGGCCGGCGACGTGGACCCCGAGCGTATTCAGGCGATTGCGGAGGAGGAGCTTCCCCAGGAAGAGAAGCCCGTTCCGGAGGTGCTCTTCGGGGAAGCGGAGGATCTTCTGCCGGCGGAGCAGCGCCGGGTTCTGAACATGCCCGTCGCCTCGCCCCAGTTTCTCATCGGGGCCAAGCTTCAGCCCGCGGAAAAGGGTTCCGCCCTTTTCCGTCAGCAGCTGACGGCCTCCCTTTCCATGCGTCTGCTGGCCGGGCCATCCAGCCCCTTCTACAACCGGCTCTATTCATCCGGACTGCTGAACCGCTCCTTTGACGCGGACGCGGACTTCTCCACCGGCGTCGGCACGGTGATTCTCGGCGGTGAAAGCCGGGATCCGGAGGCCGTACTGAAGGCTCTGGAAGAGGAAGTGGCCCGCATCGGCCGGGAAGGCCTTGACGGCGTTCTGTTTGAGCGGGCGCGGCGTGCCGGCATCGGGTCGGCGCTGCGGTCCATGGAGGATTTTGACGATGTCTGCGTGTCTCTCGCGCTGGACGAATTTGACGGCTTCTGCTACCTGGACTATCCGGCCGTAATGGCCTCCATTGAGAAGCGGGACTGCGAAGCTTTTCTCGCTGAGGCGCTGCAGCCGGAGCGGCTGGCTCTCTCGGTCGTGAAGGCCGGGAAGGAGTAAGGCATGCCGTTTCTGTTCGCCACCATTCAGCGGGATTCCGCCATCAGTTTCCCCTTTCTGGGAAACTGGAGCATCAACCCGCCTTCCTTCATTACCGTTTTCGGCCGCCACATCTATCTCTACGGCATTCTGATCGCCCTGGGCTTTGTGCTGGCGATTCTCTACTGCGCCCGCCGGGCTCCTGAATTCGGCATTCCCGAGGACCGCTTTTACGACATGATGATCTGGCTCATCCCGCTGTCCATCCTCGGAGCCCGCCTTTACTATGTAGCTTTTCAGGCGGATTACTATCTTCAGCATCCGGGCGAGATTCTGGCGGTCTGGGAAGGGGGCCTCGCCATCTACGGCGGGATTATTGCGGGAGCTCTCATCATTTTCCTGTTCTGCAAAGCGAAAAAGCTTTCCGTCCCGGCCATGCTGGACGTTGCCTCCTTCGGCGTGCTGATCGGCCAGATCCTCGGCCGCTGGGGGAACTTCTTCAACCGGGAGGCTTTCGGGGCAGAAACCGACATTTTCTGCCGCATGGGGCTCACCGCCCCGGACGGGACCCAGATCTTTGTACACCCGACTTTTCTTTATGAGAGTCTCTGGAACCTCTGCGGGCTTGTCTTCCTGATTCTGTTTACCAGGAAGGGCAGGCGCCGCTACGAGGGTCAGTGTTTCCTGATCTACCTGTTCTGGTACGGCCTGGGCCGCAGCTGGATTGAAGGTCTGCGCACGGACAGCCTGTACCTGGGCGGCACCGGAATCCGGGTGTCCCAGCTGCTGAGCCTTGTCCTTGTGCTGGTATCCGGAACCCTGCTCTTTATAAACCGAAACAATCACAGTCTCAGTAAAAAAGCCGGCGAAACAGCGGTTCCGCCGCAGACAGACTCCGACGGCCAGCCGTCGTGAGAGAAGAAGGAGAACAAAATGTCAGAACAGAAAGATTACCGGGAACTCTTTTCCGACACTGTCGGAAGCCTTCTTTCAAAGGCCCGGGAATTCGCCGAGAGCGATGCCGTCGCGGACGCCGTAGGCAAGGTGAAGGATGCGGCCGCCGCAACCGGCGTGCTGGATGTGTACCAGAAAGGCGCCCAGCGGGCCAAATCCTTCGGCAATGCCACAAAGACCACCCTGGACCTGAACCGGGACCACAAGGAGCTGGAGCGCGTCTTCTGCGAAATCGGAAAGCTCTGCTATGAGCAGAGCAAAGAGTCTCCGGAAGGGTTTTTTGTGCCGCTGTTTCAGCAGGTGGAGGCCCTGCGCGCCTCCATCGCCGCAAAGGAAGCCGAAGTTGAAGCCTACAAGGCCTCTTTTGACAGCGCTCCCCAGGCTGAGGCGAAAGCGGACGCTTCCCTCCGCAGTGACATCTCAGACTTTGAAGCTGTGGTGAACCGGACGGAGACCGATGGCACGTCAGTCTGAGGGAATGAGGAAGCTCCCCCGTCACCTGCCGCTGTTCATTTCTCTGGTGGTGGTGCTGGCCGTAAGCCTGCACTTCTGCCTGTGGAAAAGCGGCATGTTCATTGACGAGATCTATACCTACGGGCTTTCCAACAGCAGCTACATGCCCTTTATCGGAAACGGCGGGGCCGACGGGGATCACGACCGTATCCCCGAGCAGACGCTGACCCGGGAGGACTTTTTCGACTATCTCGCCATCACCGAGGACGAAGCGCGGTTTGACGCGGGCTCGGTCTACTACAACCAGGTCCGGGACGTGCATCCCCCCCTCTACTACTGGATTCTGAACTTCTGCTCGTCCCTTGTCCCGGGGCATTTCTCCAAATGGATCGGGCTGATTCCGGATCTGATCCTGTATCTCGGCACCCTGGTGCTGCTGTACGCGCTGGGCCTGGAGCTGTTCCGGTCTGAGTGGATCGCCGCCGCCATGTCCCTGTTTTACGGGCTCAGCCAGGCAGGCCTGAGCACCATGCTGATGATCCGCATGTACGTGCTGGTCACGCTTCTCACGGTGCTGCTGGCGCTGCTGACGGCAAGAGAGCTCCGGGCTCCCTCCCGAAAAAAAGAACTGGCCGTGGCCGTGGTGATTTTTCTCGGCCTCATCACCCAGTACTACTTTGTGTTCTACGCCTTTTTCCTGTGCGCGGCGGCAGTTCTGACCCTCCTGTTCAGGCGGAACTGGAAAGCCGCGGCCTGCTTCACGCTTTTTTCCTTTACGGCGGTGGGACTGATGCTGCTGAGCTTTCCGGCGGTCTTTGACCAGCTTAACGGCAACCGTCTCGGCCCCCAGAGCGACGCGCTGGCAAACCTGAAAAACATCTCCGCCTGGGCCGGCCGCCTCCGTTATTATTTCGGGCAGATTCGGGTCGGCCTGCCCGTGGCCGTCGGCGCGGCGGTGGTCTGCCTGTTATTATGGCTGATCTTTGCATTGCTTCACAAAGACGCCCGCCTTCGCCGGAGCGACTGGCGTTTTCTGATTCTGCTGCTGCCGGTAATACCGACGGTGTTTATCCCGGCCGTTATTTCACCGGTTCTCGAGGGCCGCTATATCTACAACATCTTCCCCATCTGCACCCTGGCCACCGGCTTCTGTCTGCTGGCCCTCAGCCGGCACTGTGAGGTTCGCGGGCTGATCGCCGCCGCGGCGGCGCTGGCCCTGGTATGGTCCCTGCGGACCACCCCCGACTACATTTACGACGAGCACAGAACCTATAACGACATTGTTCTGGCCCACGCCGAGGCCCCCTGCGTATATGTAACCGGCTATTACGCCGCCCCCACCCAGGACATGCTGCAGCTGATGGTCTTTGACGATGTCTATATCACGGAGAATCCGGAGTCCCGGGGCCTGAAGAAGTACCTGGCGGAGCGCCCGCAGGACGAATGCGTTGTCTACATCGATGTGGACTCCATGTGGGGCAGCGGCTTTAAGAGCGATGAAGTACTCGCAGAGCTGCTGGAGAACAGCGACTATTCCGGCTGCGAGCATCTCTACCGTTACGCCCTCAGCGATACCTGGCTGCTGACCCGGTAAATCCCCCGCAAATCCGTATCTCAGAAGGAGAAAAACCTATGCTCTCTGTCATCTTACCAGCCTATAATGAGGAGAAAATGATTGCTGTTGCGGCAGAAACCCTCTCCGATATTCTGGACAAGGCCGCCATCCCCTTTGAGCTTCTGTTCATCAACGACGGCTCCAGGGACAAAACCTGGCAGGAAATCTGCGCGGCCCGGGAACGGGATTCCCGGGTGTGCGGCGTCTGCTTCAGCCGGAACTTCGGCAAGGAGGCCGCCATGTTCGCAGGCCTTGAAAAGGCCAGGGGCGACTGCTGCGTGGTACTGGACTGCGACCTTCAGCATCCGCCCGAAAAAATCGTGGAAATGTACCGCCTGTGGGAACAGGGCTATGAAGTGGTCGAAGGCATCAAAGAGGACCGCGGTCAGGAAACCGGGTTCCGGCGCTTTGCCGCCAACGCTTTTTACGGCATCATCAGCAGAGCCACCGGCATCGACATGGCCTCGTCCTCTGACTTCAAGCTTCTGGATCGGAAGGTCGTCGACGCCCTGAACGCCCTGCCGGAGCGCAATGTCTTCTTCCGGGCGCTGAGCTTCTGGGTAGGCTTCAAGAAAACCGAAGTCACCTACAATGTCCGCGAACGTACCGCCGGTGTGAGCAAATGGTCCACCCGCTCCCTGATCAAGTACGCCATCACGAACATCGGTTCCTTCTCCTCCGTGCCGCTGCACCTGGTCACGGTGCTGGGCTTCATTACGCTCTTCATTTCCATTGTGTTCGGCATTGTGGCCCTCGTCCAGAAGCTCAACGGCACCGCGCTGGGAGGCTTCACCACCGTGATTCTGCTGCTGCTCTTCATCGGAAGCATTATCATGATCAGCCTCGGCATCATCGGCTACTATATCGCCCGGATTTATGACGAGGTCAAGGGCCGCCCAAGATATATCATAGAGGAGTACCGCGGATAATGGACAAAATAAAAGAATTCTGCATCAAACATCGGGAGATTCTCGTTTATCTCATCGTCGGCGGACTCACCACCGTCGTGGCCTGGGGCTGCAAATTCCTGTGGAACTTCCTGTTCTATGCCGGGACCAAGCTGCCCACCGTCGGGCAGAACACCGTGCTCTCGGTGGTGGAAAACGTGTCCGGTATCGCCTTTGCCTATCCCACAAACCGGAAGTGGGTTTTCCAGAGCAAGAACCCCAACATTCTCTCCGAGCTGGTGGGCTTTGTGGGCTCCCGCCTGGCGACCTGGATCATGGGATGGCTGCTGAACATGCTGATGGTCAACGTTCTCGGCATCAGCGTATTTATTTCCACGATTGTCGTCGGCGTCCTGGTGGTCATTGGAAACTACGTGTTTTCAAAGCTCTTCGTCTTCAGGAAAAAAGCGTGAAAGCTCAGGGATTTTTTCGGATATTAGAAAGAACGGCAGCGCTGACGGTTGCAGCGCTGCTGGTTTTCATGCTCTCCGGCTGCGGAAATAATCTGGGCCGGCTCTACCCCGACAATACCCAGACGTCAAAGGACGGAAAATCCCTGTCCGAGCGCATCGCCGAGTGGGAAAACTTCCGTCTGCCCGGTCTCTCCGGGGACGATGCGGCCCCTGAAACCGCTGAGGGGGAGGAAGCGGCTCTGACGGAAGAAGAGCAGGCCGCCCTGGAGGCGGAGGAAGCCGCTGCCGCGGAACGTGAGGCCCGGCGCTACTCCGAAGTCGTCCGGAACCTCACCGGCGAGTGGTCGGAGCTTTCGGAAGCTCTGCCCCTCTTCCGGCCCATCATCTCCTGGTTCGGGCCCCTGGTGATTGAGGAGGACGGAACCTATTCCAGCGATTCCGGGTCCGGCACCTGGGAGCTCAGCGACGACCTCAGCCAGCTGATTCTCAGCGGCAGCCGCGGCAAGACGGTACTGAGCATTCTGGTTGACGGCGGATATGACAAGCTCTTCGCCCCGGACCTGCATCTCAACTTTCTTCGGAGCGGGGAACTGGACGCCTATATCGACGAGCGCTTTGTGGCGGTGAACCTGTCCGCGGGCAACGTTGACGAGTACATATCCCGCCCGGTCAACATCGGCATCATCCCGGATGAGAAGGATCTGCCCACCGACAAAAGCGCCTGGCTGCTCTCCAGCCGGGCCTATGACGACGGCCTGGTCTACTACGGACGCAGCGAAGACTTCCAGCTCCGGATTCAGAACACGGCGGGAGAAGATCTCACCGCAATCCTCCCCTACGACACCCTTTCCCTCGTAAACGGAGCCACCTGCGGAAAAATCACCCAGGCCACCGGAACCCTGGTCTATATCCGTTCCGAATTTGTCTCGGACAACCGGATGACCGATGCCCGGACCCGGACCCTGACCTTCTCCGACGGGACCACCCATACCACCTCCATGACCTGGTACTCGGACCTGGCGGAGTACGCCGACTGGATTTTCTGAACATCAGGGGGCACCAGCCGCCGGTCAGCGGGTGTTCAGCAGCACAGTAAAATATACGGAAGGCCCGCCAATCGGCGGGCCTTCCGCATTCTGTCTTTATTCTGTCTTTCTGAGAGGTCTGTGTTATCTTTTCTTTTTTCCGAAGATTCCGCCGGAACGGGTATGCTCCTCTCCCATGGCGGCGGCGAACTCCCGGAGAGCCTCCTTCTGGGCGCCGGTCAGATTCTTCGGTACCGAAACATTCACCGACACAAACTGATCGCCTCTTCCGCTGCCCCGCAGGTAGGGAACCCCCTTGCCCCGCAGACGGAAGACCGCCCCGGGCTGGGTTCCCTCCGGAATCGTCAGCTTCACCTTGCCGTCCAGGGTGGGGACCTCTACCTCGGCGCCCAGGGCAGCCTGAGCGAAACTGATGTCCTGTTCCATGAGGATGGAGGTTCCGTCCCGCTCAAAGATGGCGTGGGGCCGGACAATGACGGTAATCAGCAGGTCGCCGGCGGGACCGCCGTTGGCCCCGGCGTTGCCGTAGCCCTGGCGGGAGATGGTCTGTCCGTCATCAATGCCGGCCGGCACCTTGACGGTCATCTTCTTGGCGCGGCGGACGCTGCCCATACCGCGGCAGGTCTTGCAGGGCTGGTGAATAATCTTGCCCGTCCCCCGGCACTTGGAGCATGGACTCATGGTCTGCGCCATGCCGAAGGGGGTGCGCTGGGTGGTGCGGACCTGACCGCTGCCCTTACAGTCGGGGCAGACTTCCGGGGTTGTACCGGGAGCGCAGCCGGTTCCGTTACAGTCGGTGCAGGGCTCGATGCGGGGGATGTTCAGCTCCTTCTCGCAGCCGAAAGCCGCCTCCTCAAAGCTGATATTCAGCTGGGCGCGGATGTTGTCACCCCGGCGGGGCGCATTGGGATTCCGGCTCTGGGTGGCGCCGCCGCCGAAGCCGAAGATATCGCCGAAACTGGAGAAGATATCGCTGAAGTCCCCGAAGCCGCCGCCGAAGCCGCCGAA
>CAMONN010000012.1 GCA_946620645.1 uncultured Clostridia bacterium
ACGCTGACGGCGAAATAGGCCGGGCGGGTGAACTTTCTTCAGCCGGATACTTGAAATAGTTTCCTGATACATGTAAAATAGTCGGTAACAGAAACAAAACCGGACGGTTCCGGTGTCGGAAAACGGAGGGGAAACCATGAAAAGGACCATAGCCATTGTTCTCACCGTAATATTTGTGATTTCCGTTCTTGCCGGTTGCGGAACGGAAAAACTGGATACCTCACCGCACTCTTTTGGGGCGGAGGAAGCCGCTTCGGCGGTACTTCCGGCTCCGGATGATGCTCTTCCTGACGGGGCAGAGGAAGTGCCGGAGGAAGTCCGGACCGAAAATGCCGTGGAGGCACCCGCGGAGGCTGAGCATTCTGATGAGGCCGCCGATGCTGAAGCGTTAGATGTGGACGCGCTGCCTCTGGAGCCGGCGGGGGATGATAACATCGGCCCGGCGGAAGGCCCCCTGGCGGCCGGGTCGGACGGCGAAGCGACAACGCCCTATGCGCTGGACGGGGAAGAGGAAATCCAGGCTTTTGAGAGCCCCGCTGCGGAGGCGGAAGCGCTGGGGCTGGATTCGATCCCGGCAGAAAAATCCCTGCCCTCCGATGCCGCGGTACCCGGTGATATTCCGGAGGACCCGGAGAATCTCGATAATCTGCCTCTGGAGCCGGCGGGTGACGATAATATCGGCCCGGCAGAAGGCCCCTTGGGCGCTCTGCCCGGGGATGAGGCTTCTCCCAATGAAAATGAAGAGGTCTTCGTGCCTTCTGAGTCGGATCTGGCTTTTGCCGACAGTGTGGCCGGACAGGCCTTTGCAGTTGCGATGACCTACTGGGATTCCGGCTACGGGGTTGAAACCTCTCCGTCGGATCCTGCCTTTGCATGGGAAGCCCTGGGCTGGTATTCCGCCTGGATCTACCGCACCCGGGAGCTGGACCTGATGCCGGCGGATACGGCGCAGGCGTTCCTGGCCTCCCTCGGCTGCGAGGATACGGACCTGAAGCCGGAAGAGGTTATGGACTACGGTATGCCGCAGGTCTTCCGCGGCCGGGACGGCGTCAGCTATGACTTCGGCTGGTTCAGAGACCGCATTGACGAGCTGCTGGGGACTGAGGTGGAAGTGTCAATCGACCCGTCTGCGGCCCAGACCGTGAATGCGACGGTGACCCAGCATTTCGCCGGCGGTCTTCAGGGTGAAACCGTCTATACCCTGGGCTTTGAGGCCGGGGAACAGACGGACGGGGAATTCCCCTGGGTGTTGAAGAGTGTGACACTGCCGGACTTCGCCCCCGAGGTTGACCCGGCGCTTACCTTCACCTGGGAAGAAGTGGAGCAGGCGAATCGGCTGGGAAGTGTGCTGGAGGCCTACCCGGCGGTCTGCATGTACAGCAGAGAGTTCCCGGAGAACGGAAATACCTGGCTCTTCAGCCGGAATGGCAACCCCGCCCTTGTGGTGGAGGGGCCGGACTACTGCAGCGGTCAGTACAGGGGCTGCTGGTTCGACTATGAAAAGGACGATGCGGGCGTTGTCCGGGCCAGGATCGGCGCCTTTGACACCACCGCGGGCAGCTGGGAGGCGCTGGACAGCATGCTGCTGGAGAGCTTCCGGGATGCAAGCGTTCTGCGGCTGGACCGCATTGAAGACAACCTGATCTGGGCGGACTGCCTGTACCGGGGCGGATACCGGGAGAAGCTGGCCTTTGACCGGAATACGCTGGTGCTGCGGGAGCTGATGGTCCTGTCAGAAGAGGGCGAAGTACTGGGCAGCAACTGCTACGATTATGTTGAGGCTCCAGACTTCAAGTTCCTGGACAGCTGGGATCATTCTCTGAGAGAGGTATCCGTGACCTGGGAGAGCTATGAAGGCCAGGAGGCAAACCGCTACACCGAGACCGTCAGCATTCCGGCGGACTGGGAATACCTGCCCTATGAATGCCGCTGGGGTGAGTACACCGCCTACAACAATGCGGATTACATCGGGGACTACGAGTATCCGGGCGACAACGTCGACTATGAGCTGTTCCTGACCACGGCGAAAGGCTGAGGGGCGGCGCTGACAGCAATATATGGATCCGGGGCGCCGGGAGGCGCCCCGGTCTTTTGAACCGGCCTGCGGGCCGGTTCAATTTCTTTCGCAGAGGTTCAGAAATTTACAGACTCTTTATTGAACTTCACCGGGGATAAGCGTATAATAATCAGGTTCAGACTGTTCACGGAAAGGGATCAACGATGCAGGAAAATATCATTATCAAAGGCGCGAGAGAAAACAATCTAAAGAACATTGACGTCGTGATTCCCCGGGACAAACTCACTGTTGTGACAGGGCTTTCCGGAAGCGGGAAGTCCAGCCTCGCCTTCGACACCGTGTATGCCGAAGGGCAGAGGCGCTATGTTGAGAGCCTGAGTTCCTATGCCAGGATGTTCCTGGGTCAGATGGACAAGCCGGATGTTGACTCCATTGACGGTCTTTCCCCGGCGATTTCCATCGACCAGAAAACGACCTCCAAAAACCCCCGCTCCACTGTGGGCACGGTGACGGAAATCTATGACTACCTTCGCCTTCTGTATGCCCGTATCGGGATTCCCCACTGCCCGAACTGCGGCCGGGAGATTCAGCAGCAGACCGTCGATCAGATGGTGGACCGGCTGATGACGCTTCCCGAGGGGACGCGGATTTCGCTGCTGGCGCCGGTGGTCCGCGGGAAAAAGGGCGAGCACCGCAAGGTGCTGGAGGATGCCGGGCGCTCCGGCTATGTGCGGGCGCGGGTGGACGGCCTGGTGTATGATCTGGGGGAAGAGATTCCTCTGGATAAGAATAAAAAGCACAATATTGAGATTGTAGTGGACCGTATTGCCCTGCGGGAAAGCGCCCGCCGCCGTCTGACAGACTCGGCGGAAACGGCGCTGAGTCTGTCCGGAGGGCTCCTGACGGCCCAGCTGCACGAAAGCGGCGAGGAGCTCTCCTTCTCTCAGAACTATGCCTGCCCGGACTGCGGCATCTCTCTGGAGGAGATTACGCCGAGGCTCTTCTCTTTTAACAATCCTCACGGTGCCTGCCCCACCTGCTCAGGGCTGGGGATACAGATGCAGATCGACCCGGATCTGATCCTCCCGAACAGGAAGCTCAGCATCGAAAACGGCGGCCTGAACGCCTCCGGCTGGGGCAGCGGAAAGGCCTCCGACAGCATTGCCCGGATGTACTTCGACGCCATTGCGGAGAAGTATCACTTCCGGCTCTCCGATCCCATTGAGACGCTCCCGCCTGAAGCGCTGGACGCCATCCTCTACGGGACCAAAGGGGAGAAGCTGGATCTGCATTATGAACGGGCCAACGGCTACGGAGTTATTCAGCGTGAGTTCGAAGGCGTGATTCCAAATCTGGAGCGCCGGTACCGTGAAACCCAGAGCCCTGCCATGCGGGCGGATATTGAGGCCAGCATGGCGGAAACCCCCTGTCCCACCTGCGGCGGACGCCGTCTGCGCAAAACGGCCCTGGCCGTCACGGTGGGTGGAAAGAACATTGCGGAGCTGACCGACCTTTCGGTCCGGAGCGCGGTGGATTTCTTCGGTGAACTTCGGCTTACGCCGAGAGAACAGCTGATTGCGGCGCAGATTGTGAAGGAAATCCGAAGCCGGCTGGATTTCCTGAGCAGTGTGGGGCTGCAGTACCTGACCCTCTCCCGCACCTCCGGGACGCTCTCCGGCGGTGAGAGCCAGCGAATCCGGCTGGCGACGCAGATCGGTTCCAGCCTGATGGGGGTCCTGTATATTCTGGATGAACCGAGTATCGGCCTGCATCAGCGGGATAACTACAAACTCCTGCAGACACTCTACCGTCTGCGGGACCTGGGCAACACCCTGGTAGTGGTGGAGCACGACGAAGAAACCATGCGCGCCGCCGATCATATTATCGACATCGGCCCCGGCGCCGGGGTGAACGGCGGCAGGGTGGTCTGTGCCGGAACGGTGGAAGATCTCTGCGCCTGCCCGGAATCTGTTACCGGCCAGTACCTCAGCGGCCGGAAGAAAATTCCGGTTCCCGGAACAAGAAGGAAGGGGAATGGCCGGCAGCTTGTTATCCGGGGTGCCTCCGAACACAACCTGAAGAACATTGATGTGGCGTTCCCCCTGGGAACAATGATCTGTGTTACCGGTGTCTCGGGCAGCGGAAAATCCTCTCTGATCCAGGAAATCCTCTATAAAGCCCTGGCTTCGGAGAAAAACCGGGCCAAGACCCGTCCCGGAAATCATACGGGAATCGAAGGAATGGAATACGTGGACAAGGTCATCGCCCTGGACCAGAGCCCCATTGGCCGGACGCCGCGTTCCAATCCCGCCACCTATACCGGCGTGTTTGACGAGATCCGCACGCTGTTTTCCACCACCCAGGACGCCCGGATGCGGGGGTACCAGCCGGGCCGCTTCAGCTTTAACACCAAGGGCGGCCGCTGCGAGGCCTGCGCCGGCGACGGGCTGGTCCGGATTGAGATGCACTTTCTGCCGGATGTATATGTCCCCTGCGAAGTCTGCGGCGGGCGTCGCTATAACCGCGAGACGCTGGAAGTGCACTATAAGGGGAAAAACATCGCCGAGGTGCTGGATATGACGGTGGAAGAGGCCTGTGACTTCTTCTCGAATCAGCCGAAAATCCATGAAAAGCTCCAGACTCTTTTTGACGTCGGCCTCGGCTATGTGAAGCTGGGCCAGTCCAGCACGACCCTCTCCGGCGGCGAAGCCCAGCGCGTAAAGCTGGCAACGGAGCTTTCCCGCAGGGCCACCGGACGCACGGTCTACATCCTGGACGAGCCGACGACCGGCCTGCATGTGGCCGATGTTCACCGTCTCACGGATATCCTTCAGCGTCTTACCGATGCCGGGAATACCGTGATCGTTATTGAGCATAATCTGGATGTAATTAAAGTGGCGGACTATATCATCGACCTGGGCCCGGAGGGCGGCGACGGCGGCGGCGAGCTGGTCTATGCCGGAACGCCCGAGGGCTGTGCCGCCTGTGAGGAAAGCTTTACCGGCCGTTATCTTAAGCAGGTGCTGGAGGCAGCGGAGCAGGCCTGACAGGAAAGCCGGCCGGTCCGGATGCGGCAGGCGGTTTGCTTTTGATTTGTTATGTGAAAAGAAAACAGAAGGAAGAAGCGGGACGTGTACGAGAGAGATGCTTCTGACAATTTAGAGAATCTGCCGGAAAGCCCGGAAGAGGAAGTTGAGACGCTGAGCGGTGTGATCCGGAGCGTGATTTTCAGCAACGAGGAGAACGGCTATGCCGTCCTGAGCCTGACGGATCAGGACGGGCAGGAGCAAACCCTTGTCGGCACTTTCCCCTATGCCTGGCCGGGGGAAACCATCACGGCCTACGGCAGCTGGACGGTTCACGGCAGCTACGGAAGACAGTTTGTGGCGGAATCCTCCGAGCGGGGAGCTCCGGTGGATGAACGGGCGATCTTCCGCTTCCTCGCCGCCGGGACGGTCCGGGGTATCGGTCCTGCAACGGCCAGCCAGATCGTCAACCGCTTCGGAGAACGCAGCCTGATGGTGCTTGAAAAAGAGCCGGACCTGCTGGCGGAGGTCCCTGGCATCAGCCTGAAGAAGGCCGAGCGTTTTTCCCGGGATTACCGGCGGCAGGAAGGCCTGAAGCAGCTGGTGATGATGCTGGCCTCCTGCGGCGCGGCCCCGGAATACGCTGTCCGTCTTTATCGCTGTTTCGGTGATCAGGCCCTCGGGCTGGTGAACGCCAACCCTTATCTCCTGACGGCGGAGGGAGTCGGCGCGCCCTTCGCAGCGGCGGACCGGCTGGCTGCGGAACTGGGGATTTCCGAATCGGATCCCAACCGGATCCGGGCTGGAATCCGCTTTATTCTGGAACACAATGAAAGAAACGGCCACTGTTTCATTCCCTTTGCCAAGCTCTGTGCGGCGGCTGCCCAGCAGCTGAACCTCGCAGAGGACGAAGTGGCGCAAACGCTGGAGGACATGAGCGAAACCCGGGAACTGATACGGGAAGAAGCGGCGGGGCAGGATGCCTGCTACCTGCCGGAACTGTACCGGGCGGAGTGCTTCACGGCGGAGCGTCTTGCCGCCCTGGCGGCTGAGGAAAGCACCGTTTTACCGGGGGATCCGGAAAAACTGCTTGCAGAGCTGGAAGCGGAACAGGAACTGAAGCTTGCGCCCCTGCAGAAGGAAATCCTGCGTCTGGCGATGCGGAAACATCTGCTGGCGGTTACGGGCGGTCCGGGAACCGGAAAGACGACCTCCCTGCGCGCTCTGGTCCGGCTGTATGACCGGATGCACCTGAAAACTCTCCTGACTGCGCCCACCGGCCGTGCCGCAAGGCGGATGGCGGATTTGACCGGCGCCGAAGCGGCCACCGTTCACCGGCTGCTGGGTGCGAAAAGATCCGAAGAGAGCGGGAAGCCCGTGTTCTCCCTGAACCGTAGTGACAGGCTGAAGTGTGACGCGCTGATTGTTGATGAGTGTTCCATGCTGGACATCCGCCTGATGAACGCGCTGCTGGAAGCTCTTCCGGATCATGCAAGGCTGATTCTGGTGGGGGATGCGTCCCAGCTGCCCTCTGTCGGGCCGGGCGATGTGTTTTCCGCCATCCTTCGCAGCGGGACGGTTCCGACGGTGAAGCTGACGGAGATTTTCCGCCAGAAGGGAGAAAGCCGGATTGTGCGCAATGCCCATATGATCAACCGTGGGGAGCACCCGGACTTTTCGGAAAACAGCGGAGACTTCTTCCGCCTCAACAGAATCCAGGCCGGAAGTATGGCGGACACTGTGGTTGAGCTTTGCAGTGAGCGCCTCCCGGCGAGAATGAAGATTCCCGCGGAGGAGATCCAGGTGCTCTCGCCCACACGAAAGGGCGACTGCGGAACAGTGGCCCTGAACCGGCGGCTGCAGGAAGCTCTGAATCCGCCTTCCCCCGAAAAAAAAGAAAGGGCGGCCCATGGTGTGATTTTCCGCGAGGGCGACCGCCTGATTCAGATCCGCAACAACTATGATATTCTCTGGCAGCGGGCTGATGGCAGCGAGGGTGCGGGCATCTTTAACGGAGATATCGGTATCCTGAAGGCCATCGATCCGGAGGAGCAGACACTGACGGTGGACTTTGACGGGAGGCTGGCCAGTTACGAGCCTGAGATGCTGGAGGATCTGGAACACGCCTGGGCTCTGACGGTGCATAAGGCCCAGGGCTGCGAGTACCGTGCGGTGGTGCTGGCGCTCTCTGACACGGGCCGGAGGCTTCTGACCCGGATGGTTCTTTACACGGCGGTCACCCGGGCCAGAGAGCTGCTGATTCTGGTCGGCAGCGACCGGACTGCCTTTCAGATGATTGACAATGTGGCGCCAACCCGGCGGTATAACGCGCTGAGGGTACGCCTTCTGAAGGCGGCCGGACTATGAACCGGTGGACCGATCGGCTGCTGGATCTGCTGTATCCGCCCAGGTGCGCTTTCTGCCGGAGGCTGGTGCGTGACGGCCGGATGATCTGTCCGGACTGTGAAAAGCACCTGCCCTTTGCCTCTGAATCCGGTGAGATTCAGCAGTTTCCCCATCTTGCGCTTTGCGCTTCTCCGCTGTATTATACAGGGGATGTGAAGCGGTCGCTTCAACGTTATAAGTTTCACGGCGCCGCAGCTTACTGCAGGATTTACGGAGAACTGATGTCGGACTGCCTGGGGCGCCATAACCCTGAAGTGGACTGCGTTACCTGGGTTCCGCTGAGCCGACGCCGGCTGCGCCGGCGCGGCTATGACCAGGCCCGTCTTCTGGCGGAGGAAGTCAGCCGGAGGCGGGGGCTGGAATGCCGTCACCTTCTGGTAAAGCACAGGCATAACAGGGCCCAGTCCGGCGCAGGCGGCCCGGAGGAACGCAGAAGGAATGTTCGCGGCGTCTATCGGGCGGCGGCGGATGTGACGGGTCTGCGAGTTCTGCTGGTAGACGATATTGTGACCACCGGAGCTACTTTGAGCGAGGCGGCGGAAACGCTCCTCGCGGCGGGAGCGAAGGAGGTTTTTGGCCTCACACTGGCACGGAATGAAAAATCCTGATTACGGAGATATGATCAATGCCAATACAGATTTTTGAAAGAGACATTGCCATCGACATGGGAACCTCCAGCACCCTTCTGTTTGAGCAGGGAAAGGGCATTGTGGCCCGGGAGCCGACCGTTGTGGCGGTGGATAAATTCAGCGGGAAAATCATGAAGGTGGGTCAGGATGCTCAGCGCATGCTGGGCAGAACCCCCGCCAACATCGTGGCAATCCGGCCCATCAGCGCCGGCGTGATTTCAGACTATGAAATGGCGGCGCAGATGCAGAAAGAGTTGGTCAGCCGCATCACCTCCTTCAGCCTTTTCAAACCCTGCATGCTCTGCTGTGTCCCCAGCAGTATCAGCGGCGTGGAGGAGCGCGCGGTCATTGACGCCGCGATTGAGGCGGGTGCCCGGAAGGTGTTCCTGCTGGAAACCGGTGTGGCGACAGCTCTGGGTGCCGGCGTGGACATCTCCAAGCCGGACGGGCATATGGTCATTGACATCGGAGGCGGCACAACGGAGATCGCCATGATCTCCGCCGGCGGCGTTGTGGAGTGTGAATCCATCAAAACCGCCGGAGGCAGCTTTGATGAAGCGATCGTCAAGTACATCCGCAAAAAGTACGGCATGCTCATCGGACTAACGGCGGCTGAGGAACTCAAGAAGAATATCGGCTGTGTGATGCAGCGCCCGGACCTGGGCATGGAAGAGGTGCGGGGCCGCAACCTGGCAAACGGTCTGCCGAAGACCGTGAATGTCAGCTCCAACGAGCTGATCGAGGCTTTCGTGGAGCCGATGAACAATATTCTGGAGGCCATTCATTCCGTGCTGGAGCGCACCCCGCCCCAGCTGGTGGGTGACCTGGAACAAAACGGCATCATCATTTCGGGCGGCGGCAGTCTGGTATACGGAATGGACCGTCTCATTGAGCGCAGTACCGGCATCCGTACCATCCCGGTGGATGATCCGATCTCCTGTGCCACCTATGGGGCAGGTAAAATGCTCAAGCATCTGGATGAAATGAAGGACGGCATGATGAACTTCTACCGCATGCGTCAGCTGCGGTAAAACAGAACGGGCCTGCCGTTCCCCGCCGCTTAATCCGCGCGCTGCGGCAATGCGGCGGCAGCAGAGGCAGGCCGCCTTATGGAGACAGAAATGGATCTGATTTCGCTTTATAAGAAGTATCGTAAAGAAGAGGAACCCCTCCGCTGCGCCGCCGTCATTGTGGCTGCGGGCAGTTCCCAGCGTATGGGTTTTGACAAGCTGACCAAGATGATGGAAGGGCAGCCGGTGCTGGTCCGGGCCATTCAGCCCTTTGAGCTCAGCCCGCTGATCAGTGAGATTGTCGTGGTTACCCGGAATGACCGCCTGGAAGAGATTGCGGGTCTCTGCAAAACCTACGGCCTCGAAAAGGTGAGCGCGGTGGTTGCCGGCGGAAAGACCCGGACAGAATCGACGCTGGCGGGCGTGATGGCCCTGAAGAAGGACTGCGCCCTTACCGCCGTTCATGACGGGGCCCGGCCCTTCGTCAGCCGGGAGCTTATCCAGCGCTGCATCGCCAAAGCCAGCGTCCAGTATGCGGCTGTGCCGGTCCTGAAGAGCGTCGATACCCTGCGGGAAGTGGGCGAAGACGGCGCTCTGGCCGGAACCTGCGACCGGGAACATGTGGTCCGGGTTCAGACCCCTCAGGTCTTTCTGACAGACATCCTGAAGGGTGCACTGACCGACGCCGTGGAGCGCGGGCTGGTCTTTACCGATGACGCCGCCGCGGTGGAACGGATGGGCCTTGCTGTTCAGGCTGTCGAGGGAGACGAAGAGAACATCAAGCTCACCTCGCCCCAGGACTTTGTGATGGCCAGGGCGATTCTTGCCAGCCGCAAGGAAAGAAAACAGGGCGGGACCGTTGCGGCTTCTCCGGCTGCATCCGTCCCGGCGGCCGTGCCTGCCGAACAGAAGGGGAAAGGCGCATGAGAATCGGTCACGGATACGATGTCCACCGTCTGGTGGAGGGCCGGAAACTGATTCTCGGCGGGGTGGAAATCCCTTATGAGAAGGGCCTTCTGGGGCACTCGGATGCGGACGTGCTGACCCATGCCCTGATGGACGCGCTGCTGGGTGCGGCCGGCCTCGGGGATATCGGACAGCACTTTCCCGATCATGATGACCGGTACCTCGGGGCGGACAGCCTGGAGCTTCTGCGGCAGGTCTGCGCCATGCTGGCGGATCGCGGTTTCAGGATCGTCAACGCAGATGTCACCGTAATCGCCCAGCGGCCGAAGCTGGCGGGCTTCATTCCCGCCATGCGGGAGAGACTTGCGGAGGTTATGGGCCTGAGTACCGGGGACGTGAACGTCAAGGCCACCACGGAAGAAAAGCTGGGCTTTACGGGAGAGGGCCTGGGTATTGCCGCCCACGCGGTGGCGCTCATTGAGTAAGGACAGAGGTTGCGACGGATTCACAGGGAGGTTTTCATGGATTTAGAAGGAATCAGGAAACTGAATGACTGGGTGCAGTCCAGTGACAATATCGTCTTCTTCGGCGGTGCGGGTGTCAGCACCGAAAGCGGGATTCCGGACTTCCGGAGTGTTGACGGTCTTTACAATCAGAAGTGGAAGTATCCCCCGGAGGAAATCCTGAGCCACAGCTTCTTTGAGCGGGACCCAGCGGAATACTACCGTTTTCACCGGGAAAAACTGGTGATTGACGGTGTTCAGCCAAACCGCGCCCATAAGAAGCTCGCGGAACTGGAGGCAGCCGGGAAGCTGCGTGCTGTGATTACCCAGAACATTGACGGTCTGCACCAGGCGGCCGGAAGCAAAAAGGTGCTGGAGCTGCACGGCAGTATTCTCCGTGCATACTGCTCACGCTGCCGCAAGCCTTATCCTCAGGAAGTGATCAACCACGGCGAAGGTGTTCCCCGCTGCAGTTGCGGCGGTGTGATCCGTCCGGACATTGTGCTCTATGAGGAGCCGCTGGACCAGGACATCATGGAGGAGGCCGTAAGGTATATCCGGAATGCGGATATTCTGATTATCGGCGGCACAAGCCTGAATGTCTATCCCGCTGCCGGGCTGGTGCGCTACTACCGGGGCAGCAGGCTGGTGCTGGTGAACCTGAGTGAGACGCCTTATGACGGCTATGCAAATCTTGTCATCCACGAGAAGATCGGCGAGGTGTTCTCCCGGATCTCCCTGTAACGGGCGGATTTCCGTCTGATGAATGACAACGGACGCGTTTTTTCGGGGGGAGGTGAGGATGTGCCCAGGGACAGTGAATCCATTGACCGTATTTTTCAGCTGCATGAAGACGAGAGCCGCAAGCTGAGCGACAGTAAGTCTTTGAGTGAAAGCCGCAAGCTCAGTGAGAGTCAGAAGCTGAGCGACAGCCGCAAACTGAATGAAAACACAGGCAGTTCCCGGAAACTCAGGGAGCTTCGTGTCGGCACAGGGAAAAATGAAGCCTCCGGCAAAATCGATGAGATTCGGGTCGCTTCCGGCCGGCTGAGCCCGGAGGAACGAAACTGGGCGGACGAATCCGCGGCTCAGGATCAGGATATTCCCAGCCTTCACTACCATCCGATTCAGCGGCGGGACGACAACCGGACCGGCTGCCTCGGCGGACTGATGTACGCGGTGTTCATTCTGTGCCTGAGTATTATTCTCGCGTGTCTGGCCTGGATGGCCGCCAGCGATATGCTGGCACTGAACAAGGACACCTTCACTGCCACGGTGGTTCTGCCGGAGACGGCCTTTCGAAGCGAAGTGGTGGATGTGACGGATGAAGAGGGAAATGTGACCGGGCAGAAGACGGTGAGAAAAGTGGACCTCGATTATCTCAGCAACACGCTGAAACAGGCGGGGCTCATCGAATACCGTTGGCTGTTCGAGACCTTCTGCAGAATCGCCAATGCCGACACCAAGGTCCGTCCGGGGGAGTATGTTCTGGAATCCAGCTATGATTACCGTGCCCTGATCCAGAATATGCGGCCCAACGGCGGCGGTGCGGTCACCGTCAACGTAACGCTGATTGAGGGCATGACCATGCGGGAAATGTTCATTCAGCTGGAGCGCAACGGTGTCAGCAGCTATGAAGACCTGATCGAAGCGGCGAAATCCTACAGCTTCAACTATGATTTCCTCGGGGAGAACGAAAACCAGGACGAGCTTCGGCTGGAGGGCTATCTCTTCCCGGACACCTACAACTTCTATGCGAATATGCAGGCCTCCAGTACGATCAACAAGTTTCTGGAGCAGTTTAACGCCCTCCTTACGGATGAGATTATGGCTCAGGTTGAAGAGAGCGGTTATACGCTGCGGGAAATTGTGACCATTGCCAGCATGATCGAAAAGGAAGCTGCCGATGACGAGGAACGGGCGGATATCGCATCCGTCATCTACAACCGTCTGAGGAGCGGTATGAACCTGGGCATTGATGCGACGATTCTGTATGTCCATCCCGACCATGAGGGCGCGCCCACCGCGGAGATGCTGAGGGAAAACAGCCCCTACAATACCCGGCGCGTCTCCGGCCTGCCGCCGACGCCAATCTGCAACCCCGGACGCAGCAGCCTTCAGGCTGCCCTTCGGCCGTCGCAGTCAGAGTATCTCTATTATGCGCTGGATGTGAATGCCGGACGGCACCGCTTCTTTACCACCCAGGAGGAATTTGACGCCTTTGTGGCGACGCAGGACTACAGCGGTCAGTCGCAGGCGGAAATCGTAACAGGATAAGTAAACCGAAAAGGAAGAATGAACATGAAAAAGTACGGACTGAATGAACTGCGAGAGATGTTTCTCAGCTTCTTTGAAACCAAGGGCCATCTGCGGCTTCCCAGCTTTTCCCTGATCCCGCAGAATGACAGGAGCCTTCTGATTATCAACTCCGGAATGGCGCCCATGAAGCCCTGGTTCAAGGGTGAGCAGGAGCCGCCCCGCCACCGGGTTTGCACCTGCCAGAAGTGCATTCGTACCGGTGATATCGAAAACATCGGCAAGACCGACCGCCATGGGACCTTTTTTGAGATGCTTGGAAACTTCTCCTTTGGCGACTACTTCAAGAAAGAGGCAATTGCCTGGAGCTGGGAATTCCTGACCTCTCCGGAGTGGGTGGGTCTGGACCCCGACCGTCTGTATCCCTCCGTCTATGTCGATGATGATGAGGCTTTCGGGATCTGGGAGCACGATATCGGTATCCCCCCTGAGCGCATCTTCCGTTTCGGCAAGGAGGACAACTTCTGGGAGCATGGCGCAGGCCCCTGCGGCCCCTGTTCCGAAATCTACTATGACCGCGGCGAGAAGTACGGCTGCGGGAAGCCCACCTGCACTGTGGGCTGTGACTGCGACCGTTACATCGAGGTCTGGAACAACGTTTTCAGCCAGTTTGACAATGACGGCAACAACAACTATACCGAGCTGAAGCAGAAAAACATCGACACCGGCATGGGCCTGGAGCGCCTGGCCGTGGTCTGCCAGGATGTGAATTCACTTTTCGATGTGGACACCGTCATGCACGTGACCCACAAGGTCAGTGAGATTACGGGGGCCTACTACGGTGAGAGCCACAAGACCGATGTGTCCCTGCGTGTCATTACCGACCACATCCGCAGCTCTGTCTTTATGATCAGCGACGGGATCCTCCCCTCCAACGAGGGCCGCGGCTATGTGCTGCGCCGGCTTCTGCGCAGGGCTTCCCGCCACGGAAAGCTCCTTGGCGTCAACGAGCCCTTCCTTCACCGCATCGTGGACACCGTGGTGGAGGTCAGCGGCGGACAGTATCCGGAGCTGAGAGAAAAGCGGGAAACCATCACGGCGGTAATCCTCAGCGAGGAGGAGAAGTTTGGAAAGACCATTGATGCCGGACTTCGCATTTTCGGCGAACTGCTGAATGCCCACAAGGAAAAGAACGAAACCGTGTTCTCCGGTGCGGATGCCTTCCGGCTGTATGACACCTACGGCTTCCCCGTGGATCTGACCCTGGAGATGTGCGCCGACGAGGGGATGACCGTGGACGAGGAAGGCTTCCACGCTCTGATGGAGGAGCAGCGTGTCCGTGCCCGGGAGGCCAGAAAACGTCTGGGTGACCTGGGCTGGGAAGGCATCAGCTTCGGGAAGGACATTCCGGAAACGGCATTTGTCGGCTATGACCAGGAAAGCTGCGAGGCTGAAATCCTCGCCATTGTCAGCGAAGGCGAGCTCTGCACCTATGCGCCCGAAGGGGCCGAGGCCATTCTGGTTCTGGACCGCAGTGTTCTGTATGCCGAGATGGGCGGTCAGCTCTCAGACTGCGGCCTGATCGAAAACAGCGGCCTTACCTTTGAGGTACACAGCGTTGCGAAAAACAAGGGCGGCAAGTTTATGCATACCGGCACGGTCCTCAAAGGCGGCGCCGTGGTCGGGGATAAAGTCACGGTAACCCGTGATAACGCCCGTCGTGCCGCTCTCTGCCGCGCCCACAGCGCTACCCATCTGCTTCATAAAGCCCTGCGGGATGTGCTGGGCGAGCATGTGCACCAGGCAGGCTCGCTGGTGGACACGGATCTTCTTCGTTTTGACTTTACCCACTTCTCCGCCCCGACGGCGGAGCAGCTGCAGGCCGTCGTGGATGCAGTGAATGCCGCGATCCTGGCGGATTACCCGGTGGTAACCACCGAGATGAGCCTGGAAGATGCGAAGAAAACCCATGCGGCCGCGCTCTTCGGCGAAAAATACGGTGATGTGGTGCGCGTTGTGAATATGGGCGGCTACAGCCTGGAGCTCTGCGGCGGTACCCATGTTGCCAATACCGCGCGGATCGGTCAGTTCCTTCTGCTCTCCGAGGGCTCTGTGGCCTCGGGTGTCCGCCGTATTGAGGCGCTGACGGGCCTTGCCGCGCTGAAGCATAACCGGGAACAGGCGGAGCTCCTTCGGGATGCCGCCGGCCGGTTCAAGACGGTTCCCGCCGAGCTTCCGAAGAAGCTGGATCAGCAGGCCGCGGAACTGAAGGAACTGCGCCGCAGCCTCCAGCAGCTCCGGGATCAGGCTTCGGCCAGAGATGCCGGCGCCACGCTTGCCGGTGCCGAGGCGGTAGGCCCCGTGAAAGTTCTGACCCTGAAGACCGAGGGCGATCCCAACGAGCTGCGCAAGCAGGGCGATTTCCTCCGGGATAAGGAGCCCGCCATCGTGGCGCTTCTGGCTGCGGTGAACGGGGAGAAGCTCAGCTTCCTCTGCGTCTGCGGCAAGGACGCTGTTTCAGCGGGGGTGAAGGCCGGGGATCTGATCCGGAAGGTCTCCGCTGTTGCCGGCGGAAAAGGCGGCGGACGTCCGGACTCCGCCATGGGCGGCGGCACCGACGTCTCAAAACTGGATGAAGCCCTGAAGAGTTTCAGGCCTTTCGTTGAGGAAGTTATCGGATAAACCGTATCAAAGGAGAAAGAATCATGAACGACTGCCTGTTTTGCAAAATCATTGCCGGGGAGATCCCCAGCAGTAAAGTCTACGAGGATGATCAGGTTTTTGCCTTCCGCGACATTAACCCCCAGGCTCCTGTGCATGTGCTGGTCGTACCGAAAGAGCACATCTCGTCCCTGAATGAGGTCACGGCGGAAAACGCCGGCGCTGCCGCTGCCTGCCTTCGGGCGATCCCGGCGATTGCTGCCGCAGAGGGGCTGGCGGATGGTTACCGCGTCATCACAAACTGCGGCGCCGATGCCGGTCAGACGGTCATGCACCTGCATTTCCACCTGATCGGGGGACGGAAGCTGGGTGAAAAGATCGTCTGAATCGGGCAAGGTCTGAATCAGACGGAAGGGGGAGAGAAAGATGCGCAAACTGGCGGGCGTCTGTGTTTCGCTGGCCTGTGCGGTCTTTCTCTCTTATTATATTCTGCCGCTGGTGGCGCTGCCGGGGATCGCTCTGTGCAGCCTGGCGCTGGCGGTACTGTGTTTCCTTCTCAGAAACCGGAATGACCTGCTTTACCGGGGATTTTTGTGCTTTCTCGGTGTGACGCTCGGCCTTGGAGCTTATCTGTTCCACTGGAACCGCACCCTGCGCTATGCGGAGGAGTGGGACGGCGCGGAGCAGACGCTGCGGGTCTGCGTCATGGAAACCCCGCAGGAATACGACCGCTATACCCGCGTCCATGTCCGGAGGACGGAAGCCCCGAAGCTGGACCTGATGCTCTACGACTATCGCGGGCTTCTTTCCGGGGATGATGCTCTGCTCAATGACGAAGGCGAAGAGAAGGCCTCAGACCAGGGCGCATTTGCTGGTCCCCTCCCGGAACCGGGCACATTGCTGACGGTTACGGCAAAGCTCCGCCGGGCGGATCTGCGTTATGGCGAGAGGAATGACAACTACGTTTCCAAGGATATTTATCTGACCGGCACGCTGCACGCTGTGGATGTCCTGACGGAAACAGCGCCCACCCTTCGCACGCTGGCGGCGCGCCTCAGCGGCAGACTCTCAGCCTTTGCCGCCGGATTTTTCAGTGAAGATACGGCGGTGTTCATGCGCTCGCTGATGCTGGGGGACAAAACGGATTTCTACCGGGATATCCCGCTGTATGCCAGCATGCGCGGCGCGGGGTTTATGCACATCGTTGCGGTTTCCGGAATGCACATTGCCTTCCTGGTCGGAATGATTCAGCTGCTTTTCGGGGCAAAGCCGGCTTCTTCCATTACCGGGATCCTGCTGGCCTGGTTCTTCGTTCTCATGACCGGAGCTTCCCCCTCGGCGGTCCGGGCTGGAATTATGCAGACGGTCCTTCTGATGGCCCCTGTTTTCCGGCGGGAGAATGACGGACCGACCACACTGGGCGCGGCTCTGGCCCTGATTCTGCTCCTGAATCCCTTCAGCTGTGCCAGCATCAGTCTGCAGATGTCCTTTTCCGCCATGGCGGGCATGATTCTTCTGGCGGAACCGCTGACCGACGCTATGATGCACGCCCTTGCCCTGGGGGAGCAGAGTAAACTGCGGGCTCCGGTTTCGGTGGTGGCGGCATCCCTGGCGGTGCTGGCGACTTCGGCCCCGGTGACAGTGCTGCATTTCGGGACCCTTGCGGTCTATTCACCGCTGACAAATCTGCTGGGACTGTGGGCAGTCTCCCTGTGTTTCAGCTTCGGCTGGCTGAGCTGCCTGGCGGGCACCGTTTTCCTGCCCCTGGGGAGAGTCCTGGCTTTTCCCGCCGAGATGTTTGCACGCTATCTGATGGTCCTCGCCCGCCTGATCTGCCGGCTGCCCCATCATCTGGTCGCCATGCGGGGCACGGAAATGCTGCTTTGGCTGCTGCTGTGTTACGGGCTGGCGTTTATTGCCTGGCGCTGGAAGAACGGCGGCCGGCTGCGGGTGCTGCTGCCCATAGGCCTCGGGCTCCTGAGCCTTATTGCCGCGCTCACGGCGGCACGTCAGTGGTACCGCAGCCCGGATGCGGTGGTGGCCGCGGTGGATGTGGGCCAGGGCGCCTGTGTCTGTGTCCTCTCCGGGGACGAGACGTTGATGTTCGACTGCGGCGGCATGAATACGCTGAGCAATGCCGGTGAGACCGCCGCCACCTGGCTGGAGAGCGCAGGCCGGACTAAAGTCGATACACTGGTGCTCTCCCATCTCCACGAGGATCATGCCAACGGAGTTCCCATGCTGCTGGAGCTGATGCCGGTGGAGCAGATTATCTTCTCGCCGGATGCGGACAGGGATGAGGGAATCCTCGCCTCCATTGAGCTTGCGGCGGAGGCCCACGGCGTGGAGCTCATACGCCTGCGGGAGGATCAATGGCTTCAAAGGGGAAACATCAGCCTGAAGCTTTTCGCTCCGGACGCGGCAGAGAAAGTAAGCGCCGGCCCTGATGATGCCAATGAGCGGTGTATCATGAGCCTCGTTTCCGTCGGGAGCTTCGACATGCTCTTCACCGGCGATGCGCCCCAGTATGCCGAGCGGCGTCTGATCTCAGAATATGAACTCCCGGATACGGAGCTGCTGGTTGTCGGGCATCACGGGTCGGACAGCTCGTCGGGTCCGGAGTTTCTCGATGCCGTCCGTGCGGAGACGGCCGTGATCAGTGTGGGGAAGAACAATTCCTACGGGCATCCCACCCGTCAGGTGCTGGTAAGGCTCCAGAGCCGCGGTATGGAAGTTTTCCGGACGGATCAGAACGGAACGGTGGAAATCCGGGTGAACTCAGACAGCTGACCGGCCGGGCTATGAAAAATTCGTCTCCACAGACCTTCTGGACTTTAAAGATGCAATAAACTTTGAAGTATGCAGTATCACATACTTTTAAGGAAATACTAAACGGGAACAGATTATTACGGCCTCTGCTGGTTCTTCAGAGGAATAGCGGTATAATCAATATATTGACACGATGTCAGAACTGTGCTATACTGTGTTCTGACATCGTGTCATTATGCTTGTGGCCTTCTTCTAAATATTCTGTGAGAAGGGAACCCGGTGATCAATGCCCCGGTTCCCAACCTGTAAACAGCGGAGGCGGGCGATGCGCCCGGCGCCCGCATGAAGATGAACGGACCAGGGCACAAATGTGACAACAATGATCTGCTTTTGGGGGAATGAATAATGCCGAAAGGATCTGCGGAACTGACCAACGCCCGGAAGGAGGAAATCATTGCCGCCTGCCGGAAGCTCTATGAGACCATGAGCTTCAAAGAGATCACGCTCAAGGAGATCGGGCAGCAGACGACCTTTACCCGGACTTCCATCTACAACTACTTTGAGACCAAGGAGGAGATTTTCCTCGCCCTGCTGCAGCAGGAATATGATACCTTCACGGAAGTTTTGGAAAGCCTTTGCGAGAGCAGGGAGGCGCTTTCTCTGGATGAACTTGCCTCAGAGCTATCTCATGCGCTGGAGGAACGCATGCTTCTGCTGAAGCTTCTGAGCATGAATCTCTATGATATGGAGGCCAACTCCCGTATGGAGCGTCTGATCGAGTTTAAGGCCTCTTATGGCGCTTGGAAAGACGCACTTGACCGCTGTCTGCAGAAGTTTTGCCCCAGCATTGGAGAACAGGGGCGGCAGACTTTCCTGTATGCCTTCCTGCCGTTCATCTACGGCCTGTATCCCTACACCATGGTCACAGATAAACAGAAAGAGGCCCTGGAGAAGGCCGGAGTCTCCTATGTTTATATGAGCACCTTTGAGATGGCCTATGCCTGTATTCGCGCCTTGCTGGGAGGATTGCATGAGTGCTGAGCGCAGAGAAAAAAAGGTTGAATATCTGGAGCTGATCTATGATCTGATCTTCGTCTATGTCATAGGCCGTAACAATGCTCTGCTCCATCACCTTGAAAACGGTTTTGTAAGCGGCAGTACCTTTCTGGCTTACACAATGTTCAGCCTTGCTGTGATTCAAATCTGGAATTTTTCAACCTTTTATATCAACATGCATGGCCGGAACAGCTTAAGAGACCATATCGCACTGCTCCTGAATATGTATCTTCTATATTACATCGGAACGAGTACACGTCTCCACTTTGAGAGTTTTCCTTACCAGTACCATATTGCTTGGGCCATCATTCTGATAAACATCGCTGCACAATATGCCATTGAGCTTCGTAATCACAGAGGTAAGCAGGCAGAAGAGAATTCCATACGAAAAATGATGGTTGTTCTATTCGGAGAGGCTGCGTTGGTCCTGATCTGTATACCGTTCTACAGCAGGCTGGGAACCGGCCTTGCGGGCATCCCGATTCTTTACGGAATTGTGATGACGCTGACGTTTTCGGATGAGAACAAGGCGGAGCTCATAGATTTTGCTCATCTGTCTGAGCGGGCTATGCTCTATGTGGTCTTTACCTTTGGAGAGATGATTATTGCAATTGCCGGCTATTTCGACGGTGATTTTTCCCTTAATTCCGCCTACTTTTCGGCTGCAAGCTTTCTGATCGTGGTAGGCCTGTTTCTGAGTTACGAAGTCCTGTACGACAGTATCATTGACAGGGGAAAGAAGACTACCGGGATACGCTATTTTATCATCCATATCTTTCTTATCTTCGCTATGAACAGCATCACAGCCTCACTGGAATTTATGCGAAATGAAAGTGTGAGGCTTTGGCCAAAGATACTGTTCCTGCTCGGAGCATTTCTGCTTTATTTCTTTTGCTTGTTTGCTCTGCAGTCCTATGCCAAGCCGGGGCTCAGGATCTGCCGCCGTTTTGTGATCCCCATAATTGGAATTACGTTGGGATTCATTGCAGGCATGCTCCTGTTGAGGGAAAACATGAGGCTCAATATTCTGCTGTCTGTTCTGTATGTATTTGCTGTGTTCTGGCGAATCTGGCTCTACAGCAGACAGAATGAAAGAGGTATGCAAGAAAGAAGGGAGAAAAAAGTATGATCACGGTCAACATTTACTATACCGGACAAAACGGCTCTGCCCGGGCTTTCGCGGAGAAAATGGTATCCGGCGGTACGGTCGCACAAATTCGCGCAGAGGACGGCAACCTGCGCTATGAATACTTTTTCCCCATGGAGGATCCTGAGACCGTCCTGCTGATCGACCAGTGGCGGGACCAGGCGGCCATCGATGCCCATCACGCCTCACCCATGATGGGACAGATTGCGGCGCTGCGGGAAAAATATGACCTTCACATGAAGGTGGAGCGCTTTGTTTCCGACGAAGCCGGCCTTCCGGCTGAGGATCTGAAATATATCAAACGTTAAGGAGAGTAAAAGATGAAGGAGAGAATTACCCAGACCGCGGGGCGGAATCAGCTGGGAGAGTTCGCGCCGATGTTTGCCCATCTCAACGACGACGTACTCTTCGGTGAAGTGTGGAACGAAGAGGCCATTGACGTTAAAACCAAGTGCATCATCACGGTGGTGGCCCTGATGGCATCCGGTATTACAGACTCTTCCCTGGGCTACCATCTGCAGAACGCCAAAAACCACGGCGTCACAAAAGAAGAGATCGCAGCCATTATCACCCATGCCACCATGTACGTGGGCTGGCCCAAGGGCTGGGCGGTGTTCCGCCAGGCAAAGGAGATCTGGAATGAAAATGAGCCTGCACGGACCGAGAAGGAAATCTATCAGAACAGCATCTTTTTCCCCATTGGAGAGGCGAATCCTTACGGTCAGTTTTTTGTGGGACAGAGTTACCTGGCTCCCGTTTCTACAGAACAGGTGCCCGTTTTCAACGTGACCTTTGAGCCGGGCTGCCGGAACAACTGGCACATTCATCACGCTGTGTCCGGCGGCGGCCAGATGCTGATCTGCGTGGGCGGCCGCGGCTGGTATCAGGAATGGGGAAAAGAAGCAGTCCCGATGACTCCGGGCACTGTCATCAACATCCCGCCTGAAGTTAAGCACTGGCACGGTGCGGCAGCAGACAGCTGGTTCTCCCACCTGGCTGTTGAGGTCAGCGGTGAGAACACCTCGAACGAGTGGCTGGAAAAAGTATCGGACGAGGATTACAGTAAATTACACTAAACTATGAAGGAGAATACAAAAATGAATAAACTGGTAGCATATTTTTCCGCCAGCGGCAGCACAGCCAGACTGGCAAATACTCTCGCCTCCGCAGCAGACGCAGCACTGTATGAGATCAAACCTGAAGCGCCTTATGAGCGTAAAGACCTGAACTGGATGGATAAGAAAGCCCGTACCACCCTGGAGATGCAGGACCCCGGCTGCCGCCCGGCGATGGCGGATACCGCGGCTCCGGTTTCGGATGCGGACGTGATCTTCCTGGGCTTTCCCATCTGGTGGTACCGGGAGCCCAGCATCATTGACAGTTTTCTGGATGCCTATGACTTCTCCGGCAAGACGGTCGTTCCGTTCTTCACCTCCGGCGGCAGCCAGCTGGGTGAAGGACAGGGCAGGATCGAGAAGTTGGCGAAAGGCGCAAGGGTCCTTCCCGGCAGGCGTTTTTCCGCCCGGGCTTCCGAAAGCGAACTCAAGGCATGGATTGACGCGCTGCCTTTGGTCTGATGAGCGTTCCGGGCGCTGACCCCGGAGTACCACGGCATCCTCTTTTCAAGAAATTCTGTATATCCAATTGACTTAATAGGTTTTATTGCATATAATGCAGATGACCTGTTTACGTATTCCGCTGTATGAAGGGAGATGCTTGGTATGAATCACACCACCGGGACGATCCGCGCGGTCTGTATCAGCGAGAAAAAGGGACAGCAGAAACACCCTGTGGACAGAGTAGTGCTTCGTCCCCGCCATGGCATCGACGGCGATGCGCATGCCGGAGACTGGCACCGTCAGGTCAGCCTGCTGGCAAAGGAGAGTGTGGATCGCCTCCAGGAAAAGATCTCCATCCGCCTGTTTCCGGGGGCTTTTGCAGAGAATGTCCTCTGCGAAGGCCTGGAGCTCTCAAAGCTCCCGGTGGGTACGCGGCTGAAAGTCGGGAGCGCTCTCTGTGAGGTCACCCAGATCGGCAAAGAGTGTCATGCGGACTGCGCGATCCGGCAGCAGGCCGGCGACTGCGTGATGCCCCGCGAAGGGATCTTCGCCGTGGTCCTGGAAGAGGGAGAAGCAAAGCCGGGCGACAGGGTTGTCATTGTTGAAGGATAATCCGTGGTCATCTACCGGGGCAGACGTTTTCTCTGTTGACAGTGACCTTGAAAAATGATATAAATGACAGGGTAATACCTCAGAATGATATCTGGAGCATATGTGATGAGAACAATGAACGTGAACGGAATGGCTTGTTGTACCGTGCGCTGTGAAGAGCGTGCGTGCTTTGCCATGTCCTGAATTGTTCCCGGATCTGTCTGTTTTCGATACCGGAGGGCCAGGGCAGGCCCTCCGGTTTTTATTTTGCTCCTGGCCCGAATCTGATGGATGAGAGGTACTTCATATGCTTCTTCTGATTGCACGATGTCATCCTTAAATGTGTTTCGAAGACCCGTTGCGCCGTAACGACAATTAATATATTACAGGAGGAAAATCCATGTCCCGTATCTATACATCCGCTGAACAGCTCATCGGCAATACGCCGCTGCTTGAACTGACCCATCTTGAAAAGTCCGAAGGCCTTGGGGCGAGGGTGCTTGCCAAACTGGAGTACCTGAACCCGGCCGGCTCCGCAAAGGACCGTGTTGCCCGCGCAATGATCGATGACGCTGAAGCGAAGGGCCTTCTGAAGGAGGGTTCCGTCATCATTGAGCCGACTTCCGGCAATACCGGCATCGGGCTTGCCATGGTTGCCGTCCCCCGGGGCTACCGTGTCATCATTGTGATGCCCGAGACGATGAGCATTGAGCGCCGGCTTCTTATGAAAGCCTACGGTGCCGAGCTTGTGCTTACCAGCGGCGCCGCCGGGATGTCGGGGGCCATCGCCAGGGCGGAAGAGCTTGCAAAGGAGATTCCCGGTTCCTTCATTCCGGGCCAGTTTGTGAACCCGGCCAATGCCGCCGCCCACAGGGCCACCACCGGCCCCGAAATCTGGAGAGATACCGACGGCGCCGTTGACATCTTTGTTGCCGGTGTCGGAACAGGCGGCACCATTACCGGCGTTGGCGAGTATCTGAAGGGGCAGAACCCCAATGTGAAGATCGTTGCCGTGGAGCCCGCTTCCTCTCCGGTCCTCAGCAAGGGGACTGCCGGCGCGCACAAGATTCAGGGCATCGGGGCCGGTTTCGTGCCCGAAGTCCTGAACACCTCCGTCTACGATGAGGTCATCCCCGTTACCAACGAGGACGCCTTCGCTGCCGGCAGGGTGATGGGCAATACGGAGGGGGTTCTGGTCGGCATCTCCTCCGGCGCTGCGCTCTGGGCCGCGCTGGAGCTTGCGAAACGTCCGGAAAACAAGGGCAAAACCATCGTTGTGCTGCTCCCGGATACCGGTGACCGCTATCTCTCCACGCCTCTCTTTTCTGAGTGATGGAGGGTTGGAAAACGATGGATAAATCCCTCATGAGCCTGATTGAAACCACAGACAATGAACTCAAGCGCGCGGACCAGGCGCTCTGGCCGGAAGGCGAGGACTATTCCAGCTTCTGCCGGCACGCGGAAACGCTGACGGACCTCCTGATTCAGGCGCTGTTTCCCCGCCATGCTTCGGACGCGGTCTCCCGCCGCGGGACGCTGAGAGAGGCGGTACTCCATCTTGAGGCCTGCCTGTCTCACCTGTACCCGGATTCCCCGCAGATCACGGAGATCATCGCCACGCTTCTGAAAGGCCTTCCGGAGGTCCGCCGCCAGCTTCAGACCGACCTTGAGGCGGCCTACGCCGGTGACCCGGCGGCAAAAAGCCTGGATGAGATTATCCTCTGCTATCCTGCTTTCACCGCCATCAGCACCTACCGCCTTGCGCACATTCTCTACTGCGGCCAGGTGCCCCTGCTGCCTCGTGTTATGACCGAGTACGCCCACCGGCTCACCGGCATTGATATCCATCCCGGGGCGACCATCGGCGATTATTTCTTCATCGACCACGGAACCGGCGTTGTCATCGGCGAGACGACCACCATCGGCACCAATGTAAAGCTCTATCAGCATGTTACCCTTGGCGCCAAGAGTTTTGCGGTTGGGGAGGACGGGACGCTGGTCAAGGGGATCAAGCGCCACCCGGATATCGGAGACCGCGTCGTCATTTATTCCGGTGCTTCAATTCTCGGGGGCGACACCCATATCGGAAACGACTGTGTCATCGGGGGCAGCGTCTGGCTGACCCACTCGGTCCCCGCCGGCAAAATGGTGCTGGCCAGGGCCACCATCACAGACCCGACCCTCACCAGGAACCTCGAACCGGATACCTATCTTGAAAGCGCCATGCTGTAAAAGAAAAGTCCACCCTCAGGGTGGATTTTTCTTTTTGAACGCCGGGGTTTTCTCTGTCTGCTCTGATGAATCAGTCTCTGAAGGAGACCCTCTTATATTCTGCCGCTGTTTTGCTGGCGTTCTGCAGCTCTCCGTGTTATAATAAAAAAACACCGGCGCGGACAACAGCCGAGGATGCTCTTGGCATCTGCTGACCGCAGGGAGCTTGACTGTGCCGGACTGAGGTGTCATTTCAAAGGACCGGCCGTGAGGCAGGGGGCACAGTTCATGGCAAAACGGAAAAAAGAAACCCCGCTGAACTACAATGCGGAGATTAAAAAACTGAAGGACCAGGGCCCTGCCCGGCTCTACCTGCTCTGGGGCGAAGAGGATTATCTGCGTGACAGTTTCCTGAAGGAACTGCGCAATATCTGCGCACCGGAGGATGACGGGTTTCAGATTCGTGTATTTAAAGATGCGAAGCTGGAGCCGGATGAACTGCGCTATGCGATTGACACGCTTCCCTTCTTCAGTGAGCGGAACATGGTTGAGATCCGGGAGCTTGATTTCGGAAAGAGCGAAGGGGAGCGCCTGATGGAGGTGCTCTCGGACATCCCGGAGTATTCCACCGTGGTCTTCCGTCTTGAACGGGGCGTGGAGCCCGACGGCCGCAGCAAGCTGGTGAAATTCCTGCGGGAGCATGGCCGAGAAATCTGCTTTACCGTGCAGGACCAGAATATGCTGGTACGCTGGATTACCAGGCGCTTTGCCTATTACGGGAAAGGTCTGGAAATAGAAGCGGCTCAACGGCTTATTTATCTCAGCGGGGACCAGATGAAGGCGCTGATTCCGGAGATTGAGAAAATCGCGGCCTATGCCAAAGGGGACAGAGTGACGGCTGCGGATGTAAACGCGGTGGCCAACCGGATCCCGGAGGCGGATATCTTCGACCTGACCAATGCCATCGCCGACCGGAAGTTTCAGAATGCCGCGGGAATTCTCGCGGACCTGCTGGAACAGAGAGATACCAGTGTGACGGGCATTCTGTCTCTGCTTTCCGGCCAGTTCCGCCGTATTCTGATTGCGGGCGATGCAAAGGACACAGCCGAAGCCATGGAGCTCTGCAACCTGAAAAGCGACTATCCTGCACGCCTTCTGCGCAACTCCGCCCGGGGCTTTCAGCGCCCGCAGCTGGTCCGCGCCATTGAACTCTGTGCCCGGGCGGATTACCGGCTGAAGTCTGAAGCCGTGGATGAAAAGCTGCTTCTGAAGGAGACGGTGATGCGCATTGTCCTGGAATGCGAAGGCGAACCCCTGCCTGCAGGGCTTGGGCGTAAAGAAGACTATGGACAGCTGTAAAGAGGGCGCCGCAGGGCGCCGCGAAAAGCTCCGTATTCGGGAAGTGCTGGTGGTCGAGGGGCGGTATGACCGCAATGCCCTCAGCCAGGTGGTGGATGCGCTGATTTTTGAGACCGGCGGCTTCTCCATCCTTAAGAACCCGGAAAAGCTGAGAGCCCTGCGAATGCTGGCCCAGGAGCGGGGCCTGATCATCCTGACGGACTCGGATGATGCCGGATTCCTGATCCGGAGCCGCCTGAAAGGTCTGCTGCCGCCGGAGAGAATCCGGCAGGCCTTCATCCCGAGGGTAGAAGGGAAAGAGCGGCGCAAACAGAAGCCCTCCCGCCAGGGGCTGCTGGGCGTGGAGGGTATGCCGCCGGAAGTTCTGCTGCGCGCCCTGCGCAATGCCGGCGTAACAGAGGAGGCCGTGAATCCCGGCCATGAAGTGAGTACGGCGGATTTCTATGCCCTCGGGCTGACCGGAAAGGCCGGTTCCGCTGAACTGCGCGGAAAACTGGCCGAAATTCTGGATCTTCCCCGGACGATCAGCCAGACAGACCTGCGGAAAGCGGCGGGGATTCTCCTTACGCGGGAAGAGCTGGCGGAACTGGTTTCAAGGTTGACAAGCCAGGAAAACTGCGATACAATACCCCAGCCAAATGAAAATACGCCCACGTAGCTCAGCAGGATAGAGCGACCGCCTCCTAAGCGGTAGGTCGGAGGT
>CAMONN010000013.1 GCA_946620645.1 uncultured Clostridia bacterium
GCTGAGAAGATCAAGGTCATCAAGGAAGTCCGCGGCATTACCGGTCTCGGCCTCGCCGATGCCAAGGCCCTGGTCGAAGGCATCCCCGCCAAGATCAAGGAAGCCGTTTCCAAGGAAGATGCCGAAGCCATCAAGGCCCAGCTCGAGGCTGTCGGCGCCACGGTCGAGCTCAAGTAAGACCGTCCTTTTCCCGGTTGACAAGGTTTTTCGCTTCGACTATAATATTTCAGTCGCTGCGCAGAAAGGGGTGCCTGTACGATGCTGCTTGATCTGCGAGAACTGATCGCCAATCCCTCTGTCCGCCTGCCCTTTCGGTTTCCTCTGGAAGAAGACCGTCTGGACTTTCCCGCGGTGAAGGAGTACCTCACACCGCCCCTGGCGGAGGGGATCATCACCAACGAAGCCGATATCCTGCATCTGCGCGGTACCGTCACAGCAGAGATGCTGTGCGTGTGCGACCGCTGCGGACAGGAGTTTGAAAGCACCAAGGTGACGGATGTGGACGTGGTTCTGGTCGGAGAGGATGACTCGGAAGAGAATCCCGGCGTTTTCCCGATCCAGGGGACGAAGGTCGATGCACAGGATGTGCTGTCCACCTGTTTTATCCTGGATATGGAGACGCAGTTCCTCTGCCGGGAAGACTGCAAGGGGCTTTGCCCCCGCTGCGGCAGGAACCTGAACCTGGGTCCCTGCGGCTGCAGGAAAGAAATCGATCCAAGATTTGCTGTACTGGAGCAGCTTTTGGATTAAATCACGACAAGATTGAGCTGCACAGAACAGCTGTAATCAGGAGGTGTCACAACTATGGCGGTCCCAAAAGGAAAAGTATCCAGACAGAGACGCGACAAACGGCGCTCTTCGGTATGGAAGCTCACCGCTCCCCAGCTGGTTGCATGCCCCAACTGCGGCGAGCTGGTAATGCCTCACCGCGCTTGCCCGGCCTGTGGCCAGTATAACGGCCGTACGGTCATCAATGTGGAAGAGAGCAAGTAAGATCATTCTGAGGAGAAGGGCTATGCCTTTCTCCTCTTTTTGTCATTGCCAGAGGGTCTGCGGACCTTTTCGGCAATCTGTTTCCCTCATTTGATTTATGGAAAACATCATTCGTTCTATCGACCCGGGCAGCCCTCTGGAGCACCGCGCCGCAGTGGGCGACCGGCTGGTGTCCATTAACGGAAAAGCAATCCGGGATGTCCTGGATTATAAATTTTACGCCTACGACCGGGATCTTCATCTTGAGCTTCAGCGTCCGGACGGCACCGAATACCGCCTCCATATCCGCAAGGACGAAGGCGGCGACCTGGGTCTGGACTTTGAAAGCTACCTGATGGACCGGCCCCGCTCCTGTGCCAACAACTGCGTCTTCTGCTTCATTGACCAGCTGCCGAAAGGGCTGCGCCCCACCATGTACTTCAAGGATGACGATGCGCGGCTGAGCTTTCTGCTGGGGAACTATATCACCCTCACCAATCTCTCCTCCCGGGAGATTCAACGGATTATCGACCTGCACGTCAGCCCCGTGAATGTTTCGGTGCACACCATGAACCCGGAGCTGCGGGTCCGGATGCTGCGAAATCCCAGGGCCGGCGAGAGCATTGGCATCATGCAAAGGCTCGCAGAGGCCGGCATCACCATGAACTGCCAGATTGTCTGCTGTCCGGGGTGGAATGACGGAGAAGAACTGGATTACAGCATGCGGGAGCTCGCGGCCCTGTACCCCGCTGTCCACAGCGTTTCCATTGTACCTGTGGGACTGACCCGGTACCGGGAGAACCTGCCGGAGCTTACAGCCTTCACGCCGGCCCATGCGGCCGAAACCATCGACCAGGTCACTGAATTCGGTGACCGCTGTCTCGATGAGCTTGGCAGCCGCATCTTCTGGTGCGGGGACGAGCTGTACCTGCAGGCCGGGCGTGAGCTGCCGAAGGACGAATTTTACGAAGAATATACCCAGCTGGAAAACGGGATCGGAATGCTGCGCCTGCTGGAGACGGAGTTCCAGTCCGCACTGAAACTTTCCGATGACCCCGGGCCTCAGCACCTGAGCATCGCCACCGGTACCGGCGCCGCACCCTGGCTGCAGATGCTGGCGGAGCGCGCCACGGAACGTTTTCCACAGCTGAAGATCCACGTTTATCCCATTGTCAACAACTTTTTCGGCCCCAGCATTACGGTTGCGGGCCTTGTCACCGGCAGGGACCTGATGAGCCAGCTGCGGGGAAGGGAGCTGGGGGAAAGGCTCCTGATTTCCAGGAACATGCTGCGCCGTCAGGAGCTGGACTTTCTGGACGACGTCACGCTGCAGGAGCTGTCTGACTCTCTGGACCTTCCGGTTGTCCCGACGGAGTCCGACGGCTTCGAACTCTGGGACGCCATCTGCGGTATTCTCCCGCCCGATACGGCCCGGCCCGGTGCCGGCAATGCCGCCGGCGGGGGAGCTTCCTCCGACAGGGAAGAGTTCTACCGCTACAACTGATACGATCTTTCTTTTTAACGCTTTTGAAAGGAGGCCGCCATGTCAAGACCGCTTGTCGCCATCGTCGGGCGACCGAATGTCGGAAAATCCATGCTGTTTAATAAACTGGTCGGCCAGCGGCTTTCCATTGTGGAAGACACTCCCGGAGTAACCCGGGACCGGCTGTACGCGCCCTGTGAATGGCGGGGACGCAGTTTTGATCTGGTGGACACCGGCGGCATCGAGCCCTCCACCGACAGCGAGATTCTGCTCTTCATGCGGGAGCAGGCCCAGATTGCCATTGATGCGGCAACCGTAATCATCCTGGTGACGGATATCCGCACCGGCGTCACCGCCGCGGACGAAGATGTTGCCACCATGCTGCTGCGTTCGGGGAAGCCGGTCGTGCTGGCGGTGAACAAGGCCGACTCTACCGGTGCCGAAGACCCGACCCTGTACGAATTCTATTCTCTCGGCCTCGGTGACCCGATTGCGGTGTCTGCCGTCCACGGCCACGGCACCGGCGACCTGCTGGACGCCTGCATGGAACACTTCCCGGAGGCGGGGGAGGACGAGGGCGAGGAGGAAGTCATCCGCGTTGCGGTCATCGGAAAGCCGAACGTCGGAAAATCCTCCCTTGTCAACCGTATTCTGGGAGAAAAGCGGGTGATCGTAAGCGATGTGGCGGGCACCACCCGCGACGCGGTGGATACCCCCTTTGAAAACAGCTTCGGGAAGTACATCTTCATCGACACCGCCGGGATCCGCCGTAAATCCCGGGTGGAAGAGCGGGTAGAGAAGTTCTCCGTCATGCGGGCACAGCTGGCCATTGAGCGGGCGGACGTCTGCCTGATTCTCATTGACGGCCGTGAAGGCGTCACCGAGCAGGACACCAAGATTGCGGGGCTTGCCCATGAGGCGGGAAAGGCCTCCATCATCGTGGTCAACAAGTGGGACCTGGTCGAAAAGGAAACCGGCACCCTTGAGGCCATGCGAAAAGATGTCCTGAGGGATCTCGCTTTTATGGACTATGCGCCGGTGCTGTTCATTTCGGCAGTGACCGGTCAGCGGGTTGACCGACTCTTCGAGCTCATCAACCGGGTCACCGCCTGCAGCCGGCAGCGCATCACCACCGGGATGCTGAACAATGTCCTGGCCGATGCCCAGCTGCGGGTACAGCCCCCTACCGACAAGGGCCGGCGGCTGAAGATCTACTACATGACCCAGACCGGCATTCAGCCTCCCTGCTTTGTCATCTTCTGCAATTCCCGGGAACTGTTTCACTTCTCCTACCAGCGCTATATTGAAAACCAGATCCGTGCCACCTTTGGCCTGGAGGGAACACCCATCCGCCTTGTCATCCGGCAGAAGGGGGATCAGGAATGATTGTCTACTGGATCCTTCTGCTGCCGACCGCCTTCATCGCCTACTGTGCCGGCAGCATCAGCACCCTGTCCATTGCGTCGGTATTTGTTTTTCACAGGGACCTGCACCACATCGGCAAAAAACGCATGTTTGTATCGAATTTCCGCCGGCTGTACGGATACAAGGGCTTTTTAAAGCTGATTCTGGTGGAGCTGCTGCGTGACTTTGTACCGGTACTGCTGGGCGGGCTGCTGCTCGGTTTTAAGGGACACGCCGATATCGGCCGGGCCTTTGCCGGCTTCTGTCTGGTTCTGGGCCGGCTCTTCCCCGTGTTTAACAACTTCCGGGGCAGCCATGCCAGCGTTTGTCTCGCCGTGACCATGTTCTGTGCCAACTCCTCCCTCGGTCTTGCCACCGGGGCCATGGTTCTCCTTTTCACGTGGCTGACCCGCTATCTGTCCGTGGGCGCCATTGCCGGCGCGCTTACATCAATCCTCGTCGGTGTGCTGCTGGTAGACGACAGCCTTCTGAGGATGCTGCTGATTCTCACAGCTGCCATCGTGCTGGTGAAGAACCTGCCGGCGCTGCGGCGGATTTCCAGAAGAACCGAAATGCGCATCAGTCTGGAAGAAGATATCAGCTATAAATTCGACGAGAAGTTCTGATCTGTAAAGTATTCTTCTGCCTGTCATGAACAACACATCCAACTCCTCAAAAAATGAAGTACGTCTCGCTCTGATCCTGATCCTCGTGACGCTGCTGTCCGGCGTGCTGCTCCAGTTCGGGCTGCAATTATACGCAGACCGGGCCGCCAGCCGGGCGGGCACCGCCATTGCCGTTTCGGTCCTGGATGAAATTCAGGACGGCTTTCAGGAGATCCGGACAGTTCAGGACGACGCGGCGGAGCGCCTGGCGAACCTGCCGCAGCGGAAACAGGACCGGCTGGACGCACTGCAGCTGGACCTGCTGATGGTCGTGAGCGCCGAGTCTCCTCTTCCGGAAGGCTACGCTCCGGAACTGGACACCGTTGTGGGCGACTATCAGCTGGACGCCCGCTGTGCTTCCCTCTGCTGGCAGATGATGCAGGACTGCCGGGAAAGCGGCCACGGTCTGCCGATGATCTGCTCGGCATACCGGACCCAGGAGTTTCAGCAGTTTCTTTTTGACAACAAAGTCTATGACGTTCTCTGGGAGGAAACCAACGACCGGGAGAAGGCCCGGGAGCTTGCCGCCACAATAGTTGCCCTCCCCGGCACCAGCGAACACCAAACCGGTCTCGCGGCCGACATCATGGATGAGGTGTACCCCTATCTGAACGAATGGCAGGAGCACACCGAAGCGCAGCAGTGGCTGATGGAGCACTGTTCGGAATACGGCTTTATTCTTCGTTATCCCGACGGTACCAGTGACATCACCGGCATTATCTACGAGCCGTGGCATTACCGCTACGTGGGCGGGAAGTTCGCCCGGGAGATTACCAAGCGCGGCATCACCCTGGAAGAATACGTCGCCTGGCGGCGCGGGAGATAATCAAACAGACACCGTCCCCACCGGAAGTTCCGGCGGGGACGGTGTCTGTTTTACACGCGCAGAGGACTCTGCGCCTTTAAGGGCTGCGGATCAGTGAAGATTCTCAAGATAATCCACGATGCGGCCGACGGTGTAAAGCTGAGCCGCATCTTCATCAGAGATGGCAATACCGAACTCGTCCTCCAGGGACATGATGAGCTCCACAACATCCAGAGAATCGGCGCCGAGGTCATCGATCAGGTTGGTTTCCATCGTGATGTTCTCGGGATCCATCTCAAACTGCTGGGCCAGGGCGTCTCTGACTTTCTCAAAGTACATGGTTCTTTCCTCCGATCTGTGATTGGATAACTGCGTAGTTACAGATGCGAGTTAGCTGAAAGGTTTTCAGGCCCATTCCCGGGTCTGAGATTTGTGGGATTTGGCCTCTTCGCCGCGAACATAGCTGACCACCACACGGCGGTTGGGCTCAGTGCCGGAAGATGCGGTGGTAACGCCTTCATAATTCTGAAGGGCGGCGTGGATCACATGCCGCTCATAGGAGTTCATCGGCTCCAGAGCCATGCTGCGCTTGTATTTGATGGTCTTTTCCGCCATCTTTTCCGCCAGGCGCACAAGGGATTCCTCCCGCTTGGCCCGGTAGTTCTCGGCATCCACACTGATGCGCAGGTGCTTGTCGCTGTCATGGTTGACGGCATAGTTGGTCAGGTGCTGAATGGCGTCCAGGGTCTCTCCCCGGCGGCCGATCACCGCGCCCATCCCGGGGCCGGAAAGGTCGACCAGAATCCCGCCGCCCTCGCGTTCGGTAATGGTGATGACGGCATCGACACCCATACGCTCCAACAGTCCGGAAAGGAAGCTTCGGATCGCGGCATATTCGGCGGGTTCATCCACGGGGACCGCAGCGGGTGCCTTTGCCGGTTCTGCAGCCGGTTCCGCCGCAGGAGCCTCAGCCTTCACCGCAGCCGCCGGTTCCGCTTCTGCCTCATCTTCATCGCTTTCCCAGCTGATCCGAACACGGGCCGGAATGGCACCAATGCCCAGAAATCCGCTTTTGGCACGCTCAATAATTTCAACGGAAACATCGTCCCGCTCCAGGCCGAGCTCACTCAGCGCGGCGGCGACGGCTTCGTCTTCGGTTTTGCCCGTTTTTTCCAGGTATTTGATCATGCGTTTTCTCCGTTCTTTTCTAAAGCCCAGGCCGATTTATTTCTCGGGGGAATCCGCTGCCTCCGCAGCCTCATCCACTGCCTCGCCCGTTTCCACCGGAGCTTCCGCGACCGCGACGGTTTCTTCTTCAATCACCGTCTCGTCAATGGGTGCGGCTTCTTCCGAGGCAAGGGCGGCGGCGGCCGTGGCCTCCTCGGCGCTCTCCGGGTTGGTAAAGCGATCGGGCACATAGGCCCGCCCGCGGGCATAGCGGCGATTTCCCACCTGGGAGGCCGGCTTCTCCGTCTCTTTTACGCCAAGGCGCTCCCGCCTGGCGGCACGGTCCGCACGGTCCAGCGCGGCTTTGCGCTCGTCGCTCTTCTGTTTTTCACTGGCCTGAATTTTCTTTTTGCTGGTATTGGTGTTCTTCTCAGTTTTTCCTTCCGCACGCAGGCGTTCCGTCTCTTCCCGCTTGCGCTCAATTTCCCACTCCCGGGCATCCCGGGCGGCCTTGCGCTCGGCATCCTCCCGGTCCAGCTGCTTTTTATAGATGCGGGTCAGAATGTAATCCCTCGCCATACCGAACACGGAGTTGGCAATCCAGTAAATACCCATGGCCGCAGGCATGATAAAGCAGATCCAGACGCTCATCAGAGGCATCATCAGGTTCATGCTCTTGGTGGTGGCAGCAGTCTGGGCGTCCTGGGCGGCCGGCGGATTCGTCATGGTGCTGATCTTCATCGACAGCCACGAAAGGAGCGCCGACACGAAGGGAATCAGAAACAGGCCGAGGGCGGGAAGCCACACGTGGACATCGCTCCAGTCGGTGCTGGCGAAGAAGTTCCACTTCGGCTGTTCTCCCAGGTTCAGCCCCAGGAAGGAAAAGTCGATGTCCATGAAGTTCGGGTCCAGCTTTCCGGCAAGGCCGGACTGAACCAGATCCCAGTTGTCATGGGCAAGCTTCGTGAGTTTGATTTCCGCATAGGCGTCCGCCCGGGCGGGAATCTCGTAAAGACCTTTCTCCACAAAGAAGTTCTGCAGCGTTGTGACAAAGTCGCTGGCGCAGAACATCATGCGGGTGATCGGCTGTCGAATGACGCTGTACAGCGCGATCAGGATCGGGAAGGGAATCAGAGACCAGAGGCAGCCGGACATGGGGTTGACGCCCTCTTCCCGGTACAGCTTCTGCATCTCTTCATTCAGCTTTTGCTGATTTCCCTCATGGCGCCGCTGCAGCTCCTGAATCTTCGGCTGCAGCCGCGTGGACCGCATCATACTCTTCTTGCTCTTGGCCATGAACGGCATCAGAATGAGGTTCACCGCCAGTGCGAAGAGGATGATCGACCAGCCATAGCTTCCGGTCAGGTTGTATAACCGGATCATCAGCCAGGCAAAGGGTTTTGTAATGATCTGTCCCATTTGCTTTCCTCAAATCTTCTCCGGAATCCTCAGGGAACCGGATCGTAGTAGCCGTGCTTCCCGTGGTAGAACGGGTGGCACCTCAGGATGCGTTTGAGAGCGAGCAGACCGCCCTTCCACGCGCCGTACTTTTCCACAGCCTCCAGCGCGTATTGCGAGCAGGTCGGGGTAAAGCGGCAGCAGGGTGGACGGGTCGGGGAAATGTACTTCCGGTAAAAGCGAATGACCGCCAAAAGAACCTGTTTCATGAGACGCTGTCCTTTTTCAGAAGTTTCAGCTGCTCACAGCAGCTGAGCACATCCGCCTCCAGCTTCTGATACTCGGCGTCTACCGCCCGGGACCTGGCCACCAGAATCAGGTCATAGCCCTGCTTCATCTGTCCGGCATTCAGCCGGACAATCTCCCGCAGGCGGCGGCGGACCCGGTTGCGCGTGACGGCATTACCCAGCTTCTTGGATACCGTAAAGCCCACCCGGTTCTGAGCCTGACGGCCCTTCCGGCAGTAGAGCACCACGCGGGGACTCACAGCGCTCTTCCCCCGGGCATAGACCCTTCGGAAGTCACTGTTGAGTTTCAGGCTGGTTTTCGGATTCACAGACGGCTCCCCCCTCCGGCACAACCGCCAAAAGGGCGGATGGCCCCGCCCTGAAAAACATGTTCTATAGTCTCGTTCCCGCTCTCATTCCGAACGGGTTCAGGCGCTGAGCTTTGCTCTGCCTTTTGCTCTGCGGCGGGCAAGAACCTTGCGGCCATTGGCGGTGCTCATTCTCTTGCGGAAGCCGTGCTCCTTGCTGCGCTGGCGTTTCTTGGGCTGATAGGTACGAAGCATGTTTTGCACTCCTTTCAATATACTCAACATCATCCGCGGCATCATCCGGAAACCCGGAGCTCCGGAGCAGACACAGCCCGCTCCCTCGGACGACGTAGTGAACAGAAAATCACCCGGCGGCAGAGCCGCCGATTGGTCATTATAGCGTAAAACACCCTCGAATGTCAACAGAAATATCCCGATACCGGGCAGGATTTCCGCCTGTTTTCATCGAATTGACATCCGTTTCCCCCGCGAGTATAATTCTGTTGGAAAAGGCGGCGAAGTGTGTCCGTTTTTCCGGTTTTCAACCGTTTCTGTGAGGGAATTATGGTTTTTTCAGATCTGATTTTCCTGTTTTTCTTTCTGCCCGCGGTTCTGCTGGTCACAAAACTGAGCCCGGCGGCCTGGCGCAACACGGAGCTGCTGCTTTTCAGCCTTCTGTTTTACGCCTGGGGCGAGCCGGTCTATGTGCTGCTGATGCTGGCGGTTATTCTGATGAATTACCTGGCCGGGCTGATTGTCCCGCGCTTTTCACCCGGGACCCGCGGACGGAAGGCCGCTCTGGCGGCGGCCATTGTCCTGAACCTTGCGGTTCTGGGCTATTTCAAATACACCGGTTTCTTCCTGGAAGGCCTGAACCGGCTGACCGGCAGCCGGATTTCCGTCCCGGAAATCGTCCTGCCCATCGGCATCTCTTTCTATATCTTCCAGAGCATGAGCTATGTGATCGACGTGTACCGCGGGCAGGTCGAACCGCAGAGAAACCCCCTGCTCTTCGGCACCTACGTGTCCCTCTTTCCGCAGCTGATTGCAGGGCCCATCGTCCGCTACCGGGACATCGCCGCGGAGCTGCTGGAAAGAAAGGAGACCCGCGGCGCCTTCGCTGCCGGTATCGTCCGCTTTGTCTACGGTCTGGCCAAGAAGGTGCTGATTGCCAACCAGATGGGCTTTCTGACGGACCGGATGCTGCTGACGGAAACCGGAACCCTCTCCGCCTGGGTGGGCATGGCAGCCTATACGATGCAGATTTATTTCGATTTTTCCGGTTACAGTGACATGGCCATCGGCCTTGGGCGGATGCTGGGCTTCCATTTCAGAGAGAACTTCGAACATCCCTATGTTTCCCGGAGCGTAACAGAATTCTGGAGGCGCTGGCATATGTCCCTGTCCTCCTGGTTCCGGGAGTATGTCTATATTCCGCTGGGCGGCAACCGGAAGGGTCCCGCCCGTCAGGTGCTGAACCTGCTGATCGTCTGGGCGCTGACCGGCCTCTGGCATGGTGCCGCGGCTAACTTCATTCTCTGGGGACTGTACTACGCGGCGCTCCTGATTCTGGAGAAGTTTGTTTTCGGCCGCTTCACAGCCAGGCTGCCCGGTTTCCTGAGACAGCTGCTGACCCTTCTGGCGGTGGCCTTCGGCTGGGGCATCTTCTACCACACCGACTTTGGCCTCTGGCAATCCTTTGTAAGCAGGCTCTTTTCCATCCGGCCCGATCCGGCGAAAACGCTTCGCTTTGCCGCGGCCTATCTGCCGACATTTCTGATTGCCTGTATCGCCGCCTCGGAGGCGCCGCAGGCCGCGCTACGAAAGCTGCGCAGGGGGGCCTTTTCCTGGGTGGAAACCCTTTTCCTTGTTCTTCTTTTCATTCTGTGTACTGCGGCCCTGGTGAATCAGAGCTACAATCCCTTTATCTATTTCAGGTTTTAGGAAGTTGCCGACGTGAAAAAGAAACTTCACAACCGCATCATCATCCTGCTCTTCTGCCTGGCCATATCCGCTGTTCCGGTTCTGTTTCTCCTGATGCCCAAAAAGGATTTTTCAGAGCTGGAAAAGCGATACCTGGAGCCTGCGCCGGAGCTGACCCGGGAAAGCCTTCTCAGCGGCACCTTCACAGGGCAGCTGGGGCGCTTTGTGGCGGACCACTTTCCGGGCCGGGAGCTCTTTGTCGGCATCAACGCCTACTTTGACCTGCTCGCCGGCCGGGAGGCTGCCATGGACTACTTCCCGGGGCCGGGAGGACGGCTTTATTCGCAGCCGGTGGAAGTGGACGAAAAGACCCTGAACGCCAATCTGGATTCCATCAACGCCTTTGCCCGGGACCTGGCCTCCGCAGAGGCGGATATTCCCCTTACCCTGATGCTGGTACCTTCTCCGGGTTCCGTACTGCTGAAGGATGGGGACTACCCCGACCAATCCGTGATCTCCTACGCCTATGACCATGTAGAAGCGCGGCATGTGGACCTTATGAGCACCTTCCGGCATGCCCAGGACCCGGAGCTTCTGTACTACCGCACCGATCACCACTGGACCAGTGAAGGAGCCTTCCTGGCGGCCTGCGCCTATCGGCGTGTTCTTGGCCTGCCCGTCCCCTCCCGGGAGGATTACACCCTGCAGCGCTATGCGCCCTTTTACGGTTCCGCCTATTCCGCCTCCGGCCTTTGGCTGACGGAGCCGGACAGCCTGGAGCTCTGGCTGTCCGGGACGCCGGTTCAGGTCCGCAACGAAACAGGCAGTGTCAACGGCAGCGTCTTTTACCTGAACCGCCTGGAGGAGCAGGACCGGTACACCGTTTTTCTGGACGGAAACCACTCACTGGTCCGCATTGAAAACCTGTCCGGCGGCAGTGAAGAGGGACGAAATCTGCTGCTGATCCGGGACTCCTATTCCAACTCTCTCGGCTGCTTCCTGGCGGACCTTTACAGCAAAGTCATTCTGGTGGATTTACGCTACTATAAGCTGCCGCTGACTGACCTGCTGGTGGAGGAGGACATCGATGAGATTCTCATCGAATACAGCGTGGATAATTTCCTCCACGACACCAACCTCGCCTTCCTCTCCATGGACCCGGAGCCGCTGCGCGAAAAGGTCGAGCTGGAGCGAAGGCCGCCCAACTACTATGCCCAGCCGAAGGAGCTGACGGACTCCTTCTTTGACGACAGCTATTATCTGGGAGACTCCGTGAACGGAATTCTGAGTTATTACTGTTTGAATAACGGCAAGCTCCGGAACACCACCATTGCCAGCAACGCCATGCTGAGCTACGAGGAAGTCGCCCACCAGGTTCGCAAGCACCTGATTTACAAAGGGAACTACGCGACGCTTCCGGAGCTGCTGGAGTCGGAAAACCCGAAAAAGCTGATTGTCGCCCTGGGCTGCAACGACCTGGCCCGCACCGGAGTGGCGCCTACCACAGAGGCGGTGGTGGAGTTTCTGGCTCTCGCCCGGGAAACCCGTCCCGACATTGAAATCTTCATTCAGTCCGTTATGCCGATCCGGGTCAACATGGACATCTTCAACCAGGATGAGGTGGACGGCCTCAACACCTGGCTCCGGGAAAACGCCGAGACCTACGGCTACTGCTACATAGAGCTGGGAGACTACTTTAAAGACGAACGGGGTCAGATGCGGGCCGAGTACAGCTATAACGATACCCACCTGAAGCCCTCGGTCTCCAAACTCTGGTATCAGCAGCTGCTGAACGGGGAGAACTATCACAATTTCCCCGAGAAGGACTATGTGGAATATGACGGTGTCACCAACCTGCCGGTAGAGGGTGCCCTGACCCTGGGCGAAGCGCCCCAACCGGAAGAGGAGCCATCCCGGCCGGTGACCCTGCTGGACGAGGTCTATGGGCAGATCACAGGACAGATCTCCTGTCCGGAGATGCTGGAGCTGACCGGAAAAACCGTGGAGAGCTATCTGGGGCTGACTCCGGATGACTACCTGGACGGGCGCTTCTATCTCTGCGCCAACAACCTGAAGGCCGATGAGATCTGGCTGATGGAGGCGGAGGATGAGGCTGCAGCCCAGGCACTGCTGGAGCAGGCCAGAGAGCGAATCCGGGTAAAGGCCGACTCCTACGCGGCGTATCTCCCGGAGGAGAGTGAAATCGCCCGCCGGGGTGCCGCCGTGGCAAAGGGCAGGTATGTGGCCCTCTTCCTTTCGCCGGATGCGGCGCGGATGCAGGAGCTTTTCCTGGCCGCCCTTGAAGAATGACGGCCCCGGCCCCCATAAATTAAGAGAGAGGAAAGCCGCAGACGGTGCTGCCCGTCCGCGGCTTTCCTCTGTCTGTTTTGTATGAAAGGGCCAATTCCCTGTCGTCCTGTCTCAGCCCTTCAGCATGTCCGCCTTGGCGATGATGAATTCCCGCAGCCAGTCGCCGGCTTCCTCGTTCCGAAGCGCGAAGTCGATAATGGCCTCCAGGTAACCCTTCAGGTTCCCCGTGTCATAACGGCGGCCTTCAAAGTCCACACCGCACATTCTCTCGTGCCGTACCAGCTCCTTCATGCCGTCCGTAAGCTGAATTTCATTGTTGCGGCCGGGAGCGGTATGCTCAAGAATATCGAAGATCCCGGGCGTCAGCACATAACGGCCGAGGATGGCGTAATTGGAGAATTTCTCCTCCAGGGTGGGCTTTTCATTCATGTCGCTGATGCGGTAAACCCGTTCAGAGAGCTTTTCCTCCATCAGCACGGAGGAGTACTTGACAATCAGCTCGTCCGGCACCTCATGAATGGCGACCGCGCTGCAGTCGTTGGCTTCCGATGCCTCTACCAGCTGCTTCAGAACAGGCTTCTCCCCGAGCATGATGTCGTCTCCCAGGAGCACCGCAAAGGGTTCGTTGCCCACAAAGCTTTTGGCCCGCCACACCGCGTGGCCCAGGCCCTTGGTCTCCTTCTGCCGCAGGAAAAGCACGTCCGCCATATCCGCCACCTCGCGGATAATGCGGGCTTCCTTTGTTTTCCCGTCCCTCAGTAGGCGCTCCTCCAGGTCCGGTGAATAATCGAAGTAGTCTTCAATGGGGGATTTCCCGCGGTTGGTAATGATGAGGATCTGTTCCACCCCGGCGGCAACAGCCTCCTCCACAATGTACTGCAGCACCGGTTTGTCCACCAGCGGCAGCATCTCCTTCGGAATGCTCTTGGTGTTCGGCAGCAGACGCGTGCCCAAACCCGCAGCGGGGATGATCGCTTTTCTGACTTTCATGTTCAAATACCTCAAACTTCCATTTTATTTTATTTATTTTAGCGCGGTGAATCCACGGCCGGCGTTACCGGCGCAGGCGCGGGACGTTCATCCGGCTGAACGTTTCTTTTTGCCAGAGAGTATTCACAGCCGCAGTAATTCTGCCGGTAGATCCCGTACTGGGCACAGAGCTGCTGAGAGCGGAGTTCCCGCCCGCGTTTTTTGAATTCCGAGGGAAGCCAGCGAACGTGAAACTCTTCCGCAAAGGCTTCGCCCAGGGCGTTAATACGCACCGGGTCCTTGTGGCGGGAAAGCGTCAGCGTGCTGCAGTACCAGTCGTATCCTCCCCTGGCCGCGGCCTCCGCCGCCTCCCTCAGGCGAAGCCGAAAGCACTCGGTGCACCGGGCGCCTCCTTCGGGTTCTCCCTCAAGGCCCTGCGTCGCCCGATACCAGGGAGCGCTGTCCCGGGGAACCGTCATGAGCCCGACTCTGCCGGCAAAGCCCATCTTTTCCAGCAGTTCACGCTGGGCGAGAAGCCGGCGGTCAAACTCCTCCTGAGGATAGATGTTCGGATTATACCAGAAAACCGTCACCTCAAAAAACTGCGTCAGATACTCCAGCACCGAAGAGGAGCAGGGGCCGCAGCAGCTGTGCAGCAGCAGACGCGGACGCTTTTCCTGCTGCTGCAGGAGAATCCGGTCCAGCTCCTGCTGGTAGTTGCGCCGCTCTCCGGCCGCCGGTCCGGCTTTCCGGGTCACCGTATCAGAGGCCGATTTCACTTTGATCTGCCGCCGCCATACCGTCGATGCAGCACTGCATCACAACGCCAGGGTCCAGCCCCAGCATTTCAAACCCGCGGCTGATGACCTCGCGGTCGCATTTGGCGGCAAAGCGAAGATCCTTAAACTTCTTCTTAAAGCTCTTGACGCTCATGCCCTCCATCTTTTCCGGCCGCATCAGGGCGTAGGCATGGACGATGCCGGTAAGTTCGTCCACGGTAAAAAGACTCTTCTCCAGATTGCTCTCCGGCTTTACCTCGTCTGTCGTAATGCCGTAGCCATGGGAGATGATGCTGCGGATATCCGCCTCGTCGACACCTTCCGGCTCCAGGAACTCCCGGACATGATGGCAGTGTTCCTCCGTGGAAGGGTACTGCTCATAGTCCACATCGTGAAGCCAACCGATGGCCTCCCAGTGATCCCGGTTCTCTCCGAAATACTCCGCCATGGCGCCCATGGCGGCGCTGACACAGGCGGCGTGTACGAAGAGGTGGGCCTGCGTAGTGTGCTTCGGAAGAATCTCCTTTGCACGCTTGAGCGTCAGTTTGCTCACGATACACAGCTCCTTTCCGCCGATTGGATTTGAAGGGTTCCGCCGCCCGATCAGTAGGCGACGCCCCAGTAAACCATCTTTTTCGCAGGTCTGCCGCAGCAGGCGCAGCATTCGGATATCTGTTCCTGCTCAAAGGGAATGCAGCGGGAAGACATGCCCGCCTCTTCCTTCATCTTCACCTCACAGGCTTCGTCACCACACCACATGGTCTTGATGAAACCGCCGTGCTCCTGCTGCAGGGCCTTCGCCTCTTCAATGCTCCGGGCCGGGAAGATGTGCTCCTCCAGGTTGATCTTTGCAGCATCGTAGAGACCCTTCTGCACGGCATCCAGCAGAGCGGGAATGGCGGATTCAAGCTCCGCCAGTGAAACCTGCGTCTTCTCGCCGTTATCGCGGCGGACCACCACACAGACCTGATTTTCGATATCCCGGGGGCCCAGCTCCAGCCGCAGGGGCACGCCCTTCATCTCATACTGAGCGCATTTCCAGCCCATGCTGTTATCCGAAAAGTCCCCCTGAGCCCGAATGCCCATAGCCTTCAGCTGGGCCAGGACTTCCTGCGCCTTCTCCGTGACGCCGGGTTTGTGGGCGGCAACCGGAACCACAACGACCTGGACAGGGGCAATTCTCGGCGGCAGCACAAGCCCGTTATTGTCGCCGTGGGCCATAATCACAGCACCGATCATCCGGGTGGTGGATCCCCAGGAGGTCTGGAAGGGATACTGAAGCTTGTTGTCACGGCCGGCAAAGGTCACATCATAGGCGCGGGAGAACTTATCGCCGAAGTAGTGGGATGTGGCGCCCTGCAGGGCCTTGTGATCCTTCATCAGGCATTCCACGGTGTAGGTCGCCTCGGCACCGGCAAACTTTTCCTTGTCGGTCTTGCGGCCTTTGACCACCGGGATGGCCAGGGTGTTCTCAAAAAAGTCCGCGTAGCAGTTCAGCTGCTGCTCAGTCTCTGCCTGGGCCTCTTCAGCGGTCTCATGGATGGTGTGACCCTCCTGCCACCAGAACTCGCGGGAGCGGAGGAACGGCCGGGTAGTCTTTTCCCAGCGGATAACGGAACACCACTGGTTATACAGCATGGGAAGCTCGCGGTAGGAATGCAGCACCCGGGACCAGTGATCGCAGAACATGGTCTCGGAGGTCGGCCGGAACGCCAGGCGCTCTTCCAGCTCCTCACTGCCGCCCATGGTGACCCAGGCAACCTCGGGAGCAAAGCCGTTGACGAGCTCGCCTTCCTTCTTCAGAAGGCTCTCCGGAATCAGAACCGGCATGGCGACGTTGACATGCCCCGTCTTTTTGAACTCAGCATCCATAATCTGCTGCATGTTCTCCCAGATCGCATAGCCGTAGGGGCGAAGAATGGTAAAGCCCTTTACCGACGCATATTCAACCAGCTCCGCCTTCCGGCAGATATCGGTATACCACTGGGCAAAATCCGTCTCCATATCGGTAATCTGTTCAACTTTTTTATCTTTTGCCATGATGATCTCCGTTCTCTTTTCTTGCAGATGTGCCTCCCGCGGAGGCCCGGCAGGCCTCTTTCCGGGCCGAAATCCGGTGCCGCGGGACGCTGTTATTGTATGCCCCGCTTTCCGCCCTGTCAAGGCGGAAAAAGAAATTCCTTGACCTCACAGGTCACAAAGACTATAATATTGGCACGCTTTTGAACAAAAACGGTACCGCCCCGGAGTTTCCCGGCACCTTTACCGTCTTACCCGCCCGGATTCCGGGCATTGCGGAGGTGAACGCCATCAACAGGCAGCAATTCCTGACTGAGCTCTCAAAGCTGCTGACTTTTATGTATGAAGAAGACCGGCAGCGGGCGCTCAGCATGTATGAAAGAATGTTCGACATCACCGAGGATGAGCAGGGGCTTATTCAGCACATGATGTCGCCGACCCGGCAGGCTGTTCTCATTGCGCGCGCCTATGATGATAAAGAGCGAAAGCTCTCCGTGTCTTCCCAGAGCCGGGGAGACTCCGGTGAAGCGGCTTCCGGCACGGTTCCGAAGTTTGTGCTGGTCATCAACAAGGTTTTTGACGATCTTTTCCCCGACCGTGACGAGGGCGATCTGTCACAGGATCAGGTTTCCTTCTTTGATCTCGGCCTTGCCGCGAAGGAGGATTTTACCCCGGCGAAGCCTTCCGTTCCCGCCGGCGCCGTCCTGCTGAGTGACACCCAGCAGTTCCGGCTGGAAACCCCGGAGGAGGCCGCACCCGCGGATACTTCCGCGGAAGCTTCCCCCGCAGCTGTCCCTGCGGAAAAGGAAACGGCTCCCAGCAGTGTGGAGGCCGACTTTGACCCCGAAAGTGTTTCCATGGATGAGCTGATCAGTTCCCTGAAGCGGGATCTGGAAGCAGACTCCGCTGCGCAGAACGCCGCCCCCAGCGCCGGCGGTGCGGAAGCGGCTGCCGAAGCTGCAGAACCTGCCGCCGAGACGGCCTCCGATGAGACGGAGGAAGCAGCCGCCGCGGATCAGAGTCCCTCTCCGGGGGAAGCCATCTCCGATGCCGATGACGGTACCCTTCCGGCAGAAGAAGATGTTTCAGTTCCTTCAACGGAGGAACTGCCCGAAGATACGGATTCCGTCCTGCCTCCGGATGCTCCGGAAGAGAACGCCCTCCCGGACAGCGGCGAAGCGGTCCCTGCTCCTGCAGCCCCGCGCCGTGCGGAAACCACGGAGGTTCTCAGCGTCCCGAAGCTGGTTCTCTTCCTGATTCCCGCCATTCCCATAACAATAGCCCTGCTGGCCCTGCTGGCGGTTCCTGCACTGCTGTTCCTGGGTCTTTCGCTGGGGCTCATCGCCCTGGGTGCGTCCCTCGTTGTCTCCGCCTTCAGCGGGATTGCCGTTCTGGCAGACACTCTGCTGCTCATCGGCGCCGCCCTGGCGGCCCTGGCCCTCGGGCTGCTGTTTCTGTGGCTCTTCATCTGGGTCATCGGCAGCGGCATGGCCGGTCTTATCCGCCTGGTACGCCGGCTCGGCCGTGAGTTTTGCATGAAGGAGGTGCCTGCGGCATGAAAACAGGATGGCGGATTATTCTCACCATTGTTGTCCTGGCCATTCTGCTGGGGAGCATCTGCTTCGGCGTCGGCCTGCTGACCGGCGGGAACCCGGACCGGGTCCTGCAGAGGCTGAATGAAGATTATCATCTGATCGCCCTGCGCGACACGGTTTCAAATACCCTCGGGCAGGTGACACAGGTCCTTCATCTTCCGGGCTGACAGAAGGTTTTTACTCAAATCAGACATTGAACGGGGCCGCCCGGAACACAGCGTTCCGGGCGGCCCCGATTTCTGTACTTATCCTATTTGTCAGGCCCCGCCGTATTATTCCTCTTCGGCCTCCGGCCTGATCTCCACCCTCCGGCCGCGCACCGAAAGGCGCCTTGCGCAGAAGAGTGACACCGCCTCGCTCAGCAGCGGCCACTCACACTCTTCCATCAGCCTCGCGGAAAGAGTCTCCACCGTGTCCTCCGGCAGAACCTCCAGCGAGCGCTGCAGAATCACAGCGCCGACACGGCCGTCTCCATCTGAAAAATAGGCCGTTGCCCCGGCAACCTTCAGCCCGGATTCCAGGGTCAGCGCCACAGGATCTCCTTCCACGTCACTGAAGGCGGGGTACAGGGCGGGAACCGTGCCGATGACACGGTTTTTAAACTGGTAGGGGACCACCCCGAGGGGAAGGTCGTAGCCTGCGAGAATCACCAGCTCGATATCCATGTCTTTCAGCTTATTGGCAACCGCGATACTGTGACTGGTGATGTTGGGAAAAAGCTCCGGATCCACCACATAGGCCGGCACCCCGGCGTTTAAAGCCCTGGTCATGGCATAGCAGCCGCGCTGGGGGCAGATTACGGCCTCCAGGCTGAAGTTCGGTATTTCATTAAAATAAACCGCATCCAAAATTGCCTGAAGCCTGGCTCCGTCTCCGGACGCCAGGGCCGCCGCTCTGACCATCGTCCCGGGTTCCTCCGAAAGAAAAAGATACTTGTCTCCCGCGCCGCGAGGGAATATAATGGAATCATCCCCGGGCGCATCATGCCGACGTGTCGTTTTATTATACGCGTTCTTGCGTCCGCGGTCAAGCATCGGAGGCATGGGAATGACAGAAATTTACCTGATTCGACATACACAGGCGGAGGGGAACCGCTACCGGATGATGCAGGGCTTCTGGGACGGCGAGGTCACGGCACTCGGCCGCCGGCAGGCGGAGGCTCTCGGCCGCCGCTTCGCAGATGTCCCTCTCGACGCGGTTTACTCCAGCGACCTCTCCCGGGCGGTGCTGACGGCTGAGGCGGCGGCCGGGCAGAAAGGCCTCCCTGTGCAGCGCCGGGAAGACCTGCGGGAGCTGAACATCGGCCCCTGGGAACAGCAGTTTTTCGGAAATCTCTGTTACGAGGTACCTGAGCTTACGGATTCCTTCCTGAATGATTCAGAAAACTGGGTTCTTCCCGGCGCGGAAACCTTCCCGCAGGTTCGGGAACGGGCGCTTCGGGAGCTGCGGCGGATTGCCGCTGAAAACGAGGGAAAAACCGTCGCCGTTGTCAGCCACGGTGTTGCCATACGCTGCATGCTCTCCGGTATTACCGGGATCCCGCTCTCGGACACCGAGCGCCTGCCCATCTGCAAAAATACGGCTGTCACAAAGCTCCGCTGGGAGAACGGGCAGTTCACTATCGAATACATGAACGACGACTCACATCTGGGTGATGGCGAACGCAGCAGCTGGAAGGCCAACGGCGCCCTCCGGGATGCCCCCTTTGATCCCGGCCGGGATCGTGAGTGGTACGAGGCCTGCTACGCCGATGCCTGGATGGCGGCCCACGGAAACCTGCGGGACTTCTCTGCCGAAACCTATTATCACGCAGCCTGCCGCCACCGCGCCATTGCAGACGGAGCGGTCCGCCGCATCTTCCTGCAGGACGAGCCTGTCGGTCTGGTGGACCTGGATCCGGAACGCGGAGCGGAGCAGGGCGTCGGCTGGATCAGCCTTCTGTACCTGAAAGACTCGTACCGGAATCAGGGATACGGCGTTCAGCTTCTGGCCAGGGCTCTTCAGTTCTACCGTGACCGCAGCCGCCTCCGGCTGCAGGTTGCCGAAAGCAACCGTCCCGCACTGTCATTTTACCGCCGGGAAGGCTTCCGGGAGCATTCCTCCCAACAGACGCCGGGCGGGAGGCTTCTGATCCTGGAGCGCCCTCTCTGGAAGCGCACCGCCGCGCCCGGGGGTTCGGATGTTCCGCCGGGTTTTTCCGCCAGAACCGTGGAAGGAGGTCAAAATGCCTGACCTGCCGGCCAGAGTCCTGCGCCCTGAAATACCCAAAGGCCGGAGAGTTCTGGTTCTTTCCGATATACACGGCAATATCCCCTATTTTGAGGGGGCGCTGAGGCTCGCCGGTTTCAGCGATGAGGATGAACTGATTATCGACGGCGACTTTCTTGAAAAAGGGACGGAAAGCCTGCGCCTGTGCCGGTTGCTCATGGAAATGCACCGGCGGGGCAACGTCCATGTCGTCTGCGGGAACTGCGATGACTGGGCGGAGATGTACCTTCCGGACTTTCCGGATCCCGTTTTTGATTACATGCTGCGCTACCTGCAGTATAAAAAATGCGGTCTTCTGTGGGACATGTGCCTGGAGCAGGGCCTGGACCCTATGGCCCTGAGGGATATCCGTCCGGCGAAAGATCTGTTTTTCCGGGCTTATCCGGAGATCTGGGAGTTTCTCGCCGGGATCCCCCACGCGCTGGAGACAGAGCGTTATGTTTTCGCCCATGCCGGCATGATCTCCGGGAAACCCCTGCGGGAGCACACATCCACCGAACTGGACCGGGTTAACGCCCTGCTGAAAACCGACCGCCGCTTTGACCGGTGGCTGGTGGTGGGACACTGGCCGGTGATGCTCTACGGAGAGAACACCGTATGCGCCAACCCCATCGTTGACCGGGAGCGGAAAATTATCAGCATTGACGGAGGCTGCAGCCTGAAGGACGACGGGCAGCTGAACGTGCTGATTCTGCCGGACATTGACAGCGAGGAGTTCTCCTTCGTTGCATACGATCCCTTCCCCACCGCCACAGCGCTGGACGACCAGGAGGAGAGTACATCGTCCTGGTATATCCGCTGGGGAGACAGTGATGTGCGGGTACTGGAACGGGGAGAGGAGTTTTCCCGCTGCCGGCATGTCCGTACCGGGTACGAGATGGACATCCTCACAAAATATCTCTTTACCGATGAAGAGGTGACCGGCTGCAACGACTCAACGGACTATCTCCTCCCGGTCCGGGCCGGTGACACTCTGCGCATCGTTGAGGAGACCTCCCGCGGTTTCCTGGCCAAGCGCAACGGTGTGTCGGGCTGGTACCGGGGCCGTATTCAGCGGGATCCCGTTCCCGAACCCGCCCGCAGTTTTGATTACCGGGGCTACCCGGTTTGAAGGAGGTTCCGACCAACCGTGAAAAAAAGTTTACGCCTTCTCCTGGCCTCCACGCTGGTTTATCTTCTTCTGCTGATTCTGCTGGTTGCGGCTGAAGCGGGAGCCCCGGGTGCAACCATAAAGGGATTCTGGGATGCGGTCTGGTTCTCGCTGATCACCATGACCACCGTCGGTTACGGCGACCTCGCTCCGGTTACGGCTGCCGGCCGGTTTCTGGGCCTGATTTTCGCCCTGTGCAGCATCGGAATTCTGACCGCGCTCATCAGTCTGGGAATCCAGCTCATCAGCGGCCAGTTTCTCCCACGGCTGCGCCTGCGCCTCAACCGGGGAAAAAACTGGTATGTGTTCAATGACCAGACCCCGGACGCCCTGACTCTCGCCCGGAAACTTCAGTCCGGGGACCCGAAAGCGCTGTTTCTCTTTCCCCGCACCACGGACGCTGCGGAACGGGATCCTTCCTTTGTGCTGCTGGACTCCGACCTCCCGGGGCTGGCCGCTCTGCGGGGTGGCACAGGGGGCATGGTCTTTTTCGGGATGGGCGAGGACCGCTGGCAGAATTATACCGAGGGTCTGAGCGCAGCGGCCCTTCACATCCCCTCCTACTGTATGGCGGATGTTACGGCAGAGCGGCTTCCTCCGGAGATGCACCTGTTCAGTCTCCGGGAGGTGCTGAGCCGAAGTTACTGGCAGAACCACCCCCTGGGACGCCGGGAAAACCAGATCGTTCTCATCGGCTGTGACACCGTGGGCAGCGCCCTCCTGGAACGGGCTCTGCTGACCAATGTGTTCGAACCCGGGAGACGCATCTGCTGGCACGTATTCGGCAATGTCGACTCCTTCGCCGCGCTTCATCCCGCTCTTGTCCGGGCCCTGGGTCCGGAGGGTGAGGACGATCTCCTCCACCTGCACACCGGTAGCTGGACAGGGGAACGGGCGCTGATCCAGGCTGCCGACCGCATTATTCTCTGCGGTGACAGCGAAGAGGAAAACCTTACGATTTACAGCGAGCTGCGCAACTGGTTCCCAACGGCGGCTTCCGTTCATCTGCTGCTGCAGACCCCTGTCTCCGGTCTGAATTCCTTCGGAGACCGCGAAGGCACTCTGACCCCGGAGCTTGTCATGCGGGATAAGATCAACCACCTGGCCATGCGAATGAATGACCTGTATAACCGCCATGCTCAAAAGCCTGTCCCATGGCACGATCTGAGCGAGTTCCTTCGTCAGTCCAACATTGCCGCGGCCGACCATCTGGCCGTCAAAGTGCGCTTTCTCCTGGAGCAGGATACGCTGACTGATATCGGACCGGAGCAGTACCGGGAGGCTTATAACCGCTATCTCTCCAGAAGGGAAACGGAAGCTGACCTGTTCCAGGAAATGGAGCACCGGCGCTGGCTGCGCTTCTACAGAATGTATAACTGGGAATATGACCCCGTGCGGGACAACGCCCTGCGCCGGCATCCGATGATCCTGCCCTACGCCGAACTCTCAGAGGCGGATCAAAACAAGGATGCCTACGCCTGGGAGCTGCTGGGTGAGTTTGCCGGAGAGACCTCTCTTTAAATCGGGCCCCACAGCAGTCCTGTGGGCGGAAAATATCCGGTTTGCAAAAAATGCTTTGCATTATACAGTCATCAAAAAACAAAGGGGTGATTCATGGACACCTATTTCCGTCATCAGATAACCTGGCGCTTGCTCTACGCCCTGGTCCATCGCCCGCTGGAACTGCTTTTTAACGCCAGCCACGAAGACCTGGCTCTGGACGGACCTGTCCTGCTGATTCCGAACCACGCCTGCGCCTGGGACCCGCTGCTGGTGGGGCTGAGCCTTCGGGAAAAACAGGTATACTTTGTCGCCAGTGAGCATCTATTCCGAATAGGGACGGTTTCCAAAATCATTGAATACCTGCTGGCACCTATTCCCCGCCGTAAAGCCACTACCGGCACCGACACTGTCAAGGCCTGTCTCCGTCATCTGAAGGCCGGGCATTCCATCTGTCTTTTCGCCGAAGGAGAGCAGACCTGGGACGGCCGGAACATTCCCATCTTTCCCGCCACAGGCAAGCTGGTAAAGAGTTCCGGCGCTACCCTGGTAACCTTCCGGCTGGAGGGCAATTATCTGAGCCTTCCCCGCTGGGGCAGGGGAATCCGCCGCGGAAGAGTTCACGGATCCCCGGTGGGCATCTATCCGCCTGAAGAGCTGAAGTCCATGACCGCACGGGAAGTCAACGACCTCATCCAGCGGGATATTACGGAAGACGCCTGGGAACGTCAGCGCAGGGACCCTGTTCCCTTTCACGGGAGAAACCGTGCCCTCGGTCTGGAGCGGGCACTGTATCTCTGCCCGCGCTGCCACCGTCTCGGCAGCCTGGGCACCAGAGGAAACCGCATCTTCTGTGATTGCGGACTGGACCTGGAATATACCGAAACCTGTTCCTTTTCCCCGGCGGAACCGTTTTCGAACCTTGCCGAGTGGGATGACTGGCAGAGGGAGCAGCTTCGAAAAAGGGCCTTTCCCCACGATCCTGAAACCGGTCTGCTGTTCTCCGACGGCGGGGTCACACTCTCCCGGGTTCGGGCGGGGCACCGGGAGGAGCCTCTCGGCGCCGGCGGACTGCAGATGTATGAAGACCGGCTGGTCTGCGCGGATCACTGCTTCCCGCTGGAGCGCATCAGCCACATGGCCGATGTGCTGGCAAGCCGCCTGCTGATGACAGTTGACGGAGAATACTATGAAATCCGCTCCAAAGCCGGAGTAAGCTTTCGCAAATATCTTGAGATCTGGAAGGATGGCTGACCATGGACTATTCTGCTGCAAATCACGCTCTCTGGAACATCATCGTACAGTTCGGTCTGCTGGCCGGCGCCATTCTACTGGCAAACATTCTGCGGCAGAAGCTGACCTTCATCCGAAAGAGCATGATCCCTGTTGCCGTGCTGGCGGGCTTTCTGCTGCTGTTTGCAAAGATCCTCGGCCTGGTTACACTGGACCAGACGATGATGGAAATGCTGGTTTACCACGGTATTGCACTGGGCTTTATCGCCATGAGCCTGCGGGTGCCTGAGGAGAGGACCAAAGGAAACAGCGATCTCACCGGCTTTAAATCCGGCGCAATCATCGTCAGTTCCTACCTGGTGCAGGGCGTCACCGGCCTGCTCATCACCATTCTGCTGGCCGCCACCGTAATGCCGCAGCTCTTTCCGGCCTCGGGTCTGCTGCTGCCTATGGGTTACGGTCAGGGGCCGGGCCAGGCCAACAATGTGGGCTCCAGCTATGAGGCCCTGGGGTTTGCCGGCGGCCGCAGCTTCGGCCTTGCCATCGCCGCCGCGGGCTACCTGGTCGCCTGCGTTGTGGGCGTTGTCATCCTGAACGTGCTCTCCCGCCGGGGCAAAGTCGGACAGGGGCGCGCCTCCGCCGGTGAGCAGCCCGCCGCCGATTTTTTCCAGGGGAAGGATGAGATCCCCATTTCCGATTCCATCGACAAGCTCTCCATCCAGCTTGCAATGGTGCTGATGATCTACGTCGCCACCTATCTCTGCGCCTGGGGCATTACATCCGGCCTTTCCGCCATTTCCGAAGGCCTTGCCAACACTCTGAACGCCCTGATCTGGGGATTTAACTTCATTATCGGCGCCGCCCTGGCCATGCTGACAAGAGTGCTGCTGGCCCGGTGGAAGCGGACCGGAGTCATCCTCAGGCAGTATCAGAACAACTACCTGCTGAACCGCCTCTCGGGCTTTTTCTTCGACATCATGATTGTCGCAGGCATCGCCTCCATTAACCCCGAAGATATCCGCGGGCTGTGGCTGCCTTTTGTGCTGCTGGTGGTGGCCGGAGCGATTGTTACCTGGATCCATCTGGCCTTCGTCTGCAAGGTGGTTTACAGGGACTACTATTATGAAGGCCTCATCTCCATGTACGGTATGCTGACAGGTACCATCAGTTCCGGCATACTGCTTTTACGCGAAATCGATCCGGATCTCTCCACCCCGGCCGCCAACAACCTGGTCATCGGCAGCAGCTTCGGCATCATCCTGGGGGCACCGGTGCTGGTACTGGTGGGGATCGCGCCCAGGTCTCCCTGGCTGGTGGTGCTGCTGGCCGCGTTATACTGCGTCATTCTCTATGCGGTAATCCTGAAGGCGCACCGGAAAAAGAAAACCTGACATAAACCGGAAAGAGGGCAGCCTGCATGCCGGCTTCCGCATAAGTGTCAGCAAAAAGCCGGGATTCCTTTTCTGAGGAATCCCGGCTTTTCTGTTCACTCCGCGCTTGAAGCACGGTAAATTCTTCTCAGGCCTTCGCGGCCTCCATGCCGGCGACCAGAGCGGCCTTGTTGCCTTCCAGGAAGCGCATTTTTCGCTCGCCGAGCTCGATCTTGATGGCCTCAACCATCTTGTCAAACGCCACGGAATCCGGATCCGCGCCCATCATGGCGCCGAGGATCGCAACGTTCGCGCCCTTCGGGTTCTTGACGGAGTCGGCAATCGCGGCGGCATCACAGTAGACAACGCGCACATCGTCACGTTCGACCTTGCGCTCGACGATCGAGGAGTTCACCACAATCAGACCGCCCGCCTTCACGGTGTGCTCGAACTTATCCAGAGAGGGAAGGTTCATGGCGATCAGCACATCGCAGTTGTCAACCAGCGGTGAGCCGATCGGCTCGTCCGAGATGACGACAGAGCAGTTGGCAGTACCGCCGCGCATCTCAGGGCCGTAGGAGGGCAGCCAGGAGACGTGCTTGCCTTCCAGCATATTTGCCATGGCAAGGAACTTTCCGATCAGCAGCATTCCCTGTCCGCCGAAGCCAGCAAAAACATACTGTTTCATCATGATTATTCAGCCCCCTTGTCTTTCTTCACGCCCAGCGGGTAGTAGGGGATCATATTCTCTTCCAGCCACTTCATGGCCTCAACCGGGTTCAGGCCCCAGTTTGTCGGGCAGGTGGACAGTACTTCGATCATGCAGAAGCCCTTCCCCTCCAGCTGGTACTGGAACGCCTTTTTGATGGCCTTCTTGGTCTTCAGGATATTCGCGTTGTTGTTCACCGCGCAGCGCTCGATGTAGTAGGAACCGGGCACTTCGGAAAGCATCTCCGACATTTTAATCGGTGCGCCGCACCAGGCTTCGTCACGTCCGTTCGGAGAAGTGGTCGTCTTCTGACCGACCAGTGTGGTCGGGGCCATCTGGCCGCCGGTCATGCCGTAAATGGC
>CAMONN010000014.1 GCA_946620645.1 uncultured Clostridia bacterium
TAGACATCATGGTGGTTTTCCATGTGTCTACCTTTATCTTACACGTTCATTTAACCGGTGGTTTTGATTTAGGAGAGTTCCACAATCCTTCGACTCCGAAACTTATCTCCCCTCTTCCGGATTTGCTTTGTCCCCGTTTTCTGACTGAATTTCTGTCATATACCCCGCAGTAATAATGCCGGCCGGCAGCGCCACGATAGCAATCCCAAGGATGGAGGAGGCCATGGTGATAACCCTGCCAAAGACTGAAACGGGGTAAATATCCCCGTAACCGACGGTAGTCAGAGAGACCGTTGCCCAGTAGACCGCGTCAAAAAAAGTGGCAAAAGAATCCGGTTCCACGTTGAAAATGACCAGCGCGGAAATCAGGATATAGCCTGCCGCGAGAGTAACCACCGCCATCAGAGACTTCTTCGATTTCCTGATGACATTGCTGATAATCATGAAGTTGTTGGAATACCGAAGGCCCTTGAAGATTCGGAGTACCCGCAGAGCGCGGATCATCCTTAAAACACGCAGCACCTTGAACCCTCTGCTGATCACGGAAAGAGACGGAAGAATGGAGACAAGATCGACGATGGCCATCAGGGAGAACGGATATCTGATAAATGACAGGACTGAGGAATCCTCAAATTTATAATCGGCGGTAAACCAGCGAAGAAAATAATCCGCGATAAAGATGACCATGGCGAACTTGTCCAGATAATAAAACGCCGCGTATTCTCTTTTAAAGGCGAGCGGCAAAAGGCTGGTAAAGATCACGATAATCATGAAAAGGTCATAATAGCTGCTAAGCTTATCATTTCCGCTTGATTTTTCAATGATCTCAAAAATACGCTTTCTCACAATTCTTTCCCCTCTCACAGATATGATCATGACAGGACTTCAGATTCCAATCTGGAATCCGCCTCCGGCCGGGCCGGAAAGCATTGCTTCTGCATCTGAAATATCCACGATCTTCCGCTATGAAATTATAATCATTTCATCCCTTTGTCAATCGATAATTTCATCCGCTATCAGGAATATTCTGTCAAACAGATTCAGGCACCGGCCAACCCTCCAGGGAAAAGCCGGTGCCTTGTTCTCAAGTGTGCAGTTTTTTGTCTGACCGCCGGGCAGTCATCAGGCTTTCGAATCACAGGCCTTCCCAGCATCCGGGAGAAGGTGCGGTGTCATCCTGTCAGCCTTCCCCGTAACCGTCGCCATCGAAAACATACACCTCCAGGCTGCCCTGGTCGTTCACGTTGTAGAAACCGCTGGATTCGAGGATGGCTGTATCATTCCAGGTCAGGTCGAAACATTCGGTGAAACTGAAGGCAGGGCTCGGAACATCGTGAATATCGCAGCCCTCAAAGCGGATTCCATTGGTCGCAAACAGCCGGCCAGCCCCATAGGAGCACTCATAAATCTCCGTACGCAGGACGGAAAGGCCTGTGCAGTCGGCGGTCTGAATACCCAGAATACCGCAGCCGTAGAGGCGCATATCCTCAACCAGAACCTGACTGCAGCCGTCCAGATTCAGCACGCCTCCGGCACAGGTTCCGGGCTCTTTGGTATGCCCCGCGGTGAAGCCGGAAACAGAAATGTTCTCACAGTTTCTGAAATTCAGGACATTGGCATAGCGGGGAACAGCGGAAAGGACCGTGTCCTTCGGGTCCGTGGAAGAGCCTCGGATGCTGAGCCCGGAGACATTTTCGATAACCAGCTCCGGCCCGTCATAACACTCCTGCCAGTACCAGTATTCTCCGCCAAGGCCGCCGTAGCTGGCGGCGGAAGAAAGATCGAAGAGCTCTCCGTCCAGGATAATCGTCCGGTCCGGACCGATGGCATTCAGAAAATCATCCACACTGCTGACGACGATCTCTCCCCCCGCAGCAACCTCGGTCGGAGCCGCAGGCCCCTTTGCCGGCACAACAGACGAAGGATCTATATCCGCATAGGTCATGCCTTCCAGCGAAGCTGAATCCAGAGTATTCCCTTCGGCATCATAGGCCTGGATGCGGCCTTCACTTCCGGAATACCAGCCGCCCGGGCACTCGTTGCCGGAGAAGCTGCAGCCGTCTACAGCGGCGCTGTACTTCAGGAACGCAAAGAAGGAGAGCTCCAGCCGGTTGTCAAGGACCTCATTGGAGAGGAAGGCTGCGTTTTTGGTGGATTCCAGCTTTAGAAGATACTGCGCATTGTTATCGTGGATACGGTTCCGGTATACGGTGAAGCCATCGGAACCGTAGGCATCAAAAACATCAATGGCGCTGCCCAGTTCACTCCGGGTTCCGTGATTAAAGATCTCGCAGAAACTTACCAGCACATCCCGGCACCGGCTGACGGAGACCGCCGCATAGCTGCACTCATAGATGCTGCTGTTCATTACGGTCAGGTCAGCGGAATCCATTGCCCATACGCCGATGGTACCGCAGCCGTAAAGACCGCAGGCTTCAACCAGAATCTTCTCGCAGCTGTTGAAGAACAGGACACCGCCCGCGCAGTACCCCGGCTCCTGGGTGTGGCCAACAGTGAGTTTTGAAAGTTCAATACCCTTACAGTTATGGAACTGTACAACATCAGCGTAGCGCGGATCCGTACTGAGAATGGTCTCTCCCATTCCCTCGCCTGTCAGGCTGAGGTTGGAGACATCCTGAACCGTAAGCTGGTAGCCGTCATAGGCCTCTTCCCAACGGTACCAGGGGCTGTCTGTAGCGGCACCGTAATCGGCGGCGGAGGGAAGATTATAGTTCCCGCTCTCCAATACAATTACAGTATCCGGGGCGATGGCGTCCAGAAGTTCATCCACCGTATGGACGCAGACAATAGGCCGCCCGTCATCGGAGACAGGAGTCTGTGCCTGCGTCTCAGGCTGAGTTTCTGCCGCCGGTTCAGCACCCGGCTGTGAAGGGGCGGCAGCTGTCCCGCAGCCCGCCAGCAGCACAAAAACCAGTGCGACGGCCAACACTGTCAGGGTTCGATTTCTAATATGAATAATCATCATTTTCCCCCGATAAACAATATTTTTACGCTTGCAATATAACACCATTTCTCTTTTTTGTCATCTTAACGATTCTTAATCCCCGCCCTGCAGATCGCTGAAGTCTGTCCGAATCTCCTTCCGGTTGAAACCGGGATGCTTCTGAGTTATAATGGACGCCGGGACGCAGAACAGTCCCGGTATCTCGAAAACCTTCTGACGCTTTATCACCGGGGGGCCAACATCTATGAAAAAATTTGCCGTATTCAGCGGATTCCTGGGTTCCGGGAAGACTACCGCCATGATCGCACTGACGCGGTACTACAGCACGCATCACGGCAAGGCCGCCATGATCTCCAACGACCTGGGGGAAGGCGTTACCCTGGCCGATCACCGGCTTGCCGTCCTCAGCGGTGTCAAGGCCTCCGAAATCACCGACGAGTGCATTTGCTTCTGCCACGACGTTCTGACAGACCGCCTGAAGGCCTGTTATGACGAGGGTTGTGAGCTGGTGCTCTCCGACATCCCGGGCTTCGGCGTCGGGGCTCTGGAGCATGTATATCACGGTCTGACCGCTGAGTATCCCGGGCAGTTTGACCTTGCACCTTTCACGGTGCTTATTGAACCGCAAAAAGTAGAACGTCTGAAGCGCGATTCCTCTGAAGAAGAAAGGGCCGGCACTGTTTACGATGACGCCGTATTCATCCTTCGCGCACAGCTGTCAGAGGCAGACCTCATCGTCCTGAATAAGTGTGACCTGCTGACGGATGAAGAAGTCTCCGCATACGGGATCTGGCTCTCTGAGGCTTTTCCGCAGGCTGAAGTAATCCCAATCAGCGCCAAAACCGGCGCCGGTCTGGAAGCGCTCTCAGCGGCCCTGAAGGCGGGCTCAGCCTCCCTGCGGCACCCGGACATTGACTATGAAGATGAAAATCTCCAAAATGCCATGGACTGTCTGTCCGAGTATTATCTCCAGTACCATGCCGAAGTCTGCTGCAATGACTTTAACGGCACCGAATACCTGGCGGACATGGCCCGCAAGGCACAGGAAGTATTGAAAGACGGCGGCTTTGAAGTTCCGCATCTGAAGCTGCTGGCCTGGGATGCAGAAGGCGACTTCGGCAAGGTCGACCTGCTGGGCATCGACCGTCCGGTTGAGATCACCCGGCGGTTCCGGCACCCCTGTACCGGCATCGCCGTGATTCTGAACGCCAGCGCAGCCTGCCCGGCGGATGTCCTGGACCGGGTGCTTATGAACGCCGTAACCGACGTCTCCGCACGGTATCAGCTGGAACTGCTGATCCACAAGAGAGAATTCTTTTCACTCGGAGAATAAATACAATACGGGATACAGCAAAGCCGTTTCCGTGCCGGACTCAACCCGGGCACGGAAACGGCCTTTCATTTTCGGTTTTGTGCGCCGGATCCTTCTCAGCCGCAACCGCAGCCGCAACCACAGTCCGGGCCGCAGTTACAGCCTCCCTCTTCAGACCCGCAGCCGCTGCAGCCACTGCAGCCGGCACCGGTTCCTTCCACCGGGAGCTGTCCCGTGACCAGCAGGTCCGAAGCGGTATCCGCATCACCGCTGAACCCGATGATGGGCACGATGCCGAGGCTCAGCAGCTCCGCCTTGCCCTGGCCGCCCATATTGCCTGCAATGACAGCGTCCACACCGAGCTCCCGCATCTTTGCCGCCATCTCATGGTGGCCGGAAATCATGGAAGTGTCCACCAGAGTCTTGGTGCAATCGGTCACATATTCGCCGTACTCATATACCGCAAACAGCGGGCAATGACCGAAATGTTCGTAAATCTCCCCGTCCTGATAAGCAACCGCAATTTTCATCTCAGTCTTTCTCCAAAGGCAGATCCTTTTCCAGGCTGTCCACCATAGCGTTCAGGAAGGAAGTGTCCACATGCTCTACTTCACCGGCATCCACCATGGCGGTGATGACCGGGTCGATGGGGATCCGCGCAGTATGCGGAATATCAAAGGCAGCGGCTACATCCTGCACCTTGCTGGCGCCGAAAATCTCGTGCTGCTTCCCACAGTCGGGGCAGGTATAGTAGCTCATATTCTCCACAATACCCAGCACCGGAACATTCATCATCTCCGCCATTCTCACAGCCTTGGAGACGATCATCCCCACCAGGTCCTGCGGAGTGGTCACAATGACAATCCCGTCAATGGGCAGAGACTGGAACACCGTCAGCGGCACATCGCCCGTTCCGGGAGGCATGTCCACAAACATGTAGTCCACATCCTTCCAGAGCACGTCCGTCCAGAACTGGGTCACCGCTCCGGCGATGACCGGACCGCGCCAGACAACCGGCTCGGTCTCATTTTCGAGAATAAGGTTGATGGACATGATCTGCAGCCCGGTGTAGGTGCTCACCGGGATCAGGTACTCCTCCGTACCGGTGGCATGCTCATGAATGCCGAAGGACTTCGGAATTGAGGGCCCGGTGATGTCCGCATCCAGCACGGCGCAGCGGTGGCCGCGGCGCTGCATCTCGGAGGCCAGCAGGCTGGTAACAAGGCTTTTGCCGACACCGCCCTTGCCGCTGACCACGCCGATGACCTTCCGGACTTTGGAGTAGGGATTCAAGGGTTTTTGAAAACTCTCCGGCTTGCGCTCGGAACAGCTGGCGCTGCAGCTGGAGCAGTCGTGATTGCAATCACTCATAACAGTTGGTTCATCCTTTCAAAAAGGCAGGTCCCCCTGCCTGGTTTTCTTTCCGGTTCAACCCGCACCGGTTCTGCTGCGCGGGCCGCCCGACCATTATATCAGATTTCCCCGTAACGTCAATCACCGGTTTGTGCATCGGGATTTCGCCGCTCCAGGAAAAACTCCCGCAGAAGTTCCCTGCTTTCTTCTGCCAGCAGGCCGGTGAAGACCCGAGGCCGGTGGCCGTAATTTTCGGAGAAGAGGTCGATCACGCTGCCGCAGGAGCCGGTGTTTTCCTCCCGGGCGCCGAATACCAGTTCCGGGATGCGGGCGTTGATGATGGCGCCGGTGCACATGGGGCAGGGCTCCAGCGTCACAAATATCGCGCAGTCATCCAGTCGCCAGCTGCCCCGGCGGGCGCAGGCTTCGCGGATCGCCTCCACCTCGGCGTGGGCAGTGGCGTCATGGCATTCCTCACGGCGGTTTCGGCCGCGGCCGATGATATTTCCCCCGGCGTCAGCAATCACACAGCCCACGGGAACATCGCCGTGCGCCGCCGCCTCCTTCGCCAGGCGAAGGGCCTCCCGCATATAGGTTTCACGGTCACTCATGCTGCTGTCTCCTAAAAAAAGGCTGCGCCCGGTTTCGGCGCAGCCTTTCTGAATTTCTCTGCTTTTACCTGCTCAGGCAAGCGCTGCGGTAATGATGGACATCTGGTAGACTTCCTCCGCGTCGCAGCCGCGGGAGAGGTCGTTGATGGGAGCGTTCAGGCCCTGCAGAATGGGGCCGTAAGCCGCAAAGCCGCCGAGACGCTGGGCAATCTTATAGCCGATGTTGCCGGACTGGATCTCCGGGAAGATGAAGGTGTTGGCATAGCCTGCCACCGCGCTGCCGGGGAACTTCAGCTGTCCGACGGTGGGGGAGACCGCCGCGTCAAACTGCATCTCGCCGTCGATGGCAAACTCCGGAGCCTTTTCCTTGGCAATAGCGGTTGCCTCACGGACCAGGTCGACATTGGGGCCCTTGCCGGAACCCTTGGTGGAGTAGGACAGCATGGCAACCTTCGGCTCGATGCCGAAGACCTTCGCAGTCTTCGCGGTCTCAACGGCGACCTCAGCAAGCTGAGCGGCGGCGGTCAGGGTGACGTTGCCTTCCTTGTCCTTCTTGTCCTGGTAGTCGATGTTGATGGCGCAGTCGCCCATGGCGAGCATCTCATCCCCGCGCACCATAATGAAGCAGGAGCTGACGAGGTTCGCGCCCTTTTTGGTCTTGACCAGCTGCAGGGCGGGACGCACGGTGTCGGCGGTGGAGTAAGTGGCGCCGCCCAGAAGAGCGTCGGCCACACCCATTTTCACCAGCATGGTGCCGAAGTAGTTGCCTTTACTGAGGGCTGCACGGCATTCTTCCTCCGTCATTTTACCCTTGCGGAGCTCTACCATTTTAGCTACCATCTCATCCATGCCGGGATAGGTCAGCGGGTCAAGAATCTCCAGACCGTCAATATCGAAGCCGCCCTTTTTCGCCGCAGCCTGTACCTCGGCAACATTGCCGACCAGAACCGGGGTCAGGAATCCGCCCTTCTTCAGCCGGGCAGCCGCCTCCAGAATGCGGGCATCGTGGCCTTCGGTAAAGACGATCTTCCGGGGATTGGCTTTCAGGATTTCAATCAGGTTTTCAAACATGTATAGGTCCTCCTGTTTTGTTTTCATTGGCACCCTTTAATCTATCACTACCGGGCGGGATTTTCAAGTGGAAACAGGGAGCGAGTCCGGAATTCCTGAAATGTTTCTTTGGTTTCTGCGGTTTTTATTTACAAGCCGGCCTCCATTGGGGTATAATGTTGCAGAATTTTCAGAAAAAGCAATGCTTTGCGGGCCCGCCCGCAAGGACAGAGGACGGGAGCGCCGTCGCTGCAGGAGACGCTATGACAGAACAGAGCAGGATACGGAATTTTTCCATCATCGCCCATATTGACCACGGGAAATCCACCCTTTCCGACCGCCTCATTGAAAAGTGCGGCGCCGTGGAAGAGCGGGTGATGGAGGATCAGATTCTGGACAATATGGATCTGGAAAAAGAACGCGGGATTACCATCAAGGCCCGCGCCGTCGGGCTGCAGTACCGGGCGCAGGACGGGCAGGACTACACCCTGAACCTCATCGACACCCCGGGCCATGTGGACTTCAATTACGAAGTCAGCCGGTCTCTGGCGGCCTGCGAAGGCGCCATTTTAATTGTGGATGCATCCCAGGGGGTGGAAGCCCAGACACTGTCCAACACCTATCTGGCGCTGGACAACAACCTGGAGATTCTGCCTGTCATCAACAAGATCGATCTGCCCGCCGCCGACCCGCAGCGGGTTAAAAATGAAATCGAAGAGATCATCGGCATCCCCGCTCAGGACGCGCCGGAAATCAGCGCCAAGGCGGGCATCAACATAGACGCCGTTCTGGAAGCCATTGTCAGCGGTATACCCGCTCCTTCCGGTGACCGGGGCGCTCCGCTGAAGGCCCTGATTTTCGACAGCCAGTATGACAATTACCGGGGCGTCATCGTCTTCCTGCGGGTAATGGACGGACGGATCGCCAAAGATACTGAAATTCTCCTGATGTCCACCGGCGCCCGCTACAAGGTGCTGGAGGTCGGGTATCTGCGCCCCACAATGCTGGAGCCCTGCGCAGAGCTGCAGGCGGGTGATGTGGGCTACTTTACCGCCAGCATCAAAAACGTGGCCGATACCCGCGTCGGGGACACGGTCACCGAGGCTCTGCGGCCTACCGCCGAAGCCATGCCGGGATACCGGCCCGCCCGGCCCATGGTATACTGCGGTATCTACACGGAAGACGGTTCCAAATACCCCGATCTGAGGGATGCGCTGGAGAAGCTGAAGCTGAACGATGCCTCTCTCTCCTACGAGCCGGAGAGCTCGGTAGCGCTGGGCTTCGGTTTCCGCTGCGGCTTTCTGGGAATGCTCCATATGGAGATCATCCAGGAACGGCTGGAGCGTGAGTTCAACCTGGAGCTGGTGACAACGCTCCCGTCGGTCATCTACCGCGTGGAGAAAACCGACGGCTCGGTTGTCATGGTGGATAACCCCCACAACTATCCGGAACCCGCCTCCATCGCCGAGGCCTATGAACCCTATGTCAAGGTCTCCATCATTACGCCAAATGAGTTCGTGGGGAACATTATGCCCCTCTGTCAGGACCGGCGCGGAGAGTATAAGAACATGCAGTATCTGGATACCCGGCTGGTGGAACTGCATTATGAGATGCCTCTGAACGAGATCATCTATGACTTTTTCGATACGCTGAAGGCGCGGACAAAGGGCTACGCCTCCCTGGACTATGAGTTTTCGTCCTACCAGCCTTCGGACCTGGTAAAGGTCGACATGCTGCTCAACGGTGATCAGGTAGACGCTCTGAGCTTTATTGCCCACCGCGACAAAGCCTACCCCCGCGCCAGAAAGCTTGCCGAGAAGCTCAAGGAGAATATTCCCCGTCAGCTTTTTGAGGTGCCCATTCAGGCCGCCATCGGCGGGAAGATCATCGCCCGGGAGACCGTCAAGGCCCTGCGCAAGGACGTGCTGGCCAAATGCTACGGCGGCGATATCACCCGCAAGAAGAAGCTTCTGGAAAAGCAGAAGGAAGGAAAAAAGAAAATGCGTCAGCTGGGCACCGTACAGATTCCCACCGAGGCCTTCCTCGCGGTGCTGAAGCTGGATGAATAAACAGGAGGGAAACGACTTGAGCGGAAGAATCCGTTTATTCTGGCTGATCATTGCGGTGGTTCTGGCGGCGATGGCAGGTTTTGCCTGCCTGTATGCCGGGCTCTTCGGCAGCGTCTACAACCGGCCGGAGGGCGACCCCGCCGAAACGGTAGCCCGGTTTTTTGAAAGTGTGCGGGTCGGCAACTATCCCATTGCCTATTCCTGCCTGAGCGACTATTCCAGCCTGGGTCTGGAGCAGCAGCCCGAAACACCGGAGGCCAAGGCGCTTTACACCGTGCTGAAGCAGAGCTACACCTGGTCTCCGGAGGGCGACGCCCGCGTCAGCGGAACAGACGCCACCCAGAAAGTTCAGCTGAGGGCGCTGAATGTCCGGCGTGTTGAGGCAGCCGTAAAAGCCAGGGTGGACCAGGTGCTTCAGGACATGGTATCGGAACTGCCGAACAGTGAAATCTACGATGAGACCGGCGGTTATCGCAGCAGCCTGACCGACGCAGTCTATGCGGAGGCTCTGCGGCAGGTACTCACTGATCCGGACCCCCTGTGTGAAACTGTCAGTCTCGAAATCCGTCTGCAGTACATCGACGGAACCTGGAAAATCATTACCGACCGCGCTCTGACGAACGCCCTGATGGGCGGACAGAGCTGAAGGGAGGACGAAGAATTTGAGAAGAGAATACGACCTGGAAGATATTCTGGCCGAGTTTTCAAACTATCAGGCGGACGCCATCACGGATGATCCGGAGCCTGGCGTAACCGAAAGCAAAACAGACAGCCCGACAGATGCTCCCGCGCCCGCAGCGGAGGAAAGCGTTCATTCTGAAGAAGAATCCTATGCCGTGGCGAACGACCCTGTTTTCGAAGGGGAAGAGTCTGCCCCGGAAGACGACGGCAGAACTGCGGAGGAACTCTCCGCCGACGAACAGCAGCTGACCCGGGTATTCAGAGCACCGAAGGCCGCCCCCGGCGGGAAAAAGCCGGCGGACACCGATGCGGACGAAGCTCTCAACGTAGACCCCGCCGGAAGGTCCAGGAAAGGCAGAAAAAAGAAAAAAGAGAGTTTCCTCGCCCGCCTGGGGCTGGGGAGCCTGAGCCTGATTTTCGCGCTTGTTTCCCTCCTGGTGCTGGCCTGGTCGCTGCAGAATCTCCATCCGGACGCCGGCTCCGCCGCAAGCGCCTCCCGCTCCGCATCCGGCACCAATCTGGTGAGCCGGCTGGATTCGGGACTTAACAACGCCAAGGCCAACGCCCTCAGCGATATTACAACCATCGCCAAGCACTACTCGATCCCCGAAGGTGAAACTGTTGCACCGAAGCCCAACGAGGCCTGTTACGGGACCGCGGACCCCACGGACCCCGCTCAGGTCCAGCAGGTGATGGACGCCATCCAGAAAGCCCGGGATTCCGGCCTCCTGGAGGGGCAGGAGGTGATCTTCAGCCCCGAGCTGAGTTTCCTGACCAGCACCGGAACCGACACGGACACCAGCATCCACTATTACTGTGACGACTCCATCCTCGCCATTGCCTGGAAGGAACTGGTCGACGGCATGACCCTGACCTGCTGTGAAGTGAAAATCGCCGACGGCAGCCAGATCCGGAGAAAGTTTGTGGACGACCGCTTCGGTTCCTCCAACAAGCTCTTCGCCACCTCCCTCGCCAACAGTGTAAACTCCGTTGCCGCCATGAACGCCGACTTTTACATGTTCCGCGACTTCGGCATTGTTGTCTATGACCGGGAGCTTTACCGTTTTGACGAGGCTACCTATACCGGCCAGTACAAGAAGTACAACTGTACCGACACGCTCTTTATTACGGGCGAGGGGGACTTCCTCTTCTGGCACCGGCTGCAGACTGCCACCCCGGAGGAAATGCGGGCCTTTATTGCGGACAACAACATTATTTTCTCCATCGCCTTCGGCCCGGTTCTGGTGGAAAACGGCGAACTGCAGGTTTGTGACTGGTACCCGGCCGGAGAAATCGACAAGGGCTATTCCCGGGCCGGTATTGGCCAAAAGGATCACCTGCACTACTTCTATATGTCTCTGAACCACTCCGCCGAGGCTGCCGCGCGCTGGACAGTCAACCAGTTTGCCGAGCGCATGTACGCCCGCGGCCTGCAGCAGGCCTACAACCTGGACGGCGGGCAGACCGGTGAGCTGGTCTGGCAGGGGGCTCCCTATAACCACGTCGACTTCGGCGCTGAGCGTGAAGTCAGCGATATTCTCTACTTCGCCACCGCCATTCCCGAATCGGAGGGAACGCCATGAATGAAATTGCTGTCTTTACCGGGAGTCTGACCATCTATTGGAGCTCTGTCATTATCTGCCTCGGCATTGCGGCAGGGCTCTGCCTGACCCTTGCGCTTTATCCAATGGATCATCGGCACAACACCGCAGTCTGGGTTTTCTTCCCCATCGCGGTAGTATTGAGTGTCTTTTTCTCCCGCTGCATCCATTGGTACAGCCACATTGAGCAGTATGAGTCCTTCCTGCAGGCCGTTATGGATTACAGCACCGGCGGCGGATTCGTCATCCAGGGCATCATCCCGGGCGTCTTCCTGGCCGCCGTCATTGTCCGGCTCTTTCGTCTGACTCCCACGGCAGGCGAGCTGCTGGATGCCGTGGCTCCCGGCCTCGCCCTGAGCTTTGCGCTGATCCGGCTGAGTTCTCTGTTCAACAGTACCTGTCGCGCGCGTATTGTCATCATAAACCCGGCCTTCCAGCGCCTGCCTTTCGCGGTTTCGTGGGTTGATGCCGCCGGCAATGTGGAGTTCAGACTGGCCACCTTTTTCCTGGAGTTTCTGGCGCTGCTGGTTATCACCGTAATCCTCTGCGTCTTTTACTTCCGCCACCGCTCCGAGCCCCTCTGGGAAGGTATCCCCAACCACGGGAACGTCATGTGTATGTTCCTTCTCCTGACCGGCGTTGTAGAAATCATTGTGGACTCAACCCGGTACGACTCCGCTCTGTTCCACTTCTTCCTGCTGAAGAAGCTGAATCCCTACGCTTCTTTTGTGCCCATTGCAATGGTGGTCTCCGCCATTCTGATCCTGCTGGTGTTCATCCGCTACATGCGCATCTCTGTGCGTGTAAACGGCTGGAGCTGGTATCACATCCTCGCCATTGTCGCCTTCGTTGCGGCGCTGGTGGTCATCGGATATCTGGGCGAGTACAGGGTTCAGCGGACAGGAGCGTACGTGCGCTGCTATCTGTGGTACGCTGCCGGGCTGCTGACGTGGCTTGCGGTCGTTATCGGTATTTACTCAAGCTGTGTTGCGAAAGAGTATGACTATGAAGATGAAGGGTGAAGCTGCCGAAGCGGGATCCCCTCACCGCAGGCCAAACATCCCGTGGCTGTGGATTTCCGCGGCGATTCTGCTGGCTGCCCTTGCGATCTTTGCCCTCATACGCCTGCAGGTCTGGCATCTTCAGACGGAAAACCGGCGTCTTCTGACCCTGGTAAATCCCTGGAACCCCGTCACCGAAACAGGTTACACGGTGCATCCGACAGATCTCGGAGACGGTCTTCAGGCGGACCGGGCCTGTGCCGATGACTTCCGCCGCATGCTGCAGGACTGCCGCTCCGCAGGCTGCAAGCCGCTGGTGATCGGCGCCTACCGCAGTGTTGACGACCAGCTGGTCCTCTACGACGAAGAAGTGCAGAGCCGCGTCGATGCCGGGCTCAGCCCGGAGGACGCCGAAGCCGAGGTTTCCGCCATTATTGCCCAGCCCGGCAGAAGTGAGCATGAACTCGGTCTTGCTTTTGACATTGTGGATGCCGATTTCCCGCTCACCGATGAACGGCAGGCTGAAACCCAGACCGCCCGGTGGCTGGCTGAAAACAGCTGGAAATACGGTTTCATTCTTCGGTATCCGGAAGGCGCCGAGGAAATTACCGGCTACACCCGGCACCCCTGGCACTACCGGTATGTGGGAGAAGACGCCGCCGGGAACATTCACGCTCTCGGCATCACACTGGAGGAATATCTCTCCCTGTTCTACAGCGAGGAAGCCCAGGTGGTTTACGAGCAGGGCTGAGAAGCCCTGAAAACACAAGAATAATCCGCGGTCCGGATTTACTTCCGGCCGCGGAATTTTCGTTTCAGAAACGCCGTTCCTTTTTTCACCCAGTGCTGGGACTCCAGGTGCAGCACCGGGAGCTCCCGGTAGGGGATTTTACAGGTCTCCAGCCACACATCCAGCAGGCGCTCGGCCACAAAGCCGAAAACCCGTTTGTCATAGTCGGAATAGGCGGAGATATCCAGGCGCTTTTCCAGTTCAAAGAGGACACTGAAAAGCCAGGCGCAGTAGCGCTCAAGCAGGTCCCGCCGCATCACAAACATGTTAAACCGGTGACCCTTCGTCCGGGAGAGCGTCCGGTCGAAGGCGGCAACATACTCCGGGCAGCGTTCCTCCAGTATTTTTCGGGTTTCCAGCAGGTCCTCCTCATGGTGCGCATGGACATACTGACTGTAGCCTGTCTCAATAAAGTAGTTCCGCTTCTTCGGCAGGAGAACGGGCGCCGTCTTCAGCAGCGCGCCGACCTGGGGCCCTGTCAGAATGCGTGAAAAGCCCCGGCCGCCTCTCCTCCCCGCCAGATAGCGCCGGTAATGGCAGAGGCCGACCGCGTCCGCCCCGGTCAGGTTCTTCCAGGCCCAGTACAGGCAGGTCAGCTCACAGAAAGACCTGTTCTTCCCGCTGATATTATCACCGCTGTCATCCCCCACGTAGGGCAGCGGTGCGCCCAGAGCCCTGCCCGCCTGTACCGGCAGATACAGCGGGTCCGAAGGCATCGGATATTCTTTATGAGTTGCAACCACAATTACATTCTTCATAGCACAGCTACTATATCAAAAAGCACCGGGGAATGCAAGAAAGCTTGAACTTTTCATGGGTTCATGATAAGATGAAGCCGGATTTTGTCCTCACTCTTCCGTAAGGATGCACATGAATCATGATTAAAGAAAACCAGCAGCTTTTGAACCGACTGAACGCGCTCAGCGACGGGCTGATCATTTTCCTGATGATCCCCGTCTCTTTCTGGCTGCGTTATCAGGTGCTGCCGGACGCCCGTGTGAACATGTCGCTGCAGCGCTACATGATCATCGGGCTTTTCTATACGGTTGTTCAGATCGGAATATTCTTCGCGATGGGGGTCTATCGGCCGTTTCGCCACGCACGTCTCCGCCGGAAGCTGAGCGAAATGCTGGTAGCCTTTCTGCTCGGTCTGGCACTGCTGCTGAGCTGGCTGTCTCTGCAGCACATGGACGACTATTCCCGTCAGATGATTTTCCTGTGGTTTGGTCTGAGTTTCCTGCTGCTGGCTATTAAGCGCGTGGTGCTGATCCGGCTGATGTGGCACTTTCGCGGAAAGGGGTATAACCTGAAGCATGTGCTCCTGATCGGCAGCGGCGACATGGCCAGGAAATACCTCCGGAAAATTGAGACCGAAGTCAGCATGGGCTATCACCCCCTGGGTTATATTGCGGAAAAAGACGCCGACCTGTGCATTCCATGGCTTGGCGGTTATGACCGGCTGGAGGCTGTGCTGGAGGAGAAAAAGCCGGATGAAGTCATCTCAGCCGTGGAGTCCCGGGAATTTGACCGTACCCCGCAGATCTGCGCCGCCTGTGAAAAAACCGGGTGCAAGCTTTCGGCCATCCCGATCTATGCCGAATACATGACCTCCCGTCCGCAGATTGACGACCTCGACGGCATTCCCCTGCTGAATATGCGGCGCATCCCCCTGGACAATCTGGCCAACGCCTTTATAAAGCGCACCGGGGACATTCTCTGTTCCGCCCTGATTCTGCTGCTTTTCTCGCCGCTGATGCTCTTCTGCGCCATCGGGGTGAAGCTTTCCTCCCCCGGGCCGGTGATTTTCGCCCAGAAGCGCGTCGGGCGCAACAAGAAGCTTTTCATGATGTATAAATTCCGCAGCATGCGGGTAAACCCGAAGCAGGACACCGCCTGGAGCACCCAGAAGGACAGCCGCAAAACCGCCTTCGGCACCTTTATCCGGAAATACTCCCTGGATGAGTTCCCACAGTTCTGGAACGTACTGAAGGGCGATATGAGCATGGTGGGTCCCCGGCCGGAGATTCCCTACTATGTTGACCAGTTCAAGGAGGAAATCCCCCGCTACATGCTCAAGCATCTGGTACGCCCCGGCATCACCGGCTGGGCACAGGTGAACGGCTTCCGGGGCGACACCTCCATCTCTGAGCGGATCCGCTACGATATTGACTACATTGAGCACTGGAGTCTGGGCTTTGACCTGCGGATCCTGCTGCGCACCGTCTTCGGAGGGAAGTTTAAAAATGATGAGAGATAATCTGGCTCCGTCTGTTGATGCCTGGCTGAAGGAAGCCAAAGCGGATCCCGCGGCGAAGGACTGCGGCATGTTTCTGGTACATAACGGCACCGTACGCCAGACTGCGAAGGCGAAGGTGCGGAAGGGTGCGGAAGGCACTGCCGAAGTTTGCGGCATGCGCTTTTCCTATGACGCCGGGAAGGTCGACGCCGCCGTTCAGGCCGCGAAGGCCATGCCCGGAATCTTCTATGTTCGGGTCTGGCTGAATGAAGGAATCCTCAGTCTCGGTGACGACATCATGCTGGTGCTGGTGGGAGGCGATATCCGCCCGCGTGTCATCGACGCGCTGCAGGCCCTGGTTGGGGAGATCAAGAACAATTGTGTCTGTGAAGAGGAGATTTACGGGCAGGCTCTCACAGGAACGGAGGCTGAACATGAAACCCTATGATTACCTGGTTGTAGGCGCCGGTCTTTACGGGGCTGTTTTCGCCCGGGAAGCGACAGATGCCGGAAAGCGCGTCCTCGTCATCGACAGGCGGCCGAACATCGGCGGAAATGTCTATACCGAGGCAGTGGAAGGGATCCAGGTGCATGTCTACGGAGCGCATATCTTCCACACCAACAGCAAAGCGGTCTGGGACTATGTCAACCGTTTCTCCGTCTTCAACCGTTTTACCAATTCCCCGGTTGCCAACTACAAGGGTGAACTCTACAGTCTGCCCTTTAACATGTACACCTTCAACAAAATGTGGGGCGTAGTCACCCCTGAGGAAGCCGCCGCTAAAATTGCCGAACAGCGGAAAGAAATCTCCGGCGAGCCCCAGAACCTTGAGGAGCAGGCCATCTCCCTCGTCGGCCGGGATATTTTTGAAAAGCTGGTCAAGGGCTACACGGAAAAGCAGTGGGGCCGGGACTGCAAGGACCTGCCGGCCTTCATCATCCGCAGACTCCCGGTTCGCCTGACCTTCGACAACAACTACTTTAACGCCCTGTATCAGGGCATCCCCGCCGGCGGCTACACCAGACTGGTGGAAAATCTGCTGGCAGGCGTGGAAGTGCGGCTGAACTGCGACTATCTGGAAAACCGCGGGGAACTGGACTCCCTGGCGGAGAAGGTACTCTACACCGGACCCATCGACGCTTTCTACGGTTTTCGTCTGGGAACACTGGAGTACCGCAGCGTCCGCTTTGAGACGGAGCTGCTGGATATCCCGAATTTTCAGGGCAACGCCGCCGTCAATTACACCGACCGGGAAACGCCCTGGACCCGTATCATTGAGCACAAGTGGTTTACTTTCGGAAAAGATGAAGAGGGCAGGGACCTCCCGAAGACCGTAATCTCCCGTGAGTATTCCGCTGAGTGGAAACCCGGGGACGAACCGTACTATCCCGTGAATGACGAGCGCAACGGCAGCCTGTATCAGTCCTACAAAGCGCTGGCCGACCGGGAAGAAAAGGTCCTCTTCGGCGGTCGTCTGGGAGAATACAAATACTATGACATGGATCAGGTCATTGCAGCCGCGCTGGAAAAAGCGCACCAGCTGTTTTGACCCGGGCGGGCCGTCAGGCCCGGAAACCAAAAACTCCACGGCCGGCTGCTGAAGCAGCCGGCCGTATCTGATTTGTGCCGGTTCTCAGTCGCTTCCGCTGACTATGACGACACGCTTTTCCGCATCACTTGTCTATGCAGATTATTAATTGATAAAGAAATACCGGTGGGGGAGCGTTCCTTTGCGGAAGGCTGAACCAATCAGGCTGTTTATGCCGTGTTTAATCCAGCTGTCAGCACCCTGCCACGGCCGTCCCCGTTTGTCAGCACCTGAACCGAACACCGTCCGGTCATCTTGGCCTGATCAGTTTATGCAGCGTTGCAAAGAGAATGCCTCCGGTCGCGTTACCGAGGGTAATGATCAGGACACAGAAGACCGCCCTTGAAGACCACGCGCCCGCCATCCAGAAATAAAACATGTCGGCAATGCTGTGCTCCATCCCGGAGAGGATAAACACCATAACGCCAAAGAACAAAGAGAGGTATTTCCCCAGCTCATGCGGGTTGTTTTTAAATCCCTCAACGGCGATGTATACGAAGATATTACACAAAAATGCAAGGAAAAACAGACTGAGCACACTGTCGCCCAGTTTAACCTGACACAGGGCCATGGCCCTCTCGCGAAGCATCGGCGCCACTCTCGTCCCAGAGACACAGGCTGCAGCCAGTCCGGTGCCGGCCAGATTTCCAAGCCAGATCACCGGAAGATCCAGCGCATAGTTCCGGTCCTGCTGGAAAACATAGCAGACTTTTCCCGTAAACAGGTGAAACCCCAGGGTGCAGATGCAGAAAAGCCCAATGGCAAAGAGGGCCGAGCCGATTACTTTATTCTCAACAGAGAGGTAGACAATCCCGCCAAAGCCGATACTCATACCGGCAAGAATCGCAGAGAGAAATACTTTAAGCCTGCCCATGCTTCGGTTCTCCTTTCACATTTTCCGTCTGTCTCGCATTGCCTGCATAAAGAGTAACATATAAATCACGGATGCGCAAGCATACCGGGAGATTCAGGCAAACGCCCTGCCGGACGGCAGGGCGTTCAATTCTTCCTTATTTATCCGTGCATGTTAACCAGACCGGCAGGTCCTCCGGCAGGCAGGGGACGGAAAGAGTCTCTCCGCAGGGGATGATCTCCCCTTCTCCGCGCAAACGCCATCCGCCTCCGATATTCGGAAGCGTCACGGTCACGCTCTCCGCTCCCCTGTCAAACACAGGGCAGGCCAGGATTTCATTACCGCAGAGGAAACAGTCGCTTTCCGGATCATAGGCGGGGTCTTCCAGAAAAACAGGGCGGATCAGCGGCAGGTTCTCTTCCCGTGCCCGCAGTGTCTCATTATACAGAACCGGAACCAGGCGCTCTCTCAGGTCGAAGAGCCGCTCTACAGCCGGCATCAGGTCCGGATACAGCCAGGGCATGGTCGACGCCTCCCCCGGCTTCCAGGAATGAAGGGTAAACCGCGGCAGAAAAACGCCGTACTGCAGCCACCGCAGAAAGAGCTCCCGGTCCGGCTGCGGCCCGGAAAAACCGCCGATATCCGGCCCGAAGAACAGAAAGCCGCTCAGGGCCATGGTCATCGCCTGACGGTGGTTCCCACGAAGCTCGGAAAAGTCCGTATAGTTGTCGCCGGTCCAGGTCGTAGCGACCCGCTGAGTCCCGGCCATGGCGCAGCGGGAGATATTGAAGGGTGTTTCCACCCCGGCTTCCCGGCAGGCCTCAAGGCTGGCGCGGGCCATCAGATAGGAAAAGAGCGGGGCGATACGCACTGCCGGGACCGGACGGCCGAAGCCGTTGGCCAGCACAGACTCATCCTGAATCCCATATTCGTTGTTGTCGTTCCAGATGTGCCGGTAGCCCCTGTCGATCAGCTCTTTCCTCACGCAGCTCTTCCAGAAGGCGTAGGCCTCAGGGTTCGTAAAATCCAGATAGCTTGCCAAACCTCCCCAGAAGGGAAAGCACGCCGGACTGCCGTCAGCATAGTGCAGGAAGAGTCCCTTTTCCGCAATCCGGTCATACAGCGGATGTTCGGTCAGGAAGGCGGGCTTGACATTTGGGATCAGGTGCGCGCCCTGTGCCTCAAAAACGGCGGCAAGGGCTTCCGGCGAGGGGATTTTGTCCCGGTTCCAATGGAAGACACAGCGGCTGTCGCCGATCTGCGTGTAACCGCTCGACAGGTAAAAGCCACCCGGCCGGATGCCCCACTCCCCGCATTGGGTCAGGAAACCGCGCAGGCGCCTGTCGGTGTCCTGGGCATCGGTATACTCCATCGTACTGCCGCAGTAACGGAAGGCCCACTCCGGCACTTCCAGCGCACCGCCGCAGAGGGCTGTAAAGCGCTGCAGAATCTCCTTCGGCGTGCCGAGAATCAGGTAAAGCACCAGGTTTTCCTCATCGAAGCGGGCAGAGCTGAAGGGCTCAAAGTAATTGTCATGTTCCGCACCGAAATCGATGCTTCCCCTGCTGCAGGTATCGTAAAACAGACCGTAGGATCCGGCGTCGTGATTGCAGATGAAAAAGGGAATCTGTTTGTAAAGCGGGTCACTGAGGGCGCAGCGGAAGCCCATCGAATCCATCGCACCCATCAGGAAGCGCCGTCCGGCCTTGTCTACCGGGCCGACTTTGTCGCCGAGCCCAAAGATCTGCTGCCCCTCGAAACGGTCCGTAAAATGCACGCTGCCCCGTCCAAGCTCACCCTCAAAGTTATACGCAAGACCGCTGCGGTCCCGGTACAGCAGGCCGCTCCCGCCCTCTGCCGAAATGCGAAAGTTTTTCTTCTCAATTTGAAAGTGAAGGCCTGACAGGGTAAAGGACAGCGTATCGGCATCCTCAACAATATCCGGCTCAGCCAGCGGGAATCCCTCGACAGACAGTCTGTCCCGTCCTTCAAGCGCAGGCTCCCCGCCACCGGGGCAGATACTCCAGGTCGGCAGCAGCGGGACGTCCTCCCGGATCATTGAAACCCGCAGGATATGCTCAAAGAAATCCAGCCGCATGCAGACGCCGTCGGCCTCATAAACGCGCATGGACGGGCCGCTCGCGGTCAGGTGGAAACGATGATCGTACTTCATACCGCATTGACCGGCGGCAGAGCGCCGGAGCCTCTCTCCGCTATGATTATTATTTCCTGCATTGTCTTTTCCTCTCTTCAATTCCGTGTCTAAAGAAACACCGTGCATTATACCACGAAAACTGTCTGCATACCACCCCGGGTAAAGCATTGAAATCCTGCAATTTGCGGAGCAGACTCCTTATCCGCTCTGTTCTGTCGACAGTGTATCATTTTAAACGCAAAAGGCGATTCTCTATGAAGAATACTATCCAACATAAAAAGACAGAAGGCAGTGCAAAACGCAGCTGCCTTCCATCAAACTTAATTAGAACTTGTCCGCCAACGCCTTCGCCCGGGCGATTCCGTCAGTTCTGTCAACATCACCGACAGAGAACACGCCGGGTACAAGCACTTCACCCACAACCGTCCACTTGTTCAGGGCAGCGGTGCGCTCAAAGGGGATGCGGACACCGTCGAGAATGGCGGGATCCTCTTCCTCGCAGCAGCAGATCAGCGCGCACTCTTTTCCGAAGAACTGGGCTTCCTTGCCGCCGATTACGAAACTGAACATCTTGTCTACGACCGCCTTAATCTGGGACGGTACGGAATACCAGTACACGGGACATGAAAATACAAGCGCATCCGCAGCGAGAATGTCGTCCGCGATAGTATTAAAATCATCGTCAAAGGAGCAGGGTTTCCCGGTCTTATAGCAGGTCTGACAGCCGTGACAGAAGTTCAGCTTCAGCCCGGCGGTGTCAATCACCTTCACTTCGTTTCCATTAGCCGCTGCAGCCTCGGCGAACGCCTGCGCCATACGGTTGCTGTTGCCGCCTTTTCTGGCGCTTCCCGTCAGTACAAGGATCTTCTTAGACATAAAATCGTTCCTCCTGTGAACTGTCTGTAATATTTGACTTCTCACGCAGCATATGGTACCATAGCAAGTAATTATAAACAAGTACTGACATATTTGTTAGGTACTTACTTTGAGGTAAGCGCAATGAATGAACGCAAAATCTCTGAGGCCAGCTTCAGCGACACCGGCTACAGCTATACACTTTCCCTGATTGCCGGTAAATACAAGCCCATTGTGCTGTACTGCCTGATGGAATACGAGCCCGTACGCTTTAACGAAATGCGGCGCTATGTGGGAAGTGCAGCGGATAAAACGCTGAGCCAGACCCTCAAGGAGCTGGAGCGTGACGGGCTGGTGCACCGCGAGATGTACCCGGAGATCCCGCCGAAAGTGGAATACACGCTGACAGAACGCGGACACTCCCTGGTGCAGGTGCTGGACCAGCTTTGCATCTGGGGCGAGGAAAACCGGCCTGAGCCCGGCCAGAGACCATGCTCCTGATTTTCTGCCCGAAAAAAGAACAATCCCGGGACCTGCCATCAGTCCGGCACGTCCCGGGATTGTTCTCATTTCAAGCCTGCTGACCGGCCCCGTTAAAACCCAAGATTCTCACCGACCAGAACGATCCTGATCCGGCCGGGGATCCGTGAATACCGCGTAATCACTTCCTGGCAGCAGATCGTCTCCGCACTCAGGCAGTCACCGCAGAATCCGTTGACGGCGCAGGGCGTCTTTTTATGAAGGCGCGCTGCGTTCGGCGGCGCGGCCATATTGTGTACCCGGCGCAAAGCATCCTCCCGCGTCATAGCGAGTTTGTTCATCCCAGCTACAACGATTACATTCCGAGGTCCATGCAGAAGCATCGCCATCCGGTTGGAACTGCCGTCAATATTGACCAGTTCTCCGTCCGCCGTAAAGGCATTGGTGCTGAGCAGGAAGTAGTCCGCCTGTACCTGCCGGGCATAACAGGCCTGAACTTCTTTGGGATCATCCGAAAAGCTCCTGGCCACATAAGTATACTTTTCAGACTGGAGCGCCTGGAAAATACCTGTCTGCTCCAATGTAACGGAGCCGCCGCTTGTGACGACAGATCCATCGGGAATCATGGACAGAACCAGGTCCTTTGCTTCCTGCGCCGTGTCACAATAGAAAGCCTCCATGTTGCGGCGGGCAAACTTCGGGATCAGGGCTTTCGCCTGCCTGCGGTATAATTCCTGTACTGCGTTCATTTCATGTTCCCTGCCTTTCTGCACTCTGAAACTCAATATTTATACAAATGAATAACTGCTTTTCTCAGTTACACGACATAGTGAATTCGGCTCTCATCCCGGCGATTCTGCCGCTTCCTCACCGGAATCCGCTCCCAGCTGGTGTATGCGTCGTCCGCAGTTAATATCCCGTATCCGGGCTGCATGTTATTTCCCTCTCTTCGCAGACTTTGTGATCTCCTCGTGATAGAAATAATTGCAGACCACCGGCGGCTCGCCGAAGGGGGCCCGATGCTGGTCGTCGTCACGGATATACAGCATGCCTTCCTTCGCTGTATACGCCCTGATTTTCTGATCAAGCTCCGTCCAGTACGCACGGCTTTTTTTCGTATAGATCTCATTGTACAGATCATCCAATTCAGGATGGTGCTCATGGATCCAGTCCAGGATTCGTTTTCTGTAATCCCCGCGAAGATTCAGATTTTCCAGCCATACGAGGTTGCACTGGCCCCTGGCACGTTCAATGATTTCGATCACATCCGTAATACCGGGGAAAATGGGAGAGATAAAACAGGTGGTCTGAATACCGGCTTCATAAAACTGCCGCATGGCCTCCAGCCGGCGCTCAATGCTGACGGCGCGGTCCATCTCCTTTCGGAAATCCTCGTCCAGCGTGTTGATGGACCAGGACACATGGGCGTTGGGGAACTGCCTGATCAGCTCCAGATCCCGCAGGATTAGATCTGATTTCGTAGAGATGCTGATGCTGATGCCGGTGTCCAGAAGCTGCTCCAGCAGGGCGCGGGTACGTCCGTATTTCTTCTCCAGCGGCTGATACGGATCCGTAACCGAGCAGAAAAACGCTTCCTTTCCGGCGTACTTTCCGGGCTTCCTGACTTCCGGCCAGTACTTGACGTCCACGAACTCGCCCCAGGGCTCCGGATGATTGGTAAAGCGCTTCATGAAGGAAGCGTAGCAATACTTACAGGCATGGGTACAGCCCACATAGGGATTGACGGCATAATCCGACACCGGCAAATTCGTCTTTGTCATAATATCCTTGACTTCAATTTCCCTGACAACCATATTTTTTCTTCAAAACCTCCGGTACAAAACAGGCTTTTTCCCCTTTTCAAACACAACTAAGACGTCTGTTTCACGATCTCTATCGTGTAGATATCATCAAATGAAACCGCTTCCCCATCCGCCAGATAAAGCACCCCCGCGAGCCCGTCAACTTTCTCTGCGGCGACCGTTCCCGATTTATACTTCCCGCCGGACTTTCTGGGGTCCTGGATAAAGTAGGTCAAGGCTACCGCCGGGTGTTCTTTAATCCGGCCTTGAAGCTCAAAGAGGCACTTGCTGATCACCTGCTTCTGCTCCTCATCGAGTTCCAGCTTCTGATCGGTAAGTCTTGCCGCTTCCTCAATCGCGGCTCCGTAGCCGGTCAGGGCGGCGAAGGGAGCAAACTGGGCCGCCCGGTCGATCATCGGCATATGCGGCCGCTCAGCAGACACATGGTGGGGGAGACTGATAATATCGTCGTATTCGTGAGACCTCTCCATCAGGCCCTGTGACCTCCAATCTGATTATTCCTGTCGCGTCCGGTTGCCCCCTCCTCATAGCTGGTTCCGTGGAGGATGGCGTTTTTTCCGTAACGCTTCTTGATAGACAGCATCGCCTTCTGAAGCCGCTCCTCTTTTGCCCGGGCGGCCTCCTCTGCTTCTCGGCTTCCTTCCTCACTCTCCATTTCAGAGAAGAAATCCATCTGCTCAAACTCCGGCGCTGTCTTCATGGTTTCGGCATCCGCTATGTGATTTGCCACAACATACATCCGGCGCACCAGCAGCTTTTTATCCACGATTCTGTCATAGAGGCGCATGGCGGCATCCATAATCAGCTTTGTGGAGGAGGTCATCTGCCCGGTATTCTCCGAGCCGTGGGCCATCTTCGGCACCTTTCGGCCATACCAGTCGGTTTCAACTGCCCCTTTATATTCTGCGGTAAGGCTTTCAATATCATACCCGACAGTCAGGACAATCTGATCCGTCACGAGCCCTTTATCCACCAGATCCATAACCAGGCTGTCTGTCATCTCCCGGACAATGATGCGGGCTTTATCAAAGGAATAGGGCTCCTGCAGAACCTGTCCGATGCTGAGGCTGTTGTTCTCCGGCTTGAAAGCCTTGATATGACGGATTTCACAGGGCTCCCAGCCCCAGGCGTGGTCGATCAGCAGCTCCGCATTCACGCCGAACAGCCTGTACAGCAGGGCCTCATTTTTAATATCCCCGGGGCCGCCAACAGAACAGCGGGCAATGTCGCCCATGGTGTACATGCCGTTGTCGGCAAGCTTCTTCGCATAGCCCTTGCCGACACGCCAGAAGTCCGTAATGGGCCTGTGTCCCCACAGATACTGCCGGTAGGTCATCTCATCCAGCTCGGCAATTCGGACTCCGTTCCTGTCCGCCGGAATATGCTTTGCCCAGATATCCATGGCGACCTTGCAGAGATAGAGATTGGGGCCGATGCCCGCCGTTGCAGTGATACCGGTGGTCTTCAACACATCCTGGATCATCAGCATGGCAAAATCATGGGCAGACATTCCGTTCGTTCTCAGATAATCGGTTGCATCGATGAACACCTCATCGACGGAATAGACATGGATATCCTCCGGGGCGGCATATTTCAGATAGATGTTATAGATCCGCGTACTGTAGGCCATATAGTATGACATCCGGGGTGTGGCGACGATGTAGTCCAGTTCAAGAGACGGGTCCTGCTCAAGCTCAGCGGCATCGGAGGATTTACCCCTGAACTTGCGGCCCGGGGCCTTCGCCAGCCGCCCGGCGTTAATACGCCTGACCTGCTGCACAACCTCGAAAAGCCGTGCCCGCCCGGGAATGCCGAGGGCCTTCAACGACGGAGACACCGCCAGGCAGATTGTTTTCTCTGTACGGCTTCGATCCGCAACAACCAGATTCGTCGTAAGCGGATCCCGTCCCAGCTCCTGGCACTCAACGGAGGCATAGAAGCTTTTCAGATCAATGGCAATATAAGTTTTATCCGGCATCCATGCCCACCGCCTTTCTATACGGCACTTCATGATGAGTATACCATAAATGCGGCCTTCAATCTACAGAAATTGCAAGAGGCAGGCCCCGAAGCAATCGGAGACCTGCCTCTTGTGCTGGCTTTTCACACTGGAGCCCATTCCGTTAAAAATCGAGCCGGGTTGCCGTTACTCTCCGTGATGCCGGCGGCAGCCCTCATCGCCTTCCTGGTGACCGCAGTCAAGGCCTTCACCGTGGTGGTGGCCGCACACGTGGCCATCGCCATGGTGATGTCCGCAATCGTGGCCTTCACCGTGATGGTGGCCGTGGTGATCGCATTTGGCATCAGGATCATACTGCAGCGTTCATTCTCGGCACCAGCGGGATCATCGCCGTTATGGGCGTAATTACCGGGAAGTAAT
>CAMONN010000015.1 GCA_946620645.1 uncultured Clostridia bacterium
CAGCTGCCGCACTCAAAGCAGTCCATCACGTGGTATTTCTCCATGTTGGCGAAATCGCCCTTGGAGTAATACATGTACATGAAGACCGGCTCCAGATTCATGGGACAGACGGTAATGCACTTGCCGCAGCGGATGCACTGGGGATTTTCAATGTTCCTGTCCTCTTCTTCCGTGAAGAACAGGACGCCCGCCGTTCCCTTGATCGTAGGCGCCTCGAAGCTGGTGGCGCAGATGCCCATCATGGGTCCGCCCAGAACAATCTTGCGGGGATCCCGGACAAAGCCGCCGCACTGCTCAGCCAGATAACCGAAGGGGGTGCCGAAGCGGGTCAGCGCGTTGCAGGTATGACCAAGGGCGCTGCCTGACACGGTCACAATACGCTCCACCACGGGCTTTCCCTCGTAGCAGGCCTGGTAAATCGCGTAGCAGGTCCGGGTGCTGATTACGGTGGCGCCCACGCCGGCGGGCAGGCCGCCGGGCTTCACCTCACGCCCGGTGACAGCCTTGATCTGCATCTTCTCACCGCCCTGGGGGTACTTGACCGCCTCGGGAACGATTTCAATGCCGTACTGGGCGGGGTTTTTGGACTGCAGCAGGTCAATGGCATCCTGCTTATTGACCTCAATCCCGTAATAGGCTGTGGGAACCCGGCTAGCAATGCGAACCAACTCGATTCCTTTCAGCAGCTGCTCCGGGAAGTTCAGCATGGTCAGGTGGTCGCCGTTCAGGTACGGCTCGCACTCAGCCCCGTTGATGACCAGCCTGTCCACCTTGCCGAGACCGCTGCGGATCTTAAAGGCCGTGGGAAACATGGCGCCGCCCATACCCACAATTCCGGCTTCGCGGATGCGGTTGAGTATCGCTTCAGGGTCCTTAAGCTCCTCTTCCGTCAAAGGCTTCATGTCCTCACACCAGGTGTCCTGGTAGTCATTGTCAATGACGATGGACATAATCATATCCCCCAGGGGGTGGGGACGGGGTTCCACCGCGGCAACCGTGCCGGAGACGGTGGCGTGAATAGGAGCAGAAACCGGTGCGGGGCTTTCGGCGATCTTCTGTCCCAGCTTGACATAGTCTCCCTTTTCCACCAGGGGCTTGCAGGGCGCGCCGATATGCTGAATCATCGGAATCACAACCTGCGGAGGCGGTGCGACTACGGAGATGGGCACTTCCGGTGCCTTCATGTAGTTGGGATGAACACCGCCCTTAAACGAATGGGTCATAAGCTTCACCTCGAAAATGAAAATGAATTCCCAAAAAATTTACAAATGGCATCATATCATAACTTCAGCTCCCCTGTCCATAGGTTTTTGTCCATTTTGACAAGATAAGTTCTTAACAATCCTTTTGTATTGATAATATTTGGACTTTTTCAACAAATCGCTGAATTCATTTATAAAACCAGGCTGAATGCGGATTTGGAATTGAATTTTTCCGGCATTCTTATTATAATCGTAAAAACACCCATACTCACATCATCATTCCGGAGGACTTTTTCATGAAAGCAATTGTCAGCGTCTTTGCCAAAGACGCCCGGGGCATCACTGCCTATGTCACCTCCCTCCTGGCGGAGCGTGACATCAACATTCTTGATATCAGCCAGACTCTGATGCAGGAATACTTTGCCATGATCATGCTGGTGGACCTGGAGGCCTGTCCCCTTCCCTTCCATGAGCTGGCAAAAGAGCTGCAGGATAAAGGCGCAGAGCGTGCGCTGGACATTCATATCCAGCGTTCCGATATTTTTGAGGCGATGCACCGCATATGAGCTACCTGATGAACAGCAGTGAGATCATTCAGACCATCCGGATGATCGACCAGCAGCATCTGGATGTCCGCACCGTCACCATGGGGGTCAACCTTCTGGACTGTGCCGACGGGGACATTGTCCGCTGCGGTGAGAAAATATATGAAAAACTCTGCCGGGTTGCCGAGCATCTGGTTCCGGTCTGCACGGAGATCGAGCAGGAATACGGCATTCCCATCGTAAACAAGCGCCTTTCCGTCACGCCCATTTCCCTGGTGGCAGCCAGCTGCGCGTCCGATGACTATGCCTTGCTCGCAAAGGCTATGGACCGGGCGGCCAAGGCCGTCGGCGTAGACTTCATCGGAGGCTTCTCCGCCCTCTGCCAGAAGGGAATGACCGTCAGCGATCTGCGGCTCATCCGCGCGATACCGCAGGCACTGACGGAAACCGACCTGGTGTGCTCCAGTGTAAATGTGGGCTCCACCAAGGCCGGCATCAACATGGATGCCGTACAGCAGATGGGCCTCACCATCCGCAAAACTGCGGAACTCGGTTCCATGGGCTGCGCAAAGCTGGTGGTGTTCTGCAACGCCGTGGAGGACAACCCCTTCATGGCCGGAGCCTTCCACGGTGTGGGCGAGCCGGAATGTGTGATTAATGTCGGTGTCTCCGGCCCCGGCGTCGTGGCTCACGCACTGAAGGAATGCCGGGGTGAGAAGTTTGACACCGTCGCCGAGACGGTTAAGCGCACCGCCTTTAAAATCACCCGCATGGGTCAGCTGGTGGCGCAGGAAGCCTCACACCGGCTGAACGTGCCCTTCGGTGTGGTGGATCTCTCGCTGGCTCCCACTCCTGCCGTAGGCGACAGCGTGGCTGAAATTCTGGAACTCATGGGTCTGGAGCGCTGCGGCACCCACGGCACAACCGCCGCCCTCGCCCTGTTGAATGACGCCGTCAAGAAAGGGGGCGTCATGGCAAGCGGCCATGTCGGAGGGCTTTCAGGCGCCTTCATCCCGGTATCGGAGGACGCAGGTATGATCCGCGCCGCCGAAGAGGGTGTCCTCACCATTGACAAACTAGAGGCCATGACCTGCGTCTGCTCGGTGGGCCTGGATATGATCGCCGTTCCGGGAGACACCTCAGCCGACACGCTTTCCGCCATCATTGCGGATGAGGCCGCCATCGGCATGATCAACAACAAAACTACCGCTGTCCGTCTGATTCCCGCGGCGGGTAAATCGGTCGGCGACCGGGTGGACTTCGGCGGGCTGCTGGGTTCAGCCCCCGTGATGCCCCTGCATTCAGGCTCCGCGGCAGAATTCGTAGCCCGTGGCGGCCGTATTCCCGCACCGCTGCACAGCCTCAGAAATTAAGGCCACTGTTCCTACAATTCTTTCAGTATTCCTATCCGTAAAAGCGGCGCAGTCTGAAACCAGACTGCGCCGCTGTATTATTCCTTTAAAGGGAGGCACGCTTCATCCGCGGGCGCCTCTGAACAGGGCCCCGGCAGCAGAAAACAGAAAGAACATGACAATATCCGCCGCAACGATGGTGGACCCCACCGGCGTCCCGGCGAGAATGGAAATCAGAATCCCGAGAAGAGAACAGAATATGGAGAAAACCGCGGAACAGATGGTCACACTGCGGAAGCTTTTGAATACCCGCATGGCGGAGAGCGCCGGAAAGATGACCAGGGCAGAAATCAGGAGCGAACCGACCAGGTTCATGGCCAGCACAATAATCACCGCAATAATCACCGCAATGATAAAATTATAGACTTTTGTCTTCACGCCGGTGGCCGCCGCAAAACTCTCATCAAAGGTCACCGCAAAAACCTTATGGTAGAAAAACACAAATGCCGCGACAACAATCACCGACATCACGGTACAAAGCCACACCTCCGCATTGGTCAGCGTCAGGATGGATGTCGATCCGAAAAGGGTTGAGCAGACGTCTCCGGAGAGATTGCTGGAGGTTGTAAAGAGGTTCATCAGCAGATAGCCGATGGCCAGAGCCCCGACGGAGATCATGGCGATTGCCGCATCTCCTTTGATTCTCGCGTTCTGCCCGGTGCACAGCAGGGCAATCGCACTGAGAACCGTAATCAGCATCACCAGCGGCATGTCATTTGTCAAATGCAACACCGATGCAATGGCCATCGCTCCGAAGGCAACATGGCTCAGTCCGTCTCCGATGAAGGAGAAACGTTTGAGCACCAGCGTCACCCCCAGCAGCGATGAGCAGAGGGAGATCAGCACACCGACGGCCAGCGCATAACGGACAAAGGGGTACTGCCAGTAGAGCGTCAGCTTTTCCAAAACGTTTGTCATTGTGCTCTGCCTCCTCCCGCATAAGCTGTTCCGATGCCGCTGCTGCGGTAGGCTTCCCGGGTTCCGAAAAACACGCTGTCGCCAATGTGCAGGACATGGCTGGCATAGCGGAGGGCGGCACCGATATCGTGGGAGATCATGATGATGGTAATCCCCTGTTCATGGTTCAGATTCTCAATCAGATCGTACATTTCCGCCGTAACCTTGGGATCAAGGCCGGATACCGGCTCGTCCAGAAAGAGCAGCTTACTGGTGGCGCAGAGAGCGCGGGCCAGCAACACCCGCTGCTGCTGTCCGCCCGAAAGCTCCCGGTAGCAGCGTCCGGAGAGTTGTTCGATTCCCATGGCGCGGATATTCTCTTCCGCCCGCCGCTTCTCCGCCTTTGTATAAAAAGGACGCCAGCCGCAGCTTCCCTCAAAGCCGGAGAGAACCACCTCCCAAACGGAAGCGGGAAAGTCTTTCTGAACCGGCGTCTGCTGCGGAAGATAGCCGATCTCGCCCCGGCGGAGCCCGTCTCCTGTCAGGATCTGTCCGGAAAGCGGATGCTGCAGACCCAGGATTGTCCGCATCAGGGTGCTTTTCCCGGAACCGTTTTCACCAACAATACAGAGATAGTCCCCTTTATTCACTTCAAAAGACAGGTCGTGAAGAATTTCCCGACCGTCATAGCCTAAACACAGATTCCGGCAGGTAATAAGCGCCATTTATCCTCCTCAGCCCAGAGCGGCTTTCAGTACGTCAAGATTCTTTTCCATGGCGGAAAGGTAACTTGCCCCGGCAGCAATGTCCTTCGCCGTGACGGACTGCATGGAATCCAGAGTAAGGATCTGCCTGTCCCCGGACTTTGAATTCTCCACAACGGTCCGTGCGATGCTGCTGTTCGCACTCTCAATCTGCAGCACAGCGGGAAGGCCCAGTTCATCCAGCTTTCCCGCAAGAAAGACGACCGTTTCAAAGCTTGCCTCGGTCTCCGCGGAGCAGCCGGCGAAGGCGGCATAGTAATCCAGCCCGTAATCATCCACCAGGTAACGGAAGGGGAAGCGGTCGCCAAACAGAAGGGTGTGGTGGGTCGCCCCGTCTACAACTTCCCGATACCGCCCGTCCAGTGCATTCAGCCTATCCGTATAGGCATCGGCATTGGACGCATAGAGCGAAGCATTTTCACCGTCAAGCTGCCCAAGGGCGTCCGCAATCGCATCGACGAGAACCGCGGCGTTTTTCAGTGAGAGCCAGACGTGCTCGTCCAGCTCGGGACTTTCATGGTCATGGCCGTCTTCGTCATCCTGGTCCTGCTCCATCCCCTCAACGATCTCTTCCTCTTTTACGGCATCCCCAAGGACATCCAGCAGGCTGATCACCCGCATGTTTTTGTTTGCACCCTCCCGCAGGACATCAGTGACCCACGCATCACTCTCACCGCCGACATAGATCAGCAGATCACAGGCGGATATGCGGACGATATCCTCCGCCGAGGGCTGGTAGCTGTGCAGATCCACACCGTTGTCCACCAGCATGGTTACTTCAACCTTGTCTCCCCGGTCACCAACCACATTCAGAGTCCAGTCATAAATTGGAAAAATCGTTGTCACAACCTGAAGCTTTTGCCCGGCCGCTGCCGCTTCCTTCGGCGCTGCCCCGCAGCCGGTCATAAGCCCCAGGGCAAGAATGAGCACCAGCAGGGCAGATAGAAGTCTTCTCATATAAGCCTCCGGATCAATCTGTCATTTCTGGCAGTCGGCGCAGATGCCGTAGAGCACGGTATCCGTCCGGTCCAGCGTAAAGCCCTCGTTTTCAGCAAGATGGTGGGCCAGGGTGTCGGTTTCAGCTTCTTCCAGATGCATGGTCTTTCCGCAGCGCAGGCAGCTCAGATGAAGGTGCCCCCGGCAGCGTTCATCATCGGCATAACGGTAATAGATTTCCTGACTGCCGGGTTTTGCGGAGCGCTTCAGACAGCCCTCCTGCTCCAGGGTAGCCAGATTACGATAGATGGCGCTGGTACTGATCCTCTGATCCGTCAGCGCCTCCGCAATCTGCCCGGCGGAAAGGGTTTCATCCGTATGCTCCGATAAATAGTTCAGCAGCAGTTTGCGCTGCTTCGTCATATACTTAGCCACTGCAGCCACCTCACGGCAAGATTTGCGAACGGTTTGCAAATTAAAATACACCTGCCGGCGCCGTTTGTCAAGAAAAACTCTTTCGGCAAAAAACGCACACAAATCAGGTGAGAACAGACACCGAGAGGCCGGCGAAACCCGGCCTCTCGATTTGTAATGATATATCAGGTTTTCAGCAGAGCTCTTACTCCAGATTCAGCCCGCGTTTCAGACCGAGTACAGTCGCCAGATACAGTACCGCGCCCTGAATGAGCTGCATGAGGCAGGCGTACATACTGATTCTGGATGCAAAATGCAGCGCTTCACGAACCGAGTTCTCATCAAAAAACAGATCTTCGATCCCAAAGGCGAAGCTCATCTCCATAATGTTGAAGGCCATGCTGATCAGGACAAAGAAGACCACGCTCAGCAGCACCTTGTTCTTGGAGAACATATGCCCCAGCGCCATGGCGCCGTAGAAATGCAGGCAGCTGACAATCGCACCCAGCAGCATCGCCAGCGTCGCCCAGGAGAACACTTCTCCAAGGGCACCCCGGATGCCGAGCTCGTCCAGCTTCTGCAGAACCTCCGACCAGCTCGGGAAACCGCTGATGATCATTTCCAGGCTGGTATCCGCCATGTTCAGCCCTGTCAGGCCCATAATCAGCAGAATGAAGAGACCGGTCACGAAAAACCAGACCAGGGAAACAATCAGCTTGGACCAGATCAGCCCGTGAACGCTGACCGGCAGGGTGAACATCAGGTAGCCTTCACTCTTCAGAAGGTTCCGATAGAAGCGGCTGACCATCACCACCAGGGTCATCACCGAGACCGCCACTATCCCCACTCCGAAAAAGACCAGCGTCAGAATAAACAGTATTCTCAGCGCCGGGATGTCCGAGAGCCCTCCGGCAAGGCCGCGGATGGAGAGGTTCGCCAGCAGCGCCATCGCCAGCAGCGCGCCCATCATCGGCAGCATAATCCGCCCGGTTGCCCGGAACTCATGCTTCAAAAGTTTTCCTAGCATCTGAACACCTCCCGGAAATACTGGTCCACGCTCATGTTCTTCTCTCCGCGGATTTCATCCACCGAAGACTGAAGAACGATTCTCCCCTTGTCAATAAAGATCACATCGTCCAGAACCTGTTCCACATCAGCGATCAGGTGCGTGGAAATCACAACCGCCGCCTCGGGATTGTAATTGCGGATAATCGTGTCAAGGATATAATCCCGCGTTGCGGGGTCCACGCCGCCGATGGGCTCGTCCAGCAGGTAGAGCTTTGCCTTCCGGCTCATGACCAGAATCAGCTGGGTCTTTTCCCGCGTTCCCTTGGACATCTCTTTGATGCGCATGTCTTCGCCGATGTTCAGGCGCAGGAGCATTTCCATGGCACGGTCGCGGTCAAAGTCAGCATAGAAGTCCTCAAAGAAGTCCAGCAGCTGGCGGACCTTCATCCATTCCGCCAGATAAGGCTTATCCGGCAGGTAGCTCACCAGACTGCGGCTCCGTTTGCCCGGCGCTTCCCCGTCAATCAGGATCTCCCCTCCCGTCGGGGTCAGCAGGCCGTTCGCCAGCTTCAGCAGCGTGGTTTTGCCGCTGCCGTTCGGCCCCAGCAAGCCGATGACCCGGCCGGGTTCAATATTCAGGTTTACACTGTCCAGTGCCTGAACGGCGCCAAAGCGCTTGGACAGTTCTCTGCATTCAAGTATTGTCATGTTCCGTCTCCTTTTCCTCCAGCATTGTGAGGATCTCTCCGCGGGTGTAGCCGAGCTTCTCCATGGCAGTCAGGAAACTGCGGATCTGCTCTTCGGCAAAGCGCTGCTTTGCATGGCCGATCACCCGCATATCGTCCGTTACAAAACGCCCGCTGGTGCGCTGGGAATAAACCATTCCCTCCCGCTCCAGTTCCTGCAGGGCGCGCTGCATGGTGTTCGGGTTCACTCCGGCTTCCATGGCCATATCCCGCACCGAAGCCAGCCTCTCTCCGGGCAGGAAACTCCCGGACACGATCCCAAGCTTGATCTGCTCGATGAGCTGGGAATAGATCGGCAGATCACTGCGAAAATTCCAGACCATCCGGCACCTCCTTTGTATTACTGTCTTAATCCGTTAATACAATAATACAAACTTTCTGATTTGTCAAGCAGGATTTCAAAAAAATCCTGCAGCCTTTCCGACTGCAGGAAATACAATGATCGTTCTGTTCTCATCCTGCCGGCTGGGTCCGGCTTTGGGCAAGATACTGGCAGACCAGCAGGTCCACGCAGGCGCCGTAGCTTTTAAGGCCCAGTGTCTGGTCGTAGCTGTACAGGAAGCCCTCATACACCGTGTTTGAAACCGTCTGAACCGGCGTTTCATACTGCTTCCAGTAGCTCCGGGTCACCTCCAGGTCCCGCAGGACGTCTTCATTGAGGCTCTGGAAAACCGCCTCCCAGGCGGAAGGGGACGCGGAGTACAGGGCATTGCCGAGATAGGTATACGCCATCAGGCTGGCGGAATAGCAGTAGTCCGGGTCTCCGTCCAGGAGGCTTGCGTAGACGGCGAAGAAATTCGCCTCCTGCTCTCTGGCCACACCACGCTGATGGGCAAGCTCATGGGCAACTGTTGCGGCAAACTCCGATGCAGGCGCATCCGTGTTGACGTTTGCCTCGGCGGTAAAGGGGAAGAAGAAGCCCGTGAAGTCCGTCAGACTCAGAAGCTTCGAGAAAAAGAAGGGTTTCGCCGCAACCGCGGGACCTTTCAGCTCCGGGCACGCCTTCTCCGCCGCCCGGTACAGCGTCCGGGACTTTTCCAGAACGGCCTTCCGGTCCGTCGCGCAGACTCCCCCGCTGTCTCTGGGAACTTCGGAGGAATAGCGGTTGGCAAGGCCCGCAAAGTAGACCGTGACCTCTTCCAGTTCACTGACGGTGATTTCCCGCGTTTCGAAACCGGCGCGCTCCATGAAATCATCGCCGTAATAGAAGACGCCCCACAGCAGGCAGAAGCCGGCGTACACCGCAAGGCCCGCGCTTGCCACCGTCAGAAGGTAGCGTCCCAGAGTTTTCAGCCGTTCCGGGCGGAAAACCAGCTTCCAGAGGGTGGAGGCAGTGAACATCAGCAGCGCCGTACCTGCCAGAAGAATCAGCACCTCCGCCAGGGAGAAGGGAAGCTTTCCGGTCTGCACCGCGAGAAACCGGTGGACCGGCTGTACCACACGCAGGGAAAGCATCCGCATCAGCGCCCGGTTGCCTCTCAGTGCGCGCTGCAGAATTACCAGAAAGCCCGAGACGCAGAGCAGGATCATCCTGCCCGGGCAGGCGGCAAAGGGTGCCAGAATCCAGTTTTGAATCCGGTTTTTCATCATTCCAGCATTCAATCCTTTTAAATGAAAGGAACCAGCCGCAGACCGATGATGTGAGAGCCGGACAATCTGAACAATTGTACGGGACGCTCACACCAGTCTGCACACTGGTTCCGCTTGACAGGTTGTCAGTTCAACCTGTTCGAAAAGTCTGTTCTCAGGCGATGGCCTGCTTTGCCACGTCGCAGAGAGCCGTGAAGGCCGCGGGGTCATGAAGGGCGGTCTCAGAGAGCATCTTGCGGTTCATGTCCACACCGGCCAGCTTCAGGCCGTGCATGAAGGTGGAATAGTTCATCCCGTTCATCTTGCAGCCCGCGCTGATGCGGGTGATCCACAGCTGACGGAAGTCGCGCTTTTTCTGCTTGCGGCCGACATAGGCATAACGGCCGGACTTCATCATCTGCTCATTTGCCATCTTGAAATGGCGGGACTTGTTGCCCCAGTATCCTTTTGCGAGCCCCAGCACCTTGCTTCTGTGCTTGCGGGTCATCATTGCGCCTTTAACTCTTGCCATAATTTAAATCCTCCTGATATCCGTCGGCCCTTATTTATAAGGGATCATTTTCTTGATGGTGGCTACGTTGGTGACATCCGCGTAGGCTTCGGAACGCAGACGGCGGCAACGCTTGGTGTCCTTCTTGGTGAGGATATGGCTCTTATACGCGTGGGCGCGTTTGACTTTACCGCTGCCGGTAATCTTAAAGCGCTTCTTGGCTCCGCTGTGGGTCTTAAGTTTGGGCATGACTGTTCTCCTTCCTGATCGGGCTCAACCCGTTCTTTGCAATTTCAATTCAAGCTGACTGTATTATTCCGCGTCGGCGACAGACGCTTCGGCGGGATTTACCTCCGCCGGCTCGTCGGCCGGCAAGGATTTGGGCTGTTTCGGCTTCCCGGGTTTCTTGGGGGGTGTGACGGGCTTCGGGGACAGGAACATGGACATATTCCTTCCCTCCAGCTTCGGGGCTTTGTCCATGTTGGCGATTTCCGCACATTTGGCAGCAAAATCCTTCAGCAGCGTTGCGCCGATTTCGGTATGGGCCATCTCACGCCCGCGGAAACGCACCGACACCTTCACCCGGTCTCCGTCTGCCAGGAACTTCTGGGCATTCTTGAGCTTGGTGTTGAAGTCGTTGGTGTCGATCCCAGGGGACATGCGGATTTCCTTGACCTCAATGACGCGCTGGCTCTTCTTCGCTTCCTTTTCCTTCTTCGTCTGTTCAAACCGGAACTTGCCATAGTCCATAATCCGGCAAACAGGCGGGGTGGAATTCGGAGCGATCTTTACCAGATCATAGCCGGCATCCGTGGCAATGCGCAGGGCCTCTTCCGACGAGACAATGCCCAGCTGCTCTCCGGATTCGGAAATCAGCCTTACCTGGGCATCACGAATCTGCTCATTGATTTCATGGTTTGTCGTGGCGATGGAAAACACCTCCGGGTAAATTGGGGTACTTAAACAAAAAAGCGGGCCGCACAACAAAACGGCACCCGCACAGTACTCCCCCTCTGAAAGGGGAACAGAACCATGTTAACCGCGGCAGCCACAGTCGCCGGGTGAGGAGCGGAAAACCGCACCTGCTTTGTTTTGCTCGATGATTATATGCGCACAGCCGCGCTTTGTCAAGGAAAATTTTACTGAAAGCGTAAAACGTTTTCTGCGGCCTGTCGCTTGACGGAAACCGGAAAAGCGTGTATCATAAATCCAGCTAACCAGTCGGCCCTGCCCGGAGAGGAGGATTTGGCGAATGAAAATTGGTTTTCTGGAACTGCTTGTCGTTTTCGTTGTCGCCCTGCTGGTAATCGGACCGGACAAGCTCCCGGCCTATGCAAGGAAGTTTGGCCGTGCGCTGCAGGAATTCCGGAAGGCCTCCTCCGATATCACCCAGGATATTCGGGAGAGCGTGGTCGATCCCCTTGAGGAAGCGCAGCGCCCTCTCCGCGAAGCCATGGAGCCCCTGGAAAAGCTGGACCGGGACGTCCGCGCCGAGATAAAGGGCGTGGAGGCCGATCTGAACAGCATCGGAAAACCGAAGCCGGAACAGGCACAGTCCCCTGCCCGGAAGGCCGCTGAGACTGCCGGAACGGATTCGGAAGGCCCCGATCAGAACGCGCCGGCCGCCGGCAGCACCCCGGAAGAGCCTTCTCCCTCTGAAGAAGGAACAGAAACTGGAGGAACACCATGAAAATCGGAACTTTGGAACTCGTCATTATTCTGGCCGTTGTCATTATCATCTTTGGGCCGACCCAGATCCCCAAGCTGACCAAAATGTTTGGAAAGAGCGTAAAGAACTTTAAGGAAGGTCTGGAAGAGACCGAAGAGGAAGCCCCCGAAAGCGAAGCCCCGAAAAAGGCAAAAAAGGCCAAGTCTTCCTCTGCGGCCCCCAAGAAGGACGCTGACGCGTCAGATGAGCAAGAGTAAGCAGAAGGAAAACACAAAAAACGCCGATGGCAGCATGAGCCTTTCCGGGCACCTGAGGGAATTGCGCAACCGGGTGCTGGTCTGTGCGGTTTTGCTGCTGGCGGCGTTTTCTGCGTGCCTGTGCTTCGCTTCCCGCTTTGTCAATCACCTGACCGGTCTGGGTAGTGCGTACGGCTATGTTTTCGTTTATATCGCACCTCAGGAGCTGCTGCTGGTCTACCTGAACGTCGCACTCATCGGCGCGCTGGTAATCTGTTTTCCCGTGCTGGCCTATGAGCTCTACGCCTTCAGCAGCCCCGGCCTGAAGCAGCGAGAGCGCTTTTACATCATCATCGCCATGGTTGCAGGAACTCTGTGTTTTGCAGCCGGGGTTGCCTTTGCGCGCTATATCAGCCTGCCCTTCGTTCTCCGGTACCTGATTCAGTTCACGGGCGAGGTGGATGTCTCCGCATCCATCAGCATCCAGCAGTATGTCGGCTTTCTGATGACGGTGTTTGTTATCTTTGGTCTGGTATTCGAGCTTCCCATTGTCTCGGTTCTGCTTACCGCCCTGGGCGTGATTCGTCCGGAATGGCTGGTGAAGGGCCGGAAAATCATGATCGTCGTCATCTTTTTCCTTGCGGCGGTCATCACGCCGCCCGATGTTGTATCGCAGATTATGGTCGCCATCCCGATGATCGCCCTGTACGAAGTCAGCATTCTGCTGAGCCGTCTTGTCTCCCGGCGCAGAAAAAATGACACTCCGAAGGAGAATCCCGCGGAAGGCGCCGAAACCTGACGGGGCCGGCACCCTTCAGCGATGGTATATTCTTCGGTACTCTTCGGATTCTTCCCCCTGATCCGTATACAGAATCAGCGGAGCCTCGGCCTTCAGGCCGGGGTTTCCGTCTTTTCTGCCCTCCACCAGAACGAGGAATGATTCTTTATCCCGGCGATGGTGGACAAAGCGCAGACGCTTCGGTTCAAGGCGGGCCCCTGTCATCTCCGCCAGCAGACGGTTCAGCCCCTCCGGCCGGTAAGAGAAGAACACCCTTCCCCCGCTGCGGCACAGCCGGGCGGCGGCAGCGCAGACCTCCCCGATCCCGCAGCGAAGCTCCGCACGGGCAGCCGCACGGCCTTCATCGGGCGCAAGCGCTCCCCTGCCGGGTTCAAAGTAGGGTGGATTGGAAATGACAAAATCATACCCGCCTGCCGCGAGCCCCCCCGCCGTACAGCGGAAGTCTCCGCAGATGAGATCCGACCGGTCTGCCAGGCCGTTCAGGCGCAGGTTCTCCCGGGCAAGGGCGGCAGCGTCCGGTGATATTTCAAAACCGGTCATGGAAAGCCGCGGCTCACGCCAGAGGAGGAGCAGCATCAGCGCCCCCGATGCGCATCCCAGGTCCGCACCGCGTTCACTTCCCTTCACCCGGGCGAAATCTGCCAGAAGGACCGTATCGGTCGTCAGGCGGGCAGCATCCGTCTGATAAAAAAAGGGCCCGTTTTCCCACATTTTTTCCAATACTCTCTCCAAAAGCGATCCGCCTCCTTTCCCACCGGGGCAATATTCTGCCACAGCTTTTTGCGGATGTCAAAAAATAAAAAGCGGAGAGGCCCGCAAGCCTCTCCGTTTTTTATTAATGAAACGTCTCAGACGTTCTCGATGGCCTCGGCCGGGCACTGAGCCGCGCAGGAGCCGCACTCCAGGCACTTGCTCTGGTCGATCTCATAGTGGAGCTCGCCCATATCGATAGCCTCAGCAGGGCACTGAGCTGCGCAGGAACCGCAGGACAGGCATTCATCGGTGATCACAAAAGCCATGATAATCCCTCCATATTTTAGTATCCAGATGATCGGTACGGATCACTGGACCCGACCGCCGCTTCTCTGTAAGCGCATTGTAGCACATCTTTTAAAAAATTCAAGGGTGCAATTCCAAAAAACAGTATTATTTTTGTGCCGAAACGGCAGTTTGTCTAATCTAACTCCTGGTTTTTGAAACTTTTCACGGGGTTTACTCCTAGTACCACGAAGGGAATTGCCAGCCTTTTCCGCCCCGGTCCATGACGGCGCTTTTTCCATTTTGAAATCTTTCCGCCCAAAGGTGAAGCTTTTTTCGTCAAAATACGGCGGTTTTTTCTTGACAATCAAAAAAAGTAAGAATAGAATAGATCGAATTGTGTTTTTAAGGCCTGGGGAGGCTTAGAAATATTCTTCAACAGCATTCCGACGCCAACACGGAGCCACCGTGTACGTTGGGCGTCTCAAAGATAGCATAAGACAGCATATGCTTGTGAACCCACGCAAAATTCTTTAAAGAATGGAGGTGTGTTTACTACCTATGCCAGCATTTGTATGGATTATCATTGCGCTTGTTTTAGCCGTTGCAGGATTCTTCGGCGGCACCCTGTACCGCAAAAAAGTTGCGGAGCGTGAAATTTCCAGTGCCGAAGATGAAGCAAAGCGGATAATCAACGAAGCAATAAAAAGTGCAGAGAGCAAAAAACGTGAAGCTCTCGTAGAGGCAAAGGAAGAAATACACAAAAACCGCTCGGAGTTTGAGCGGGAAGAAAAGCTGCGCCGCGCCGAGGTGCAGAAGCAGGAACGCCGCCTGCAGCAGAAGGAAGAAACCCTGGACCGCAAGACGGATGCCCTGGAAAAGAAAAATGAGACCCTGAGCAGTAAAATTGCCGCCGTTGAGGCCCAGCAGGCCGAAGTCGCCCTCATCAAGAAGAGCCAGCTGGAAATGCTGGAAAAGATCTCCGGCTTCACGGTAGAAGAAGCCAAGTCCTACCTGATTGAAAGCGTCCGAAACGATGTCACCCATGAGATGGCTATCAAGGTTAAGGAAGTCGAAGCGCAGTACAAGGAAGAGGCTGACAACCGTGCCCGCGAAATAATCACCACCGCCATTCAGCGCTGTGCCGCTGACCACACCAGTGAGGTAACTGTTTCCGTCGTTCCCCTCCCCAACGACGAAATGAAGGGCCGCATTATCGGCCGCGAAGGACGCAACATCCGCAGCATTGAAACCCTGACAGGCTGTGACCTCATCATTGACGACACTCCGGAGGCCATCACGGTTTCCAGCTTTGACCCGGTACGTCGCGAGGTTGCGCGGCTCGCCCTTGAAAAACTGATTCAGGATGGCCGCATTCACCCCGCCCGCATTGAGGAGATGGTCGCCAAGGCCCAGAAGGAAGTCAACGCAACCATTAAGTCCGAAGGTGAACGCGCCGTATTTGAGACCAATATCCACGGTCTGCATCCCGAGCTGGTCAAGCTCCTCGGCCGTATGCGCTACCGTACCAGTTACGGCCAGAACGTTCTGAACCACTCCATTGAAGTGTCCCACATTGCAGGTCTTCTTGCCTCGGAGCTTGGTGTTGACGTCGCAACCGCCAAGCGCGCCGGCCTCCTGCACGATATCGGCAAGGCCATTGACCACGAAGTGGAAGGCAGCCACGTAACCATCGGTGTGGACCTGGCCCGCAAGTATCACGAGTCTGAAGCCGTCATCCACGCTATTGAGGCCCACCACAACGATGTGGAGCCCCACACCGCGGTCGCCTGCCTGGTTCAGGCGGCAGATGCCATCTCGGCGTCCCGTCCCGGTGCCCGGCGCGAAAACATCGAAAACTATGTCAAGCGTCTGGAGAAACTGGAAGAAGTCTCCAAGAGCTTCCCCGGCATTGCGAGTTCCTACGCCATTCAGGCCGGCCGCGAGATTCGCATCATGGTTAAGCCTGAGGCTGTCAGTGAGGACCAGATGGTCCTGCTGGCCCGGGATATTGCCAAGAAGATTGAGGATGAGCTGACCTATCCCGGTCAGATCAAGGTCCATGTCCTTCGTGAGACCAAGGTTGTGGACTACGCGAAGTAAAACTCATCCCGCACTCAGTTAAAAAACTTCCGCCCATCGGTCAGGGGTCAGTCCCAGGCCGACGGGCGGTTCTTTATTCAGCTGTGTCCGGTATGCACAGGATGATTCCCGTGATCCGGCATTTCTCAGAGGGTGATCTCCATGAAGATCGTCCCCGGGACCAGGCAGTCATAATAGGGTTCCACTTCGTGAAATCCCAGGCGCCTGTAAAGCTCCAGCGCGCTCTTCAGGCCCGGCAGCGTATCCAGGCGCAGAAAGGCGTAACCCTCGGCCCTGGCATCCTCCATGATTCGGCGGACCATCCGCTCACCCAAATTGCGCCCCCGGAATTCCGGCCGCACATACAGGCGCTTCAGCTCGGCATACTGATCCGCAGGCTCTGACGGCTTCATACCGACACAGCCGGCAAGTTTCCCGTCCGCGTAAAGCAGATAGATCCGGCCCTTCGGCAGGCCGTACTTCTCCTCAAGTTTCGCGATCTCTTCGCCGTAGTTCTGCTGGGCCAGGGATTTGGTAAAGACGGGATCGGTCTTTATCAGCAGTTCAGCGTATTCCCGGTACAACGGGATCAGCTCTTCCCGCCGTTCATAGGCCGGAACCAGCTTTTCCGCTTTGTCCGTCATTCTGCGGCATCCCCGGAATTCCGGCGTCCGAAGCTGTTCAGCATCTCGTCCTTCAGGTTCATCAGATTCTCAGACAGGTCCACGTAATACTCATGGGGATTGTTGAAGCGCTTCACTTCAGGCCAGAGAGTCTCTAGCTGGGCGGCGCAGTAGGCCTTGATATCCGGCAGGGCGGGCAGGTCGTACACCAGTTCACCGTTCAGGAAGACGGGAACCTGCAGCTCCACAGCGCGGTAGCTATCCAGGGTTTTCTTTTTCCAGCGGGCCACCGGGTCGCAGATGGTGATGGGCCGGGTGTCGTCCACCGTCTCTTCCCGCAGGCAGATGTAGTCCGCCTCGGCCTTCCCGGTCTCGCGGTCATAAAAGCGGTACAGCTTTTTAAAGTCGGGGTTTGTAATCTTGCCCAGGTTCTCGCTGATTTTGATCTTCGGGATCCGCGTTCCGTCCTCCGCATCCACGGCACAGAGCTTGTAGACCCCGCCAAACACCGGGGCGCTCTTGGAGGTAATGAGGCGTTCGCCGACTCCGAAGGAATCGATCTGCGCACCCTGACGGATCAGGTCCCGGATCAGGCGCTCGTCCAGAGAGTTGGAAACCGTAATTTTGCACTCCGTCCAGCCGGCTTCATCCAGCATGGCCCTGGCCTTCTTCGTCAGATAGGCCATGTCCCCGGAATCCAGGCGGATGCCGCACCGGGTGATTCCCCTGGGTTTGAGAATATTGTTGAAAGCCCGGATCGCATTGGGCACGCCGGAGCGCAGGGTATCAAAGGTATCCACCAGCAGAACGGCGTTGTCCGGGTAGGTTTTGCAATAGGTCTCAAAGGCCTCATACTCACTGTTAAACATCTGTACCCAGGAATGCGCCATCGTCCCTGCCGCCGGAACGCCGTAAATCTGGTCTGACACCGTGCAGGCCGTGCCCGCGCAGCCGCCGATGAAGGCCGCCCGGGCCCCGGTGACCGCACCGGCAATGCCCTGGGCGCGGCGGGAGCCGAATTCCAGGACGGCCCGCCCCTCCGCCGCCCGGCAGATCCGGCTGGCCTTGGTGGCAATCAGACTCTGGTGGTTAAACTCCAGCAGCATATAGGTTTCCAGAAGCTGAGCCTCGATGGCGGGGGCGCGTACCGTAATCACAGGCTCCCTCGGGAAAATCGGTGTTCCCTCCGGAACCGCCCAGATATCGCCGTGAAAACGGAAGTTCTTCAGGTACTGCAGAAAAGATTCGTCAAAAATCCCGCGTCCGCGCAGATACTCTATGTCCTCTTCATCAAAGTGAAGCTTCTGCACGTAGTCGACAATCTGTTCCAAACCGGCTGCAACAGCATAGCCGCCTTCATCCGGAACGTTTCGGAAGAATACGTCAAAATATGTGATGCGGTCTTTCATTCCGCTTTGCCAGTAACCGTTGCCCATGGTCAGCTCATAGAAGTCGCAGAGCATGGTCAGGTTGATTCCGTTTGCTGTTTTCACAGTAGCTATCCCTCCTGCATATTCCCTGTAATGATCGCTGAGAATTGGATTTATTATATGCTGAAGAATACCGAAAGGCAAGCGTTAATTCCTTGGCGCAGTACAGAGGGAAGCCGCTAAAAAAAAACAGACTTTTTGCCGGTTTTTAATTGACTTCCCACAAGCCCTGTTATATTATTATAAAACATATTGGTGATTTTGCATATTTTGAAGGAGAGCAGAGCATTGGCTATTCTAACCGTTCCCGGACGGGTCGAGCTGGCCGGCAACCACACCGACCATCAGCACGGCCGCGTCCTTGTTTCCGCGGTTCACCTGGGCATCCGAGCTGACTTCGCTGCGAATTCTGACTCCATCATCCGACTTTATGAGCGGGATTACGGCGACTTTTTCGTTCCGCTGAATTCTCTCGGTGTAAAACCGGCGGAATTCGGCACACCCGTTTCTCTTGTGCGGGGCGTTGCATCGGCGTTCCGCGATCTGGGGCTGGCGATCGGAGGGTTTGACGCCACGCTCACATCCACCCTTCCCATCGGCGTCGGGCTCAGCTCATCCGCCGCGTTTTCGGTGCTCATTGCACGGATTCTGAATGAACTCTATAACGGCGGAGAGGTTGAAGACATTGTCCTGGCCCGTGCCGCCCATCAGGCTGAAAAACTGCACTTCGGCAAACCCAGCGGCATCACCAGCCAGCTGGCCTGCACCTTCGGCCACACCCTGTACGCAGACCTGAAGACCGGCGAAACCGAACGTATTTCCGGAGACTTTGCGGACATGGGCCTTTCCATGTGTCTGGTTGCGACGGGCGGCACCCACGACGGTCTGAGCACATCCTATGCCCGAATCCCCGCAGACATGCGGTATATTGCAAACCTGTTCGATGAGGGCGTCCTGGCTGACGTGGATCCGGATGAATTCCGTGCCAAAGGCTGGGATTCATCAAACCGGCCTGTGCGCCGCGCCATGCATTTCTTTAACGAGAACGAGCGTGTTCCGAAGATGCGGGACGCACTGAAAAACCGCGATGCTGAAACCTACATGCGCCTGATGAACGAGTCCGGCCGTTCCTCCGAAGAGCTGCTGAACAACATTGTCACCAGCACCACAGAGGATACCCGCCTGCTGGACGGGCTGAAGGAGAGCGCGCGGCTTCTGGAAGGCCGGGGTGCGTGGCGCGTTCACGGCGGCGGTTTTGCCGGCTGCGTTCAGGCGCTGATGCCGCACGACTATTTCTCATTCTACCGCGGTGAGATGGAGAAGCGCTTCGGCGCCGGGAGCTGCATCCCCATTCATCTGGTCTGAGGAGGGCGTTATCCGGTGAGCCCTGAAATGAACTACTGCATGCAGTGCGGGACACGCCTGCAGCTGCGCCACCATGAGTCCGAAGGGGAAGTCCCCTACTGTGAACACTGCGGAGAATTCCGCTACCCGGTCTTTAACACGGCCGTCAGCATGCTGGTCATGAACGAGGCGAAAGACCGCATCATTCTGATCCAGCAGTACGGAAAGGCAAGCTATGTCCTGGTTGCCGGCTATGTCAACAAAGGTGAGGACGCCGAACACGCGGCGGCCCGCGAGGTGTACGAGGAGCTTGGCCTCACCGTCAGTTCCGTTTCCTTCAACCACAGCCGCTACTATCCCCGCAGCAACACCCTGATGCTGAATTTCACTGTCACGGTACCGGAGGAGGAGGCCCACCCCAATGAGGAGGTGGACAGCTGGCGCTGGTTCACAACGGAGGAGGCGAGAGCGAATATCCGCCACGGAAGCCTCGCCGAAGCCTTTCTGGACGGCTATCTGGACGGCGGAGAGTACCACTTCCCGGCACTGTAATCATAACGGCCCTTTGCCCGCAGCGGAATTCCGATGCGGCAGTCTTCCCGGGCGCTGAATGAAACACCACCTTCCCAGGGGACAGAATCTGTCCGAAGGGAAGGTGGTGTCTTTATCCGCTGCCGCCTGAAGGGTGTCCCAGGCCGGCCGCAGTAATCATTTCGCTTTTTTCCTCGGCCGAAGTACCATGGCCGTTCTGGGGGGGAGGCAGAGGCGAAGCGCCGGATCCTTCCGGCCGGGTACCGCCGCCGGGTACAGCATGTGGGCGATGTTCCCGAAGCCTCCGTATTCCGGATCGTCCGTGGTCATAACCACCTCGTGGTCCGCCCCGACGCTTACCGGGATGACGTAATCCGCATGGGTGTTTACGGGGTCAAAGTTAAACACGAACACCAGCCCTGCCCGCTCAAACGCCAGCATATGGTCATCCTGATGGATGAGCTTCAGATTGATATCCCCGTGCCCGAGGAGATCGCACTGCCGGGCGGTATGAATCATATCCCGGTCAAAGGCGTTCAGCAGACTGTATTTCAGATAGCCGTTTTCCACCAGGCTCCACTGCCGGCGGCAGTAGTGGAAGCTCCAGCCGTTACCCTCCCGGGGAAAGTCGATCCATTCCGGATGGCCGAATTCATTGCCCATAAAGTTCAGATATCCGTTTCCGCCGGCCGCCAGGGTCACCAGGCGCAGCATCTTGTGCAGGGCAATGGCGCGGTCAATCACCTCGTTGTGACAGATGCGGTCCATGTCCGTATACATCCGGGCATCCGCCAGCCGGAAGATGACCGTCTTGTCCCCTACCAGCGCCTGGTCATGGCTCTCCACATAGGCAATCGTAGCCGCCATCCGGGCAGTCAGCTCATGCCAGATCTCGTCAAGATTCCAGTCCTCGTCCCGGCAGTCCCGTATCAGGCGGATCCAGAGATCCGGCAGGCCCATAGCCAGGCGGTAGTCAAAGCCGATGCCGCCGTCCTCCACCTTGTAGCACACCCCGGGCATGCCGGACATGTCCTCAGCAATGGTGATGGCGTCGGCGTTAACCTCCCGGATGAGCTGGTTCGCCAGCTGCAGATAGGTCACCGCCTCAGTATCGGTGTTCATGGAGAAATACATCTTCAGGTCGGTAAAGGCCGAGCCCATGGCATGATCCCGGTACAGCATACTGGTAACGCCGTCAAAGCGAAAGCCGTCGAAATGGAATTCCGTCAGCCAGAACTTCAGATTGGAAAGAAGGAAGTGAAGCACCTCCGTCTTACCGTAGTTGAAGCATTTGGTTCCCCAGGAGGGGTGGTCCCCCTTGGGGCCCTCATGGAAAAACTGGTACTCCGTGCCGTCGAAGCAGTTGATGCCCTCGACGGTATTCTTTACCGCATGGGAATGCACCACATCCAGCAGCACCGCAATCCCCATCTCATGGGCACGGTTCACCAGATACTTCAGATCCTCCGGGCAGCCGAACCAGCTGGAGGCCGCAAAAAAGTTTGAAACCTGATAGCCGAAGGAACCGTAGTAGGGATGCTGCATGATGGCCATCAGCTGCACGGTGTTGTATCCCAGGTCCCGAATACGCGGAAGAACCTGGTCCGCAAACTCCCGGTAGGTACCGATCCGGTACTCCTCGGTAGCCATGCCCACATGAGCCTCATAGATATAAGGGGTCTTTTCCGGCCTGAAGGCGCTGTCCGTCCAGGGCCAGGGATCCCGCGGATCCCAGACCTCGCAAATCCAGTCCAGGCTGTCGGGATCCTGCACCACCCTGCGGGCATAGAGAGGAATGTGGTTGGAAAGCCGGTCACCGTTGCGCACTACCGTACGGACACGGCTTCCGTCATGAAGCGCCTCATCGGGAAGATGGAGTTCCCAGTTCCCGTTTTCCAGCCGTGTCAGGGGGGTGGCGGTTTCGTTCCAACCGTTAAAATCCCCCATCAGATAAAGCGCGTCGGCAGCCGGCGCCCATTCCCGGTAAACCCAGCCTTCCGCCGTGTGGTGAAAACCATAGTATTCGTGGGCATTGGCAAAATCGCTCAGGCGGCCGTGGCCGCAAAGGCGGAAGCGCGTCCGCAGAAGATTTGCCTCACGCAGTTCAAGATCCTTCCGAAACGGCTCAAGTGCCTTGTCGTATTCAAGAATACGCAGCACAGTGATCCCTCCATTCTGATCTGTTCTAACAAAAACAGCTTCGCTCAGGTCAGCTGCATATAGAGTTCCCGGTACTGCCGGGCGGAATTCTGCCAGGAGACATCCTTCTTCATATCCCGCACAAGGATCCCGTTCCAGCGCTCCCGGTCCGTGAAATACAGTTTTCTCGCCCGCTCCACCGCATCCAGCAGGAGCGGAGCCTCATAGCGGTCGAAGGTGAAGCCGTTCCCCTCGGCAGTGAAAGCGTTATAGGGGAGCACGGTATCCTTCAGGCCGCCGGTCTCCCGCACGATGGGAACCGTACCGTAATGCATGGCGATCAGCTGGGTCAGACCGCAGGGCTCAAAGAGACTGGGCACCAGGAAGGCGTCTGCCCCGGCGTAGATCTGGTGTGACAGGTCATCGGCATAGGCGATGGTCGCACTGACGCAGTCCGGGTGCGCCGCCGCGCAGGCGCGGAAGGCATCCTCATACCGGGCTTCCCCGCTCCCCAGCAGGACCAGCTGGGTGTTCCCGTCCAGAATCTCCGGCAGCACCGCATTCACCAGATCCAGGCCCTTCTGGTCTGTCAGGCGGGACACCAGCCCGATGACAAACTTCCCGTCATCCTGTTCCAGGCCGAGGCGCTTCTGCAGGGCGCGCTTGTTTTCCGGCTTATACTTCAGCACCGTGCGGTAGCTGTAGTTACTCTTCAGGTCATGGTCGGTCCGCGGGTTCCAGAGTTCCACATCGATGCCGTTTACAATACCGTGGAGTTTTCCGGAGAGGTGGCGCAGATGCGCGTCCAGGCCGTCGCCGTAAAACGGCGTCTGAATTTCCTCGGCATAGGTGCGGCTGACGGTGGTAATGGCGTTGGCATAGGCAAGGCCGCCCTTGAACATGTTGGCGTCCTCATAGCCCTGCTTCATGGTGGTGTAGTCAAAGGCGTAGCCGGGCAGGCCGGACCAGTACTGGATGGTGGGAATGTTGTAGACACCCTGGAAGCGCAGATTATGAATGGTAATCATGCTCTTGGCTCTGCCCACCGGCGAGGTGGAAAACAGCGTCCGCAGATAGGCCGGGACCAGCCCGGTCTGCCAGTCATGGCAGTGAATCACATCCGGGATCCATTCCAGATAGTTCAGCACCGCGAGCGCCGCCTTGTCGAAGAAGCAGTACTTCGGGATGTCTTTTACAAGGTCGGTGTACGGGTTCCCCCAGCCGAAGAATTCCTCATTGTCAATGAAGTAGTAGGTAATGCCGTCAAGCTCGGTCTCGAGAAGGCCCACATAGAACCTCGTCCCGTCGGCACAGAGGTCCATCATGAACTCACCCCGGAACTTCAGGGTGCGCCGAAGCGCCTGAGGAATGCACATGTAATGAGGCATAATCACCCGGACATCACAGTTCTGCTTCAGCAGTGCCCGGGGCAGCGCGTACATCACATCCCCCAGGCCGCCGGTCTTCACAAAGGGATAGCATTCCGACCCGATGAAACAGATCTTGAGACGCGGCTCCGGAACGACTTCCGGTTTCTTCCGCTTCGGTGTCTTCACCGGGCTGTCCGCCAGTTTCGCCTTCTCCGCCATGAGTCTGCGTCCCTCCTGTTCTGCTTTATTGGTCCCGACGGCTTTACCGTCAGGCTTCGGAATAACCCATCGGGTTCTTCGACTGCCAGGCCCAGGTGTCCCGGCACATGTCGTCCAGGTTGTACTCCGCCTTCCAGCCCAGCAGCTGGGCGCTCTTGTCCGGGCTGGAGTACACCGTCGCCAGGTCACCCGGACGGCGGTCTACGATCTCATAGGGGATTTTAACCCCGGTCACCCGCTCAAAGGCGTGCACCATGTCCAGCACGCTGTAGCCGGTCCCGGTCCCGAGATTAAAGACGCTCTCACCCCGGTGGGTCTGCATATATTCTATGGCGGCAACGTGGCCCCGGGCCAGATCCACCACGTGAATATAGTCCCGGACGCCGGTCCCGTCATGGGTGTTATAGTCGTTGCCGAAGATGTTCAGATGATCCCTGCGGCCCACCGCAACCTGGGCAATGAAAGGCATCAGGTTGTTGGGGACGCCCCGGGGATCCTCCCCGATCATCCCGCTGGAGTGCGCGCCGATGGGGTTGAAGTAGCGCAGGAGTGAAACGGAGAAATCATCCACCGCCTTGGCCGTATCCCGCAGGATCTGCTCCGACATGTATTTGGTCCATCCGTAGGGGTTGGTGCACATGCCGGTTTTTGAGGTCTCCCGCAGGGGCATCTCGTTATCCCCGGAATAGACCGTGGCCGAAGAGGAAAAGACAATATTCCTCACGCCGTGATCCCGCATAGCCTCGCAGAGGGTTACCGTGGAAAACAGATTGTTGTCATAGTATTCCAGGGGCATCGCAACCGACTCCCCTACCGCCTTCAGTCCGGCGAAGTGAATAGCGCAGTTGATGTCATACTTCTCAAAGATTCTGTCCAGCGCCGCCCGGTCCCGGACATCGTTCTCATAAAACGCGACCCGTTTCCCGGTGATTTCCTCAACCCGCTCCACCGCCTTGGCGCTGGAATTCACCAGGTTGTCGATCACGACCACATCATAGCCTTTGTTCAGCAGCTCCACACAGGTGTGGCTGCCGATGTATCCCGCGCCGCCTGTCACGAGAACCGTCATTGTTTCGTCCTCCTCATAGACCGTCTTCCCCGTCTGAGTCCGCCGGCAACCGGCCGATCCGGTTTCCGGCTCTCAAGGGTGTCCGGAGCATCTCCGGTTAACTGAGTTATTTTATCATAGCGCTCCCTTTTTTGTCTATTCCTTTTCTGAGCTTTCTCTTTTTTTGCGTGAGAGGTCTGCGGCTTGTCCGCATAATTCTCTCTCAGAATCCATATCAGAATCTGAATCTATATCTTGGTTTTCGTTCTGGTTTTCCGT
>CAMONN010000016.1 GCA_946620645.1 uncultured Clostridia bacterium
TCCTCCCGGGCTTCGATGTACTGGTCTTCCAGTTCGCGGTCGCTGGTCATGATCTCTTCCATGTCGTCCACAGCGGTCAGGAATTCATTAAAATCGCCGGAGCTCATGAGAATGGAAAGAATGTTGTATCCTCCGCTCTCCTCCATGGCCCGCACACGGGTACGATACTTTTCCAGCTGAACCTCTTCCCGGTTGATCGCCGCGTTCAGCTCTTCCGTCTTTTCCTCGATAATGCCGTCGTACATGGCGATTTCCTCAGCCACCAGCGCCAGGGCTTCTTTGGCTACGGCATTCTGCTCTTCAAGGGCTGTCTTCTGATCAAGGACGCTCGCCTGCTCGGTCTCCAGTGTCTTCACATACTCCTCCGCCTCTTTTACCTTGGCGGAAATTTCATCCCGCTTCTGCTTCAAAGCGGAAATATCGCTCTGGGAGACGGCATGCGCCCTGGTGGGAATGATAAAACTCACCAGGGAGATCGCCATCAGTGCGGCAAGCACTACGGCGATAATCCGGACCATTGTTTTCTGCTTCATGGATCACACCTTCAGATAATTCCGAATCGCGTTGACGCCGCCAAAGACACCGATCAGAACCCCGATGCCGAGGAAGGCCACCAAAAGCGGGAGCATCACAGTACGGAAAGGAATCAGCGTAAGGAAACTGCCGGTAAGGGAGTTCATAATATTTCCGGTCAGGGCAGTGTAAAGGCCCCATACCGCCAGAAATCCCAGGAAACCGCCCAGCAGGCCGAGGATCAGACCCTCAATCACAAAGGGGGTGCGGATGAAGGCGTTGGTGGCCCCCACCATCTTCATAATGGCAATCTCTTCCCTGCGCCCGTAGGTTGTGAGCTTAATAGTGTTGGACATGATGAAGAAAGAGACAAAGGTCAGCACCGCCGTCAGAATCAGAGAAATCACCGTGACAATGTTCCGTACGCGGACAAAACGGTTGGCATATTCGATGTGGGCATTCACCTTGGCAATGCCGTCAATTGCCTCCAGCTTCGCCTTGGTCTCCGCCATGAGGGAAATATCCTCCAGGTGCAGAACAAAACGATGCCGGAAAACCGTCTCATCAATGCCTTCCATGAGGCGGTCATCGTACTTGCTCATGAACGAGTCCATGGCGGAAGTGCGGGAAACGAACTCAACCGAAGAGAGGTTACCGACCTGCTGAATGCTGGTCTGAAGGGCTGAAGCCTGCGCCTCATCCTCAATACTGTCATCCACAAAGGCGACCACTTCATTCTGCTGCTCCAGATCCTTAATCAGAGCATCAATGTTCAGGGAGAGCAGTGCAATGCTGCCCATAATAATGAGGCAGGCCGTAATAATGGTAACTGAAGCGAAGGACATAAAGCCGTGAGTGCGGATGCTCCGGAACCCTTCGCGTAACAGATAGGTAATTTTACTGAAGCTCATAACTGTAATACCCATCCCCGTCATCGCTGACGACGCGGCCCTCGTCAATAGTAATCACGCGCCGGGAGAAGGCATTGACCAGCTCCTTTTCGTGCGTGACAACAAGCACCGTCGTCCCCATCTCGTTAATCTTCTCAAACAGCAGCATCAGTTCCAGGCTGCGAACCGGATCCAGGTTTCCGGTGGGCTCATCCGCGACAATCATGCGGGGATTGTTCACCAGCGCGCGGGCTATGGCCACACGCTGCTGCTCGCCGCCGGAAAGCTCATTCGGGAACCGCTTTTCCCGGCCTTCAAGGCCAACCAGTTCCAGCACATAGGGCACTCGCTTGGCAATGTTCTTCCCCTTCGCCCCCACGACACGCATGGCAAAGGCAACATTGTCATATACGGTCATGTTCTCAATGAGACGGTAGTCCTGGAAGACCACCCCGAGGGTTCTGCGAACCTTCGAGAGCTTGCGCTGCTTGATCTTCATCATGTCAAAGTCGTTGACAACAATCTCACCGGCGGTCGCACGGACTTCGCCGGTGATGCATTTCATCAGGGTCGTCTTCCCGGAGCCGGAAGGGCCGACCAGAAACACAAATTCTCCTTCGTTAATCGTCAGGTTGACCCCGTCCAGCGCGACAGTGCCGCTGCTGTCGTAGATCTTCGTGACGTCCTGCATTTGAACCATAAAAACCTCCGTGGGGATGCCCCGCTGCATACTGCAGGCGAGGCTGTTTTCAGCATCAGTACTTCACGTTATTCAATGAGTCCAGATACTGTTTAACCATCATGGCAACCTTGAATACAATCGCGTGGTCGAATTCCCGCAGATCCAGGCCTGTTATTTTTTTGATCTTTTCCAGGCGGTATACTAATGTATTTCTGTGAACGTAAAGTTTCCTTGATGTTTCCGAAACGTTAAGATTGTTCTCAAAGAAACGGTTGATGGTTTCCAGAGTGTCCTCATCCAGGGTCTCAATGGGGTTCTTCTTAAAGACCTCGTTGAGGAACATCTCACACAGCGTTGTGGGCAGCTGATAGATAATCCGCCCGAGACCGAGGCTCTCGTAATGGATGATGGTCTTGTCGCTGTCAAAAACCCGGCCCACATCAATGGCGACCTGTGCCTCTTTGTAGCGGTCGGCCAGCTCCCGCAGATGCTGAGCCTCCGTGCTGATGCCGATGACGCAATGAATGCCAAGCTGCTCATAAAGTGCCTTTTCAACACCGAGGGCGACTTCATGGAGCTCATTGATATCCGTCTCCGCCCGGTTGGAGCGCACAACGACAATGTCCGTCTCGTTAATATTCAGGACGAAGTCATGCTGGCGGTCCGGGAAGAGGCGGCTCACAAGCTCCGAGGCCGCCACATCGGAATTGGAGGTCTGCCGAATCAGGAAGACACTCCTCAGCTCATCCGTTACGAAGTGAAGCTCCTTGGCGCGGACATAAACATCACCGGGCAGAATATTGTCCGAAATGATGTTTTTAATAAAGGCCGCCCTGTTATGCTTTTCTTCATAATTGGTCAGCGCCTCGTCAAAGGCCACGGCTGAAATGGAGCACACCGTCTTCGCAACACTGTCGTCACCGTCTACAAACGCAGCGTATCCCAACGGGCCGCTTTCGGAATTCAGCTGCACGTAGACGTGCCCGGGCGTAACGATCTCATGTGTATCGGCGTTAAACAGTGAAGAGCGAAAATCCTCCTGCCTGGAACCGATCATGGCAAGCTCACTGCTGGCAATCACATACCCCTGATCATCCACCACGCCAAGGGTGCGATCCAGGGAATCTTTCATCTGGATAATCACATTCTGGAAAATTCTGCTCGGCATACTGTTCGCTCCATTCTGCCGGGGGTCCGGCCAGGTGATTGCAGTTTGTTGATTTTGTTGAAGAAAATGCCTCTGCTGAAGATGCAGTTTATCTTATCATAACTCTTCTTTGAGTAATTTTCAATAGAAATCGAAGCGAATTTTTGTGAAATTTTCCGAATTAATTGAAAAAGAAGTCAAAAATGCCCAAAATAATTTAGTCTTTTCTATCATTCTTGCCATAAAGGCGGGTTTGAACAGGATGCACAAACGAGCTGCGCCTCCGTCTCGTCCAGCTCCCTCCAGGTCCCGGGTTCCGAGTCCGGCGGCAGTGAAAGGCCCCCTACGGAGAGGCGTCTGAGCTCCAGAACGGGCTTCCCCACTGCCGCAAGCATCCGGCGCACCTGATGGTACTTCCCTTCCCGGACAGTAACGAGGCCCCGCTCCGGCGTCAGAATCCGCAGTCCCGCCGGCAGACACAGGGTTCCGTCACCCAGGCGAAGACCTTCAGCAAAGAGCCGGACGTCCTCAGCCGTCAGGATACCGTCCACCACGGCCTCATAGACTTTCCAGACACCGCTCTTCGGTGAGATCACCCGGTGTGCAAAATCACCGTCATTGGTCAGCAGCAGCAGCCCGCTGGTGTCCTTATCCAGGCGCCCCACCGGCTCAATCCCCTGCCGGCGTATCTCCGGCGGGAACAGGTCCAGAACCGTCGGCTGCTTCGGATCTCTTGCCGCAGTAATCACACCCAGCGGCTTGTCCAGAAGATAGTAACGCCTTGAACGGTATTCAAGGGGTCTGCCATCCAGTTCAACGAGGTCCAGATTCTCTTCGACTTTCTGCTCCGGCCGAAGAGCCGCTGAACCGTTTACCGTGACCCGGCCGGCACGTATGGCTTTTCCGGCCTGGCTGCGGCTCATGCCCCCGGCGGCGGTAATCAGGCGGTCCAGCCTCATAACAGACGCGTCCGCAGTTCCCGCAGGAGGCTTTCCCGGCCCTCACCCTTTTCGGCGGAAAACGGGATCAGGACCTCCTCATCGCTCAGGGAAAGCTCCCTCCGGACACACTGAAGGCTGGGTTCAATCTCGCTTTTTTTCAGTTTGTCCAGCTTGTTGGCAACCACCAGAAAATTCAGGCCGGCGCCCCGGAAGGCCTGGGCCATATCCACATCACCCGCAGTCGGGCGGTGCCGGGCATCGACAATCAGCACGCCCAGATCACAGACATCGGGACTCTGAAAGAAAGCTTCCATCAGTCCCGCCCAGCGCTGTTTCTCCTCCAGGGAGACTTTGGCATATCCGTAGCCGGGCAGATCAATCAGGTACAGCCGTTCGTCCACCAGAAAATAGTTCACATGAACCGTTTTCCCCGGCTCCGCACCGACGCGGGCAAACTGCTTCCGGTTCAGCAGCCGGTTAATAACGGAGGACTTCCCCACGTTCGACCGGCCGGCAAAGGCCACTTTCGGCAGACTGCTTCGGATAAACTGTCCGGGCTGCGCCGCAGAGCGGATAAATTCCGCCCGATTCACATTCAGCTCCGCCATCTCTGACCTCCACGTCCTTACAGTGAAACCACTGACTGCGCCGTTTCCCCGTTCTGGGGAAAAACAATCTCCAGCACCTGATCTGCATGATCGACCGGGCAGAACATCAGCTTCTCCCGCACAAGCGGATCAATCTCAAGCAGGTCGGCTTCGTTTTCTTTCGGGATGATCACCGTGCGGACACCCGCCCGCAGCGCTGCCATGGTTTTTTCCCGAAGGCCTCCGATGGCCAGAACACGGCCGCGCAGGCTGATCTCCCCGGTCATGGCAATGTCTGCCCGCACCGGTTTTCCGCTGAGGGCCGAGATCAGCGCGATACACATGGTAATTCCGGCAGAAGGACCGTCTTTCGGCACCGCGGCCTCCGGAAAATGAATATGGATATCACGGTTTTTATAGAAGTTCGGATCAATGCCCAGCAGCTCCGCCCGGCTTCTGATGTAGGTAATGGCCGCCTTGGCGGACTCCTTCATCACATCACCCAGGTTGCCGGTAAGCTCCACCTTTCCAGTGCCTTCAACCGCAGCCGTTTCAACGTCAAGAACTTCACCGCCGGCCGAAGTATAGGCGAGGCCCCGAACCAGGCCCACCGTCGCCTCTTTCCGGCGCTCATCCGGCTTGAAGCGTACCGGCCCCAACAGGCTCTCCAGCTTCTCGGGACGTACCGTCAGACTGCGGTAGCGTCCTTCAGCAATGGCGCTTGCCGCCTTTCTGCAGAGGGCGGCGAGTTCCCGTTCCAGCTGCCGGACACCGGACTCCCGCGTGTAGCCGCGCACCAGCGCGCGCACGGTATCGTCACTCAGTCTCAGCTGGTTTGCTTTGAGGCCATGCTTTCTGCGCTGTTTGGGCAGAAGATGGCGGCGTACAATCTGAAGCTTCTCTTCGTCGGTATAGCTGGAAAGCTCTATAACCTCCATCCGGTCCAGCAGAGCCCGGGGAATGGTCTCGGTGGTGTTGGCGGTCGTGATGAAAAAGACATTTGAAAGGTCAAAGGGGATCTCAAGAAAATGATCCCGGAAGCTGCTGTTCTGCTCCGGATCCAGTGCCTCCAGCAGTGCGGAGGAAGGATCTCCCCGATAGTCGGACCCCAGCTTATCAATCTCATCCAGAACCATCAGGGGGTTACAGGTTCCTGCCTGTACAATGCCGTTGATGATCCGCCCGGGCATAGACCCGATGTATGTCTTACGGTGTCCGCGAATTTCAGCTTCATCGTGGACGCCGCCGAGAGAGACCCGCACCAGCGCCCGTCCCGTCGCGCGGGCAATACTCATGGCAATGCTGGTTTTTCCGGTGCCCGGAGGGCCGACCAGGCAGAGCATGCCGCCCCGTACATCCGGGGCCAGAGTCCGCACTGCCAGATACTCCAGGATTCTTTCCTTGACCTTTTCCAGACCGTAATGATCCTCATCCAGCATCTTCCGTGCCTGGGCCAGGTCCTGAACTTCCTCGCTGTTTTTCCCCCAGGGCAGTTCCAGACAGGTGTCCAGGTAGGAGCGCAGCACCGCCGCCTCCGAAGACCCGAAGGGCTGCTTCCGCAGACGGCTGAGTTCCTTTTCCAGCTTTTTCCGAACTTCTTCCGGGCAGGCCAGATTCCGGATTTTCTCAGCATAGTCGGCAAAATCATCGATCTGGTCGTCTTCTCCCAGTTCAGCCTGAATGGCTCGAAGCTCCTCCCGCAGGAAGTATTCCCGCTGGTTTTCCATCATCTGCTCCTGGGCCTGGTTGGAGAGCTCCTGCTCAATTTTCAGAACCTGAATTTCGTTTCGGAGGAGGCGGTTGAGGAGCATGAATCGTCTGCCCGGATAGTCGCATTCCAGGATCTGCTGCTTCTCCTCCGGCGCCACCTGAAGATTCTGGGCGATAAACCAGGCCACGTAGTCGGTATTCGGCTGGGAGAAAATCTGCAGAATCTGGGCCGGCGGCAGTTCATGGGTCAGCTCCAGATACTGCTGAAAGAGTTCCAGAGAGTTCCGAATTACGGCCTCCCGGCGCACTTCACTCAGGCGCTCCCGACGGTCTCCCCGCTCCACAACCTGGGCGCGAAGGACCCCGTCCTCCTCGGTCACGCTGACGGCCTCAGCCCGGAACAGCCCCTCTACAATCATGCGGCTGTAGCCGTGCTGCATCTGCCGCAGAAGCTGCCGAACCCGGCAAACCGTCCCGACCGAATAGATGCCATCAGCGCCCGGCGCTTCATCCTCCGGCTTTTTCTGCATGCTGAGGAAAATCAGATGATCTCCGGAAGCCGCAAGATCCGCTGCGCGCACTGAGGCTTCCCGTTCAACGTCAAAGGAAAGCGTCATCTGGGGGTATACCAGCATTCCCCGCATCGCAATCATCGGCATCCCCGTGGAGACGCCGGTATTCAGTTCATTTGTTTCCATATCGTACTTCACCGTATGTTTCATTCCGAATAACCGGAGCCGACCGAATCGGCCGGCCCGGAATTCTGTTAAAGCCTCAACCGGCCAGATCCTGCTTGCGCAAGATCCGCGGCTCTCCGCCATTTCGGACGCTGTCGGCCGTAATCACCACACTCCGGATTTCAGGGTCGGAAGGCACGGTATACATCACATCCGTCATCACAGCCTCCAGAATGCTGCGCAGGCCCCTGGCGCCGATATTCCGCTCAATAGCTCTGTCCGCAATAGCCTCCAGCGCCTCATTTTCAAAGGTCAGGTCTACCCCGTCCATTTTCATCAGCGTCTGATACTGTTTGGTCATTGCGTTTTTCGGTTCAGTGAGAATCCGCACCAGATCTTCGCGGTTCAGGGAGTCCAGCGTCGTCACCACCGGAAGCCTGCCGATCAGCTCCGGAATAATACCAAACTTCAGAAGATCCTGCTGCTGCACCTGACGGAAAAGCACGCCCAGGTCTTTCTCTTCCCCGGTTCCGATCTCGGCTCCGAAGCCCATACTCTTTTTTGTCGTCCTGCGGGCAATGATCTTGTCCAGTCCGTCGAAAGCGCCGCCGCAGATGAAGAGAATATTCGTTGTGTCTACCTGAATAAACTCCTGATGCGGATGCTTACGCCCGCCCTGGGGAGGTACGCTGGCAACGGTACCCTCCAGGAGCTTCAGCAGCGCCTGCTGAACCCCTTCACCCGAAACGTCCCGGGTGATGGAGGTGTTCTCACTCTTTCGGGCGATCTTGTCAATCTCATCGATATAGATGATGCCGCGCTGCGCCCGCTCAACGTCATAGTCTGCAGCCTGAAGAAGCTTTACAATGACGTTTTCCACATCTTCACCTACGTAACCGGCTTCCGTCAGGGTAGTGGCATCGGCAATGGCGAAAGGAACATCCAGCATTTTCGCCAGAGTCTGGGCAAAAAGGGTCTTTCCGCTGCCGGTAGGACCGATCATGAGGATGTTGCTCTTCTGCAGCTCCACATCATCCTGCTCAGCCCCGCCGTGGAGAATCCGCTTGTAGTGGTTATACACTGCAACCGCCAGAGCCTTCTTTGCCCGCTCCTGCCCGATCACATACTGATCCAGATTCTCCTTGATCTGAACGGGCCTCGGCAGCCTTTCATACGCCAGAGGAAGTGTCTCCTCCGCCGCTGACGGAAGGTCCTCAAAACTCGGGCCGATAATGCTCATGCACATTCTCACACAGTCGTCGCAGATATAGCTGCCATTACCGGCAATGAGCCGGTTTACCATATTCTGAGGCTTTCCGCAGAAAGAGCAGCGCAAACTGCGTCTGTCGTCACTTTTCGCCATTATTTTCTCCTGTCAATCTCTGTGAGCAGAAAGGCGGGGCCGTCTCAAAACACAAATGTCCCGTTCTGAGCCAGCCCCGTGCTTTCTGTTCAGCGTTTTGTTATCACCTGGTCGATGAGCCCGTAAGCCAGCGCTTCATCCGCCGTCATAAAGTGATCGCGCTCACAGTCGCGTTCAATTTCCTCCAGGGATTTGCCGGTATTGGCGGCCAGGATCGTGTTCAGGCGCTGCTTGATTTTCAAAATCTGCTCCGCCTGAATCTGAATATCAGTTGCCTGCCCGCGGCTTCCGCCTGAGGGCTGGTGAATCATGATCTCACTGTTCGGCAGGGCAATCCGCTTGCCCCTGGCGCCGGAAGAGAGCAGAAACGCCCCCATGGATGCAGCAAGCCCGATACAGATCGTAGAAACATCCGGCTTAATATACTGCATGGTATCGTAAATCGCAAGGCCGGCGCTGACGCTGCCTCCCGGACTGTTGATGTAGAACTGAATGTCCTTATCCGGATCCTGGGCCTCCAGAAACAGCAACTGGGCCACCACGAGGCTGGCCGTGGTATCGTTGACTTCCTCTGAAAGCATAATGATCCGGTCATTCAGCAGCCGGGAAAAAATATCATAGGAACGCTCTCCCCGGCTGGTCTGCTCCACCACATAGGGAATGAAACTCATTTATTCCTTCTCCTCAGCAGCTTCCGCGCCATCCTGCGCAGCTCCCTCCGCCGTCCCGGAAGCGGCCGGCATCTCAGCGGCATCCTTCGCAACAGCATTGGCGACAATCAGCTCCATAGCCTGCTCCCGCTGGGTCTCTGCCTTCAGATATTCGGCGCCAAAATACTTCTTCACATCGTCCGCACTGGCGCCAATTCCCTCGGCCATCTTCGCGGCATAGGCATCCAGCTCTTCCTCAGTGGGTTCGAGGTTTTCAGCCTTGGCAACAGCTTCCAGCATAAGCTCCGTCTTAACCTGCATCTCGGCCGCAGGGCGGATGGAGGAATTCAGGGTTTCCTCATTCATGCCGAAGAGCTTCAGCATCTGCTCCCGGGTCATGTCCCGCTCATACATGCCGAACTGGGAGGCGTAGTTCCGGAGGAACTCATCCACCTTCTCTTCCACCATGACATCGGGGATCTCCACTGTCATGCCCTCGCAGGCTTTCTGAATCACCGCATCCCGGAAAGCGGCCTCAGCGCTGTCGTCAAGCCGCTTCTGAAGGTTGCTGCGCACGTCAGCCCGGTAATCCGCCATGGTATCAAACTCCGAAACATCCTGGGCAAACTCATCATCCAATTCCGGATACTCGGGAGAGCTGACTTCATTGCAGACCACGTGGAAAACCACCGCTTTGCCGGCCAGATTCTCGGTATAGTTCTCCGGGAAGGTGATGTCAATGTCCTTCTCCTCACCGGCGGACATACCCACAAGCTGCTCTTCAAAGCCGGGAACAAAGGAATTGGAGCCCAGCTCCAGGGGATGATTTTCTCCCTTGCCGCCTTCAAAGGGCGTTCCATCCAGGAAGCCCTCAAAGTTAATGTTCACGGTATCGCCCATCTCCGCGGGACGGTCCACATTGAGCATGCGGGCATTGCGCTTCTGAACTGCGGCGATCTCCGCCTCCACATCGTCATCGCTTACGGTCTGAACCAGCTTCACGGCCTCAAGGCCCTTGTACTCGCCCAGCGTAACCTCCGGATACAGGGTCAGGGAGAAGGTAAATTCTACCGCCCGGTCATCCGTCACATTGACATCAGTAATCCGGGGCTGGCCAACAACACGCAGATCCTTCTCATTCACTGCGAACTCATAGGCCTCAGGGGCGATCTCGTCCATGGCATCCTGGTAAAACACTTCATGGCCGTACATGCCCTCAATAACCTGACGGGGTGCCTTGCCCTTCCGGAAGCCCGGGATATAAATATCTTTTCTGCTCTTCAGATAGGCGCCGTTCACAGCCTTTTCAAACTCGGCGGGATCCGACGCCACCGTCAGGACAGCGGTATTCTTTTCTGTCTTCTCAAAATTCTTCAGATTCATGGTCTTTTCCTCCTCATAAGCACAGCTTTGCGTATAATACCAGATTTCATTTGCAAAATCAATCAGAAATTATCGCGAATTCCCTGAAATTCGGTCCAAAAAAAACGTTTCCTCAGGGCAGCACCCGCATCGGGACAAAACGGAGGTTGTCCGCGCTGACCAGCTGGAACTCGGTGAAGCCAATCCGGCCGTTAAATGCCAGCGGACAGCCTTTCCCATGGATATGACCGTAATAACACTTTCGGACCTTATAGGCCTGCAGCAGCTGAATGATTTCATCACAGCGATAGTTCTGAAACACCGGAGGATAATGAAGAAAAACAATTTTCTCCCGGTCCCCCCCGGCTTCGAGGGACCGCTCCAGGCGCTGAACCTCCCGCAGCATCAGCTTCCGGTCGTGTTCCGTACCCCGGTCCTCTTCATAAAACCAGCCCCTCGTACCGCACAGGGCCCAGTCTCCATAAATGTAGGCATTGTTATGGAGGATCCCCAGGCTGTCAAATCCGCATTCCAGGAAAAACCGGCCGGCCCTCGTAGCGGTAGTCCACCAGTAGTCGTGATTTCCCTTCAGAATCAGCTTTTTCCCGGGAAGCTCCTGAACAAAGGCGAAGTCAAGCCTGGCCCCCTCCAGACTCATCGCCCAGCTGAGGTCCCCTGCCAGAACGGTCAGGTCCTCCGGTCCCACTGCGGCAAAGCCTTCCCGGAGTTTCTCCGGGTGATCTTTCCAGACTTCGCCGAAACGGTCCATCGGCTTTTCTCCGCTCATGGACAGATGCAGATCTCCGATTGTAAATACTGCCATGGATGTTCTCCGTGATTTTCTATTCGAACGCGTTTTCCAGATAATGAACGCTGATGGGGCCCTCCGCTCCCTTCGGAGCATAGACCTCCGCCACGTCAAAACGGGGCTGAAGCTCCTGCGCCGCCGGGTTCCCGGAAATATAATAGGAAGCGGCAAGCCTGAGCTTTCGCTGCTTTTCGGCCGTGACAAATTCTCTCGCCTCACCGTAGAGACTGTTTTTGCGGAGCTTCACTTCCACAAAAGCCAGAATTCCGTCCTTCACCGCAATCAGATCGATCTCACCCAGCCGGCAGCGGAAGTTTCGTCTGACGATCCGGTACCCGGCATTTTGAAGCACCTCTGCGACCCGGTCTTCTCCCCAGGCGCCCAGTTCTGTTTTTTTCATACCCTTCTCCGATGCTGAGAGCAGATTTCCGGTTCAGAAACCGGCGCTTTTCAGAAAGCTCATCCGGTGTGCGGGGCAGGGCCCGAAGGCCCTCAGCGCTTCATAATGCGCTTTGGTGCCGTAGCCCTTATGCTTTTCAAAGCCGTACTCGGGGTATTCCCCGGCCAGTTCCAGCATCAGGTGATCCCGGGTCACTTTTGCAAGGATCGACGCTGCAGCCACAGAAGCGCAGCGTCCGTCGCCGCCGATGACAGCCCGGCTTGGAATACGGATTTCACGATTCCGATTCCCGTCAATCAGGGCAAAGTCCGGTTGGGGCTTCAGCCCGGAAATTGCCCGGTTCATGGCAAGAAAGGTCGCCTGAAGGATGTTCACCTGCTCGATTTCCTCCACCGTGCCGAAGGCCACGCTCCAGGAAACGGCATGTTCACAGATGACCGGGAACAGCGCCTCCCGCTTCTTTTCGGTGAGCTTTTTAGAATCATTCAGGCCCTCCGGAAGAAAACCGCGAGGCAAAATGACCGCCGCCGCGCACACCGGCCCGGCAAGCGGCCCCCGACCGGCCTCATCCACACCGCAGATCAGCCGCAGTCCTTCATCATAAAGGTCATTTTCCAGTTCCCAAAGATCCGGGACTGTTGATTTTAAGGCTTTTGCCATGCCGTATCCTCCGCAGCGGTCCCAGTTCAGGCCGTCTCCGGCTTCTCAAGAGTGAGCCTGCCAAGCTTCCCGCCGTGGTACTCCGTCAGCAGGGTGTTGGCCATACGCTCAAGATCCCTCTCTCCGCCGGATATCAGAAATCCACGCTTCCCCGCGGCCTCGGACAGCAGATCATATCCTGTCCGCTCCGGGTTCGGTTCAATCTTATACCTAGTGCGCACAGCATCCGGATACATCCGGCAAAGCTGGCGGATAAAGAAGGCCGCCAGAGCCTCCCTGTCTACTACCTCAGCCTTCACCGCGTTTGTAACCGCCAGGAGAGCCCCTGCCTCGGCGTCTTCAAACTTCGGCCAGAGGATCCCCGGCGTGTCCAGCAGTTCCAGGCCGCTATCGACAGAAATCCACTGCTTTCCCCGGGTGAGGCCGGGCCGGTCACCGGCAGCCGCAGCCTTCCGCCCGGCAATCCGGTTGATCAGCGTGGACTTCCCGACGTTGGGGATTCCGACCACCATCACCCGGATCTTCCGTCCGGTGAGGCCCTTCTCCTGCCAGTGGCGGAGACGATCCGCCATAAGGTCCCGGAGGGTGGGGGCAAAAGCAGCGCAGCCCTTCCCGCTGCGGGCATCACAGTCGATCACCCGGAAGCCCCGGGCTTCATAACAGCGTTTCCACTGTTTTGTAAGGCTGGGGTCCGCAAGATCCGCACGGTTCAGAACGATAAGGCGGGGCTTATCCCGCACAAGGGTGTCAATATCCGGGTTCCGGCTGGCGGCTGGAATCCGGGCATCCAGAATCTCGCACAATGCATCCACCTGAGGAAGGTTTTCTTCCATCATGCGCCTGGCCCGGGTCATATGCCCCGGGAACCACTGAATGTTCAGGTCCTGCCCGCTCATTGTACAGGCCTCATATCACTGACGGGGAAAACCACGTAGTAGGCCCGGCCGAGGATCATCCTTTCATCCACCATGCCGATTTCCTTCTTTCGACTGTCAGTGGAGGCGTTGCGGTTGTCACCCATAACAAACACACATCCCTCCGGCACAGTCTGGGGCCCGATAAAGTCCAGCTTGGTGGTGGTAAGCTCGGCAATGTAATCCTCTTCGATGGGGGATCCATTGATATAGACGACGCCGCGGTCAAAGTCCAGACTGATTTCCTGCCCTTCGGTGGCGATGACCCGTTTGACCAGGGCCCGGTCCGGATCGTAAGTGTCCGTTTTAAAAACAACGATATCCCCGTATTTCGGTTTATAAAAGAGGTTTGAAACAATCATTTTATCCCCGTCATGGAGGGTCGGCACCATGGAGGAGCCGCTGACGTCAATGACGCGAACAGCAAAAATGAAGAGCGCCACGCAGATCACCAGCGCCACCATCAGGGACTGAATCCAGTCATACAGGTCCAGACGAAGCTGCTGCTCCGGCGGAAGCTTCGGAAGCTCCTTTTCCCGGTTATTTCTTTTCTTACTTTTCTGTTCTTTCTTCACCATTTCAGCGGCCCTTCATCTTTTGGTTTGTTTTCATCAGCAGGTGCACGGCGGCCCAGTTCCCATGACGGATCAGGTTTTCCAGGAGTCTGTACTTTTTCGGCGCCCCACGGAAGTAGGGATTCTCCCGGTAATCCGGAAAGCGCGCCACATAATCGTCCCGCAGCAGTCGCTGAATATGGCTGCCCGGATCGATGAGATTCACCCTTGTCACAGATGTCAGGAATTCATGATAGAAAAACATGTAGGCAAGCTGCTCCCGATAGCGGGTCCACATTCCCTGCTCCCGATAGTAGTCCAGAACCATATCCGTAACAGCGATCATCTCCGTGTTGCGGGCAGCGCTGGTGGAATTGGTGATGGAGCCTCTGCGCTGCAGGTAGCAGTACCAGGCACGGTGCACAGGAAGAATACACCCCGTATGGAGGTAAAGCTTCGGCGATGTGGCCAGATCTTCAAACCAGAGACGGTCCGGAAAGCGAATGCCGGTTTTGGTGAACAGGCAGCGGCGCCAGAGCTTATTCACCGCATTCATGGGCGAAAAGAGGAACTCCGGATAGTTCTCCAGCCGGAAGGCTTCCTCGCGCTCACAGCCGGTAAAGGACGCCAGAATGTTCCCCGCCTCATCCACATGGACAAAGTCAAAGACTGCCACATCCGCCTCCGCCCGTCCGGCGGCATCCAGCGCCTCAAAGATCTCAGGCAACGCCCCGGGAGTCAGGTAGTCGTCGCTGTCCACAAACAGCAGCCATTCCCCTCCTGCCAGATCAAGGCCCGTGTTGCGGGCGTGGCCGAGACCACCGTTGGGAGTGTCCGCGATCCGAATACGCCCCGGCCAGTGCTCTTCATAATCGGCAAGAATCCGCCTGCTTCCATCTGTGGAGCCATCGTTAACGGCAATGATTTCATAGCTTCCGTCAGCAAGCAATGCCGGTTCGATCAGAGAATCCAGGCAGGCGGCGAGATAGCCCTCGGTATTATACACCGGTACAATGATACTCAGCTTCAAAGTCTGTTCCTCAACACTCCACCACAAGCGTGTGGTAGTTCGAGTAAATGACCCGCCCGGGCAGGGCCCCGGAGGGCTTTTTCACATCGCGCACCATACAGTAGTCCACGGCAACCTTTCCACTGCCGGCTGCCTGGGAATAACGCGCAGCGAGCTTCGCCGCACATTCAAGCGCAGCCTCGGAAGGTGCTCTTCCCTCACAGCGAAGAATCACATGGCTGCCATGCAATTCCTTCACATGAAACCAGTAATCGGTTCTCCGGGCAACTTCACCCGTCAGGATATCATTCTGGATATTGGTGCGGCCCACCAGGACCTCCAGTCCGTCCGGAGTTTCAAAGCTCAGCGGCTGACCGGTATGACGGGGCTCGGATTTCCGGGCTTTCCCGGACTTTTTCCGGCTGACATCAGAACGGCCCCGGTGAGATAACAGAATGCCTGCCTTCTCCAGCTCCAGGCGGATTTCACTGAGATCCGGTTCATTTTCCGCCCGATCCAGTTCTTCCAGCACGCTGTTGAGATAATCCAGCAGCTTTTCTCCCTCTGCTGTCAGGGCCGTCAGATGTTCCCGGGCTCCTTTCAGCTTTCGGTATTCTTTGAAGGCCGCCGCCAGATTCTGCTGGGGCGTTTTCAGCGGATCCAGGGGGATTTCTGCCGGCGGGCAGTCCGGTTCATAGTAGTTTTCACAACGAAGCAGCCTGTCCCCCCGCTTTACGCGGTAAAGGTTTGCCTGCATCAGTTCCGCCCGCCGACGGACCTCCTCCATGTTCTCGCTGCGCCGAAGTTCTTCTCTCTGCGCCGCGAGCTTGCGCTGCTGCCGGTCACGGATGCGGCGAACACTTCGAACCAGTTCCTGGGATCGTCTGCGCCGCAGTTCCTCCCGCTCAATGGCAGTATAACGCAAATCCAGAACGGCACTGGGACCCGGTGCATCCCCGGCGGCCGCCGGGACTACTGCCCCAGGGGCAGCCCCGGGATCAGGTCTTTCTACATTGGCGCAAGCCCTGTTCTCCGGTCTGGGCGGGTATTCGTAGCGAAGCCCGGGCAGCAGAGCCCGCCCTCCGTGTTCGGAAGGCGGAACCCGGCGAAGGCAGTCCAGAATTCTGCCTTCACCGTCAATAATAACAACGTTGGTTGCCCGGCCCAGCAGCTCCACAACAAGCTGCAGCGTTGTGAGATCGCCCAGCTCGTTCCGTCCGTTCAGCGAAAACACCATCAGCCGGTCGCCGCCGGGCTGGGACACCGCCTGAACGCGGGCTCCCGTCAGGTATTTTCGCAGCAGCATGCAGAACATGGGTGCCTCTTTCGGGTTATCATAGTTCTGCGAGGTCAGGTGGACGCGGGCATTGGGGCCCCCGGTCCGGATCAGAAGCTTCCGGTTTTCCCCGGAAGCGCGAACAGTCAGCAGAAGAAGATCCTTCTCCGGCTGCTGTACCTTTTCGATTTTCCCGTCCCGCAGCAGGCGGTCCAGCTCATCGGTCAGCAGGCCGATGGTTTCAGCATTCAGAGCCATTCAGGGTCTCTTCTTTCGTAATTGCGGCAGCCAGAGCCTCAATCCGCTCCGTCAGCCCCTGCAGATACAGCCATCCGAACAGCGCCTCCAGGCCGGTAGCGCTGTGGTACTCGCCGGAATTGGCATGGGCCGGAATGCCGTGTACATGACAGTTGCGGCCGCGACGGTAAACTGCCGCCTCCTCTTCGGTCAGCAGCGGCAGAATTCTGCGGGCGGCCTTTGCCTGAGCCTCCGCCCGGACAAAGGCGACCGTCTTCCGGTGAAGCTCCCCCACCTGGGATGGCCCTTTTGAGGCGAGCCTTGACCGGATCAGCAGCTCATAGACTGCGTCTCCCACATGGGCCAGCGCCAACATGCTCAGGCGGTTTACTTCCGCCGCGCTCATTGGCTCAGTACAGGTCATCATCGTCCTGACCGTCCTCATCCCCGGCAGCACCGAGTTCTGCCGGAAGCGCATCCGCAGGCAGGTACCCCAGCTTGACCTTCAGCGCCTGCCAGCCGGCCGGATCAATGGTCACGCTGCGGGGTTTCGCCCCTTCGTAGGGTCCCACCACGCCAAGCTCCTCCATCTGGTCCACAATACGGGCGGCCCTGGCATAACCAAGCTTAATACGCCGCTGCAGCATGGACACTGAGCAGGAGCCCATCTCTATCACCACGTCAACCGCCTGGGGCAGCATCTCGTCATAGTCCCCGCCGGGGCCCTCGGGCGCAGAGTCTTTCTCTTCACCGCCCTTGCCTTTGTCCTTCGTGGCTTTGATCATGGACTCTTCCAGTTCGGAATTGACCTCCGCCTCAATACTGTTATTGGTCTTGATGAAATTAATAACGTCCTCGCGCTCTTCATCCGAAACATAGGAGCCCTGGATGCGGGTAGGTTTACCGGCGCCGATAGGTGAATAAAGCATGTCGCCGAAACCGATCAGTTTCTCCGCCCCGCCCTGATCCAGAATAATCCGGCTCTCAAGCGCGGAGGAAACCGCAAAGGCAATCCGTGAAGGAATATTCGCCTTCATAAGGCCGGTGATGACATCTGCCGAAGGACGCTGCGTTGCAATGACCAGGTGCATCCCGGCCGCACGGCCCATCTGAGCCACACGGCAGATGCTCTCCTCCACGTCCTTTGAGGCTACCAGCATCAGGTCCGCCAGCTCGTCGATAACAATGACCACCCGGGGCAGGGTCTCCCCCTGCTGCTCCTTCATAATGCGGTTATAGTTATCCAGGTCCCGAACGCCCAGTTCGGAAAAGGCCCGGTAACGCTTGAGCATCTCAACTACCGACCACTGCAGTGCACCGGCCGCCTTTTTCGGGTCCGTGACCACAGGAGCGTAGAGGTGCGGAATCCCGTTGTAGATCCCCAGCTCAACCATTTTGGGGTCAATCATGATGAGCTTCACTTCGTCCGGGCGTGCCTTATAGAGCAGGCTCAGGATGAGCGAATTCATGCAGACCGACTTACCGGAACCGGTGGTGCCGGCAATCAGCAGATGGGGCAGCTTTGAGATGTTGCCGACAATGCAGTTGCCGCCGATATCCTTGCCCAGGGCAAAACTCAGTTTGGAACGGGCACCGGAGAAGTTTCCGGAGTCCAGAATATCCCGGAGAAAAACGGTACTGACCGTGCGGTTCGGAACCTCAATGCCGACGGTGGAAATCTTATCCGGAATCGGCGCAATCCTCACATTCACTACGCCCAGGGAAAGAGCCAGGTCCCCGGCAAGGTTTGTAATCCGGGCAAGCTTCACGCCACGGTCCAGTTCGATATCATAACGGGTAACTGTGGGCCCGCGGATCACCCCGACAACCGAGGCACTGATCCCGAAGCTTTGAATGGCAGATTCCAGACGAGAACGGTTGAGATTCACTTCGTCCGTCGCATCGGCAGCCGCGCCGCTGCTGGCTCTCAGCAGGGTCAGCGGCGGGAACACATAGTCGTCCGGCGCCATTGCCTCGGCGGTGGTCTGTTCCGCCTTCTTTTTATCCGGTTTCGGCATATTCGCGCCGGATGAAGCTCCCCTGGGCGGAGCAGGGGCAACAGGAGGCTGAACCGGCGCAACCGGCATCTGCGCCGGAATGACGGGAGCCTGAACGGAACTTTCCTCAGTCTCTGCAGTCCGGCGGCCGGACTTTCTGCCAGGAGAGAGCTGTTCAGCCTGCCTGCGGGCGTCGGCCGTCTTCCCCGATTCTGACATAATCGGAGGAGTCAGCTGCTCCTCATCGTCCACCGAAGTCTCCCGGATGATCTCAGGCTGCTTTCTCCCTCTGCGGGTCCTTTTCAGCGGCTTGGTTCCAAGCTCCTCCGCAAAGGCGTCCATGTCGAAGAGATCATCTTCCTCACCAAGGGGAATATCCACGTCATAAGTGCCTCTTCGATCGCCCTGGATGATCTTCGGCGGTGTTTTTACGACACCCGCCGCCCGGGCGGGCTCGGTTTTTCTTCTGTCCCGGGCATCCTGCTGGATCCGTCCATAGGCGTTGCGGGTACGGGTGATTCTCGCAAGCAGAGACCGGAAACTGCCCCAGCAGCAGATAATAAAACAGTATACGAAGCCCAGCACCAGCAGCGGCAGCGTCCCGTACATACTCAGCGTCCGATGCATGCCGAAAGCGATGAGCCCGCCGATCACGCCGCCGGACTTCATAACGGTACCGAGCTCATAGAGATCTTCTACTGCCTCGCCAAAGTTGGCGCCATCCCGGATACCAGTGTTCAGCATCAGTTCCGAAAGAGCCGCAAAAATGACCGGCAGCATGACAGTGGCAAAGACTCTGCCGCCCACCGGCCGGGTCCCGGCGGTGAAGAGCAGCAGTGCGGACACTGCAAAGGCCGGCGCCGCCAGATAGAAGCCCCAGCCCAGCAGTCCCCTCAGCCAGCGGGAAAAGAAGGCAACAAAGCTGCCCTCGGTATTAAAGTAGCTGATGACCGAGCAAATCGCCAGGATCAGGAAGAGAATGCCCCCGATCATATTACCGCCGTAGCTGTCCGGCAGATCAGGCAGCTCCTGCCCGGCATTCTTTTTGGGCGGAGGAGGCGGAGGGCTGGCCTTCGCGGACCTCTTTGAAGTCGTTTTCTTTTTACTTGTTGTCTTGATTGTCTGTTTTCTTGCCATGGAACCGTCCTGTTCTCAGAGATAATCAGAATATGAGGGTCAGAATAATCGTCAGAACGCCGATGACCCAGCTGTAGTAGGCCAGGCCGCCGAAGCCGCGCTTGCGCACCAGCCTGCGGAAAAGGTAAATCCCGAAAAACGCCGTTACCATCGTTGCGGCGCCGCCGGCAATGTAGGCCGTCATATATGCGGTGTCAATCCCCTTCACGGCCGCGTCCGCCAGGCTTAGAACAAAGGAGCCAAAGAAGGCCGGCACAGCCATCAGCATCCCGAAGCGGACCCCGACCTGCTTCTGGAAGCCTTCCGCCTCCGCACAGGTAAGGGTAAGCGCCAGCCGGGAGAGCCCCGGAATAATCGCCACGGCCTGACAGAGACCGATCATCAGCGCATCAAGAATCGACATGCGGCCGGGACCTTTTTTCCCGGGAAGCATAAGCTCCGCAATCAGCAGAACCGCACCGTTTAAAAGGAACATCACACCTACAAAGGTGGTACTCTTCCAGAGGCTGAAATAGGCTGTCCGGAAAGGCAGCATAATCAGCAGCGGCAGCGTTGCCATCGCCAGCATAAACAGGAGCCTTGCCTCCGGGAAGCGGGCACCTTTTACCTGCGCACGATGGCCGAAGCCGGTAAGCCCCGCCGTATCCCGGACCATTGCGATAAGGTCACGCCGGTAGGCCAGAATCAGCGCCAGCAGCGTGCCAAGCTCCGTAAAAGCCTTGAAGAGCAGATGCTCCTGCGTCAGGTTCAGGTCAAACAGGGTGCTGACAACGGCCAGATGCCCGGTACCGGAGAGTGCGAAGACCTCTGTCAGCGCATAAATAATCCCAGCCATAATGGCATTGCCGATGGTCATCGTCTCACCTCCCCGCCTGATTTAAGGCCCATTTCCAAAAAGTTTGCGTAATATTGTAGCATATCCCGTCTCAAAATACAAGAGCGGGCAAACGCGCCAGAAACGGAGCATACAAGGCCCAAAGGTTGACCGGGCAGCGGATTCCTCCGCAGCCCGGCTCATTTTACGATTTTTTCGGTTTATCTTTTTTCTCAGCTTTTACCGCTTTTTCCGGTTTTTCTGTTTCCGCGGGTTTTTCCGGTTTTGCCGGTTCCGGAGATTCTGCCGGTTCCGCGGATTCCGGTTTTTCCTCCGCAGCGGCCGGCTCTTCCTGGACCGGATACTTTTTCAGAAGCTCCTGAAGCTCTTCCGGCTCGTCAAACAGGTCTTCCGGCAGCACCGCCACCAGATCCTCCTTGACGGGTGACTCCATAGCGGCCACACGGTTTGCATGGCGTACCACCATGTCCTCAAAGCAGTTACGGACATCGCGGCCGTTGCCGAAGTTTTCGTCACGCTCCTCATAGAGCTCCGTGAACATGGCCTTCGCAGCGCGATCCGCCTCGGGGGTGAGGGTATAGCTGTTCTTCTTGCACTGCATGCGGAAGATCTCCGTCAGCTGTTCCCCGTTATAGTCCGGGAAGAAGAAATACCGGTTAAAGCGGCTCTCCAGGCCGGGGTTGGAGGTGATAAATTTCTCCATGGGTCCCGTATAGCCCGCCACAATCACCACCAGGTCATCCCGGTGATCCTCCATCGCCTTCAGAAGCGTTTCAATGGACTCACGGCCGAAGTCATTCTCACCGCCGGAAGCCAGGGAATATGCCTCATCAATAAACAGCACTCCGCCGAGAGCCTTCTGAATAACCTCCTGGGTTTTCAGCGCCGTCTGCCCCACATAACCCGCCACCAGACCGGAGCGGTCGACCTCAACCAGCTGTCCCTTGCTGAGCACGCCGATAGCGGCGTAGAGCCCGCTGATCAGCCGCGCCACGGTAGTCTTGCCGGTACCCGGATTTCCGAGGAAGACCATGTGGAAGCTCATGGGCGGTACGGGAAGGTCGTTTTCCTGCCGGAGCTTGCGCACCTTCACCAGGTTCATCAGGTTCCGGATTTCCTTCTTAACCGTATCCAGGCCCACCAGGCTGTTGAGCTGGTCCATGAGCTCGTCAAAATCAGGCTTCTCGACTTCCTTTTCCTCGGTCTTCGTTTCTGCAGCCGTGCTGCCGCCCGAGGTCTGCACCTTGGCGCTGTGCTTTTCCTGGAAGCTGGGCTCGCCGCTGGTGACAAAGTCCAGAGGGTTCAGACCCTCGCGGGACTTCCGCACCCCGGTGGTGTCGCAGATTGCGTTCAGCCGGTCCGTGCACTCGGTAATAAACTCCGCCTCGGAATAGGTCACGTCGTCATCCACCGCAGCAAGATAAAGCAGAATGTTCGTCAGCATCCGGATAAAGGTACGGGATGTTTCCGTCCCCCGGGAGGCATCCGTCTCCGCCAGATTCCAGAAGAAGACAGGCGGCAGGAAAACGTCATCCTCGCAGACCGAGCTGGTCAGGTTCCACAGCAGCCACTTGGGCTGCTGACGGTTTCTGGAATAGATCTGGTTGGCCATCTGCACGTGTCGTTCACTGATTCCGCCGGCTCTGCTCCAGAGGGAGAGGGCGCACTTGGTCATAAAGTCATCCAGCTCCGGCGCCAGATTGGAATTGCCGATGCGGTAAAACGCATCCGTGTTCGCAAGGTAAATTTTATGGAATTCTTCCGGGCTGCGGCTCCAGGTCGTGGGCATAATCCGGGTTCCTCCCTTTCCTTCATAAGTCTTTTGTATTATAGAGCCCTCACGGCGTTCCGTCAAGAAAGGAACTTGCAAAGCAGTTAAAAATATGCAATAATACCCACATTCGGAAGGGAGCGATCATTAATGGCACGATTTTTCATGGCAGGAACCAATCTTCTCGGCAGTCCCACCGCAATCATCCGCGGCCGGGATGCGGAACACATTCAGGTTCTCAGGCTTCGCCCGGGTGAAGATGTCACCATATGCGACACACAGGGCAGCGATTATAAGTGCCGTCTGGTCCGCGCAGATAAAGAAGAGGCCGAGCTGGAGATCATTGAGGTTGTCCCCTGCAAGGGCGAGCCCAGCGTCAGCGTTACTGTGCTCTGCGGCCTGCCCAAAGGCGACCGGGTGGACTACATCATCCAGAAGTCCGTTGAGGCCGGCGCCCATGACATAGTATTTTTCAAATCCGCCCGCTGCATTGCCCGGCCGGAGGATCCCTATAAAAAACTGGAACGCTGGAACCGGATCAGTGAAGAAGCCGCAAAACAGTGCGGGCGCGGCATTATCCCGAAGGTCAGCTGGGCGGAAGACTACGGTGAAGTGCTGAATACCGCGGTTCACAAAGATCTTGCCCTTTTCATGTACGAAACCGGAGAGCGTGAACCGCTCAACCGTGTTCTGGATTCGAACCCCGGCATTACCAGCGTCTCTGTCATTACCGGGCCCGAGGGCGGTTTCGACGCCTATGAGGCGGACCTCGCCCGTCTCTCGGGGCTTCACATCTGCTCCATGGGTGAGCGGATTCTGCGCTGTGAAACAGCGCCGGTGGTAGCACTCACAGCCATCATGTACGCCACCGGAAACCTCTCTTAAGGAGCAGTTTATGGGCAGTATCATTCACGCTATTGCCGCGGACGGAAATGTCCGCATCGCCGTTATCTCCGCACCTGAGATTGCGGAAGACGCCCGCCGTATTCACGGGCTGAGCACCACTGCCACCGCGGCCCTCGGCCGCACTCTGCTGGGTGCCTCATTACTCGGAAACAATATGAAAAGTGAAAGCGACAGTCTGACTGTCCGCCTGAACGGCGGCGGCCCCATCGGGAGTGTCGTGGCAGTCTCTGACAGTCACGGAAATGTCCGCGGTTACGTGGATGTTCCCTCCGCCGACCTACCCACCCGACCGGACGGCAAGCTGGATGTGGGCGGGCTCATCGGCCGGGACGGCACTCTGACCGTCAGCCGGGACCTGGGGTTGAAGGAGCCGTATATCGGCAGCGTCGCTCTGGTCTCGGGTGAGGTGGCGGAAGATTTTACCGCATACCTGGCAGAGAGTGAGCAGACCGCCTCCGCCTGCGGTCTCGGTGTACTCGTGGGTACGGACCACAGTGTGCTCGCCGCGGGTGGCTTTCTGGTGCAGCTTCTCCCCGGCGCCCCGGCGGAGCTCATTGAAAAGCTGGAAGACAACATCTTCCTGATGGATCAGCTCACCACTATTCTCCATGAGGACGGCCCCATGGAGGTTCTGGCTCAGGTTCTCAAGGGGCTGGAGCCCCAGGTGCTCTCTACAGATGAGGTGTCCTACCTTTGCCCCTGCAGCCGCGAACGCCTCGCTGCTTCCCTGCTCACCATCGGTGCGGAGGCCCTGCTGGAGCTTGCATCCGAAGGCACCCCCACTGAAGTCACCTGCCAGTTCTGCGGGAAAACCTACAGCTTTCTGCCGGAAGAACTGAAGGCCATGGCGGAGACCTCCTCCGCCAGTTGAACGCAGAAGCTCTGTCTTTAAAAATACTCTTGACATTCGCCTGCCCCTGTGTTATACTACACAAGCTCTTGAGGGAGCGATATTTCGCGGGGTAGAGCAGAGGTAGCTCGTCGGGCTCATAACCCGGAGGTCGTTGGTTCGAATCCTTCCCCCGCA
>CAMONN010000017.1 GCA_946620645.1 uncultured Clostridia bacterium
CACGCCATGGTTGTGCTGTTGGGACTTTACCTCGGCTTTGAGTACAGCGGGGGTGTGTCCCTGCGCTTCTGGAAGAGCACCATGCTGGGCATTCTGCTGCTGGACCTGCCGACCTTTTACCTGAACTCCGTTTTCTCTGTGCCGGCCTATGTCAACGGTGAGCCGGTGGGCATTCTGTACAGGACGAATTTCTTCTCCTCCTATGTGAACCCGCTGGGCCTCGTCCTGACGGAAAAATGGCAGTGGCTGGCTTATCTGGGGATCCGCTTCCTGCTGGCCACGGCCCTCATCACCCTGATGCTCTGGCTGCCGGCGCTCCGGCAGAGGAGACTTGCAAAGAAGGCGGGCGGCGCCGTCTGAACACCGTATGAAACGGAGACGGAAGTGAACCGGAACATCAACTTTCAAAACAGCAAACTAAGGATCTTCGCCTCATACATCCTGCCCCACGGAAAGGACTTCGCACTGGATATGGGGCTGTCACTGCTGGTGGCGCTGGTGGATCTGGCGTTTCCTTATGTGACACGCCACAGCATGCACCATCTTCTGCCCCAGGGGCTGTACAGGACCTTCTTCGCCGTGATGGGGATCCTGTTTCTGAGTTACCTGCTGAGGGCCTGGTTCCAGTACCTGATCACCATTGTGGGCCACCGGATGGGGACCCTGGTGGAGGCGGACATGCGGCGGGATGTCTTCACCCATATGCAGTCGCTGTCCTTTTCCTTCTTTGACCGGAACCGTACCGGCGTGCTGCTCTCCCGGGTGACCAATGACCTGTTTGAGATTGTAGAGCTGGCCCATCACGGGCCGGAGAATCTGCTGACCTGCGGGGTTACCCTGCTGGGCTCCGTCGTAATTCTGCTGACGGTCAGCTGGAAGCTGGCGCTGGTGCTGATTGTGCTGCTGCCGGCGAGCATTCTGTTCTCCGTGCGGCAGCGGCTGAAGATGCAGAACGCCAACCGGGAGGTCAAAATCCGGACCGGAGAAATCAACGCGGCCATCGAAAGCGGTATTTCGGGCATCCGAACCAGCAAGGCCTTTGCCGCCGAAAAGACGGAGGACGAGAAGTTTGACCGGGCCAATGAGGCCTTCAAGCAGAGCAAGGTGCAGTATTACCGGGCCATGGGCCTTTTTAACGCCGGCATTGAGGCCGCCATCGGCGTCATGCAGGTGGCGGTGGTCAGCATCGGCGGCCTGCTGGTTATGCGGGGTGAGATGGACTATGTGGACCTGCTGACCTTTACGCTGTATGTATCGCTGTTTATTTCACCCATCCGGAAACTCGTGCAGTTTATGGAGGTTTACGCCCAGGGCAGCGCCGGCTTTGACCGCTTTGTGGAGCTTATGCGCACCCGGCCGGAGATTGAGGATGCCCCCGATGCCGTGGAGCTTTCGGATGTGCGGGGCGAAATCTCCTTCGACCACGTGGATTTTGCCTACCAGGGCGGCGGCAGGGTGCTGGAGAATGTGAGCTTTCAGGTTCAGCCGGGAGAGACCTTCGCCCTGGTTGGCGCGTCCGGCGGAGGGAAGACCACCATCTGCCACCTGATTCCCCGCTTTTACGATGTAACGGCCGGCGTGGTGCGGGTAGACGGACAGGATGTGCGTACCCTGACGCAGGAGAGCCTGCGCCGGAACATCGGGATTATCCAGCAGGATGTGTTTCTCTTTGCGGGAACCATCATGGAAAACATCCGCTACGGCCGGCCGGAGGCCACCGACCGCGAGGTGGTGGAGGCCGCGGTTCAGGCGGAGATTCATGAGGACATTCTGCAGATGCCGGACGGATACCAGACCGTTGTCGGTGAGAGGGGTATTACCCTGTCCGGAGGACAGAAGCAGCGCATATCCATCGCCCGTGTCTTCCTGAAGAATCCGCCGATCCTGATCCTGGATGAGGCCACCTCCGCCCTGGACAGTGTGACCGAGCAGAAGATTCAGGCGAGTCTTGACCGGTTGAGCCGCGGGAAGACCTGTATGGTTATTGCCCACCGGCTTTCCACAGTGCGCAATGCCGACCGCATCGCCGTGGTCAACGACCGCCACATTGAGGAAATGGGCAGCCGCGAAGAACTGCTTCGGCGTGACGGCGCCTACGCCGCGCTGGAGCGGGCGCAGGGGCTGACGTAAAAGTGCGCTTCCGCCGCACGGGCCCGGAACAGATCCCTTCATATGTAATAGCGCCCCGGCGCAGAGCTCTCAGAGAGTCTGCGCCGGGGCGCTTTGATGATTGGGGACGAACACGGGGTGTCAGCAGTCCGCCGGGAGAACGCGGCGTTTACCCTGGTAGAGGCTGTGATCGGTGTCCGCCGCGGGGGAGAGTTCCAGCTGTATGTGGCTGCCCGGGAGCATGGCCTGCAGTCTCTCCGACAGCCGGGCCTCCAGCCGACCGGCCGGAACCGCATCGGACCGGGGTACGGACAGCGCCCGGATGGCATAACCCCCGGGAGCCCGGGAAATCCGGTAATCCGCCAGTTCCCGCAGCCGGAACAGCACATCGTCCAGCCGGGAGATCAGGTCCTCTTCCCCGCCCCGCCGCACCCGGTCGAGGCGGAGGGTTTCACTGCCGCAGGGGCAGGTGCCGGGAAGAATGCGGGTGAAGTCCCCGGTCCGGTAACGGATCAGCGGCAGGGCCTCCATCCCGACGGTGGTGATGACCAGCTCCCCGGTCTCACCCCGGGGCAGGACCCGTCCGGTTTCCGGATCGACGATCTCGGCGATTACGTGGTTTTCCCGCAGATGCATGCCGTTGTGGGCGGGGCAGGTGATGGCCCCGGCCATGCCCATCTCCCGGGAGCCGTAGTGGGGGAAGAGGGCGGAGCCCAGGAGCTCTTCACAAGCCTCCGTGACGGCGTCCGGGCATGCGTCACCGCTGACCAGCGCCCGCTGCAGGCTTCCCCTGCTGCAGACCCGCAGCAGGGACAGTAGCTGCACCGGCATGCCCACAAAGGTATCCGGCCGCTGGGTCTCCAGAATCTCCCGGAACTCCCCGTAGGAGAGGGCGGGGCCGCAGCGCAGGGGCCGGGCGCCCAGACGCCTGATCGCGTCTGTGATGAGTTCGCCGAGACCGAAGGGCCCCGAGAAGGGGAAGCAAATCATGGTGACGCTGCCGGGATAGATGAGCTCGCCCAGACCCGCCATGTAGAGGCGGACGGTGTTTTCCAGGTCGGTCTCTGTGTAGAATACCCGCTTGGCAGCCCCGGTGGTGCCGCTGGTGGCGTCGGAGAGTACCCGCTGAACCGAACCCTGGGAGGTGAGCAGCAGCCCGCCGGCATGGCGGGCGAGGTCTTCATCGGTGGTAAAGGGGAGGGCGGAAAGCTCGGAGAGCGTATCCAGATGACCGGGCAGGTCCCGGTAAAAGCCGCCGCGCTCCCGCTCACGGGACAGAAGGCGGTTCAGTTTCTGAAGCTGAAGGGCTTCAAGTTCCCTGCGGGTGAGAGAGGGAAGGCCTTCCTGCTCCAGAATCAGGGCATCCAAACGGCTTCGGGTCACCAGCAGAGCACCCCCTTCAGCCACCCGCGGCCCTGCGGAAAGTAGTACCCGGGGACTTCGGCGTAGGGAAAGAAGGCCTTTCTCACAGCAGGCCGCGCTCTTCCAGAATCTGTACGCACTTTTCGAAGCTCGCAGCGATAATCTGCGGGCAGTATTCCACCCTTTTTGCGGCGTTGTTGCCGATAATATCCTCGCAGTCGATGCCGCCGTATTCGGCGGTGATTTCATCCCGGAACCACTCCGTGAATTCCGCCAGGGCCGGTTTGTGCTCCGGGCTCTCCACCTCGAGGGCGGAGGCCTTCCCGGTAAAGTAGGAGATCAGGCAGGCGCCGCCCGTCATACAGCCGCAGCAGCCTTTGGAGTAGCCGACGCCGCCGTCCAGGCCGCCCATGGCCTGCACCAGCTTCGGGTTTTCTTCCCCGGCAAGCTCCAGGCCCAGAATTGCCAGGATCTGGCTGCAGAAGTAGCCGTAGCGGCTCAGTTCCATTACCCGGTCAAATAGATCCACGTTCAACATCCTTTCTGCATACAAGCGCCGTGTAGGCGCATTTCTTTTTCGGAACCGTATCGCAGAGGGGAACACCCTGCCAGAGGGCTTCAATGTAGTACTCTTTCCAGAGAGAGGTCATATCCTCCTCCCACAGCACCCGGAACCCGGCGGCCTCCGCCTGAGAGCGGAGGGGGTCGAAAGCCACATCGGAAAGCAGCAGAAGCCCTCCCGCCTTCAGCAGGCGGAAGCTTTCCTCCAGCGCGCGGACCGGATCTCCGGAGACATAAAAAGCGCACTGACTGATCACCGCATCAAAGCGGCCCTCCGGGAACGGTGCATGAAGGAAATTCCCTTTCAGCACTGCGTGCGGGAGCGAGACGTCTTCCGGCGCCGGATTCAGGTCGAGGCCCAGCGCCTCATACCCCCGGTCCCGCAGAAGCCTCACCGTTCCGCCGTCTCCGGCGCCCAAATCCAGAATCCCGGCGCCGGGGGCGAGACCGGCTTTCTCCGCCTGCTGCAGCAGGCGGAGCGTGTGGGACTGGCCGCCGGGGTGGAGGGGAAAACCGCTCATTTGTCCTCCAGCGCCTTTTCCACCGAGAGCACCTTGCCCAGGGCCAGCTCTTCGGGAACATATACAAAGCCGCAGACGGGGCACACAGGCAGCTCCACGGGGAAGCCGTTGCCCAGATACAGGAACTTGGCCTTGCCCTTGACAAGGGGGACGCGGCACTTCATGCACTGCAGCTTTCCCTCCGGGTCGATGCTGTAATAGGTTCTGTCAATGGCCATCAGCCTTCCCTCCTTACCACGTTCATCCGGTGACTGTAGGCGCGGTGCACGGTATAACTGTCGGGCCCGTCCTCGGTGAACTTGACCCAGAAGGTCGCGTTCCCGATGCGCAGGCAGGCCACGGCGAGACCCGTCTCCGACTCCAGAATCGCCTCGCCGTTCTCCCGGTAGGCGTTCATGACCGCAATCACGTCATCCGTCAGAATCATCCGGCTGTCCATCAGCTGCCGGGCCTCGTCGGTATAGTGCAGTTCATAATCCAGCTTCATTTCGGCGGTCTCCTCATGCCACAGCTCCCACAGGAGCTCTTTTTTCAGGGTCAGACGGTTATAACGCTTTTCGCTGATATCCGGCGGGGCTCCGGCGTCTGTCCCGTAAATCAGCTCCAGCAGATGCCGGGACTCCCGTCCCTGCCGGGCAAAGCGGTCGCGGCAGGCCATACAGTAGGAAAGAAACGGCGCGTCGGAGCGCTCCAAAGCCTTCTGCGTGATTTCGTCGGCCACTTCGGGGTTCGCATAGGCCGTGAGCCCGCCGTAGCCGCAGCAGGGTGACCGGTCGCCGGAGTCTTCCGTCTCCGCCAGGGTGATGCCCAGCTTCTCCGCAAGGCGGCGGATAACCTCCTGTGTATGGGCGTCACCGCGGGCGCCGCAGGCGTCGTGGAGGGCGACGGGCCGGTCCAGGCCGCGGGCGCCTTCCGGCAGGCCGATTTTATCCAGAATGTCCCAGATCCCGGTGATTTCACCGCCTACCGATTCGGTGAGCTCCTTCCTGCAGGTGGGGCAGCCGGCAATAATGGCGGGGTTCCCCAGCTTTGCAAGCTCGTTCAGCAAAAACTCCCGGGTGCTCTCCTGCATCTCGTAGCGGCCGGCCCAGTCGCAGATGGCCCCGCAGCAGCCCAGCATCAGCGCCACACCGCCCTCCAGGCGGCTGCAGAGATCCTGATAGGCGGCCTTGACGGTTTCGGGAGCGATGGCCACTGCCTGGCAGCCGGGGAAGAACAGGTATCTGCACTGGGTAAAACCGGGCTGGGGCCTTGCAAGGAAGGCCTCGCCGTTGGAGAACATCATATCCATCAGCGCGAACTCGTGGGGCGCCAGGGGCATCTTGTCGGTGGAAACCATGTTGCGCCGGGAGGAGGCGCAGATATGCGCCATGTCAAATCCGTTGGGACAGACCACCGTGCACTGTCCGCAGAGGGTGCAGGCGTTCATGGGCTTGTTCAGCTGGTGGTCCCCCATAATAATCTGGGTGTTATTGTAGATCTCCCGTCCCAGCAGCCCGGGATATTTCTTATAGTGCTGCAGGTAGGCGCAGCTCTTCATGCACTCTTCACAGTGGCACTGGATACAGCGCCCCGCCTCGCGGACAGCCTCTTCCCGGGTATACAGCTCCCCTGCAGCCGGGACCCGGGTGAGGTCGGTGGCTTCCGAGAGGTCGGTGTACAGGCGGCTTTGAAAGGGATCTTCCTGGCCGCGCATGTTGGCGGGGTCCAGATTCTGGGCCAGCCGGTCGACGGTCAGGGCGGCCTTCTTTGCGTTGTGGGCTGCGGACATAACACCGCTGCCACTGCCGGTAACCAGCGTCTCCCCTTCGCAGAACATGAGTTCCGGAGCCACAGCCGCTTCGGGGAACAGCTCCGTGAAAACATCCTCCGATACGCAGACCACGTCAAAAGCGGGCCGGGTCTCTTCCAGAAACGCGGCGGTGGCCTTGCAGCCGAAGACGAACTGGAGATCCTTCTTCTTCAGGCGCTCCAGCTCCAGGGCGAAGGCGGCCTCGTCCAGGAAGCCCGCCGCAGCCCGGAGAAAGCCTTCCGCATCGGCCTGCTCACAGAAAACGGTGGTGGGATAAGCTTTTTTCTCCAGTTCCCCGGCCAAAAACAGCGCAAACAGACCGGAGCCGATGACGGCAACGGTCTTTTTCTTTTTGGTGCGGAAAACGCTGCCCGCCCGCGGCGGGCCCCCGAAGCGGGCGACAGCCTGCTCCACGGCGCGGATGGCCAGACCCTCGCCCCGCTCACAGAGGCGGCATTTCGCCTCGCAGGGAGCTTCACAGCCGGCGGAGAGAACCAGCGGGAAGGGGGTTGCCTTCTCATAAAGCTGCAGCGCTTTTTTAAAGTCGCCGGCGGCCGCGGCCTTCAGCATGGCTCGGGTGTCCAGCTTCAGGGGGCAGGCGGCGTTGCAGAAGGGCGGCTCTTCATAGATGCAGCGGGCCACCATGCTGTCGACTTCTTCCTTGGAGATTTTGTTGACCTTATACACGTGGGTGGAACCACGTTCCCGAACCTTGGGCATGAACATCGCCTCCACTTGTGGGATCAGGGGATGCAGGGAGTGCCGGCGGCACACCGCCGGGCCGGCCTCCTGTGAACAGAGAGGCCCCGAAGGGCCTCTCCATTATAACATTGCTATGGCAGCTTGGAAAGAGAATCTCTTTCCGGACCGCGTTTAAACTTACTGGACTTCCTTCAGCGCGGCGAGCACCTTGTCCGGGGTGGCCGGGATGCGGGTGACGCGGGCGCCGGTGGCGGCATAGATGGCGTTGAGGATGGCCGGGTGCGGGGCATCCAGCGGGGCCTCGCCGCAGCCTGCGGCACCGTAGGGGCCGGAGGGACGGTAGGTCTCGTTGAAGTGCAGCTCGATATCATCAGGAATATCCTTGATGTAGGGGATGCCGCACTTGAGGAGGCTGGTGTGCTTGGAGAGGTCTTCGAAGTCCTCTGTCAGCGCCAGGCCGATGCCCTGTGCGAGACCGCCGTAGAAGTTGCCGTCTACCAGCAGCTTGTTCATGATGGTACCGACGTCGGCCACCGCGGTGAACTTCTCAACCTTGACCTTGCCGGTCTGGGTATCGACGCAGACTTCGGGCAGGAAGATGGTGTACATGTAGGTGGCAAACGGATCGCCCTGGGCGGTATCCTGATCGATCGGATGATCGGCGCAGAAGGTGGTGACCCAGTTGCCTTCGACCTTCAGCTTCTTGCCGTCGGCGACCATCTCGTCATAGGTGCGGAAGGTTCCGTCGTCCTTCTTCATCTCGGCGATCAGCGCCTCGGCGGCGAGACGGCAGGCGTTACCGGACATGACCTGAGAGCGGGAGCCGCCGGCAGGACCGGAGTTCGGGGTGTACTTGGTGTCGTTCATGACGAGGCGGATCATGTCGGGTGTGATGCCGGCCTGCTTCAGTGTTTCATGAGCGGAGACCAGTGCGCCCATATCGGCGCCCTGTCCGTGATCCTCCCAGGAGACGTAGATGGTGACGGTGCCGTCCTTGTTGAGCTCTGCATAGGCGGAGGAGGTGTCAACACCGTCCAGGCCGCAGCCGTACACACCCAGGGAAACGCCGATGCCGTACTTGTAGCGTCCGTCAGAAGCGGCGTTCTTCTCTTCGCAACGCTTCTTGCCTTCGTAGTACAGCGGACGGGCCTTCTCAAACAGGGCCTCTTCGCAGTAGACCTCGGGGGGATAGCCGGTGGGAATGGTGGTCCCCTCGGACTCCTTGTAGCAGTTCATGGCACGCATCTCGAAGGGATCAATGCCCATCTTGGCCGCGAGGCAGTCAATGGCGATTTCAGAGCCCATGAAGGACTGGGGAGAACCGTAGGCGCGGAACGCGGAGCCCCAGGCATGGTTGGTGAAGACCGTCTGGCTCTTGTTGCGGATGGAGTTGATGCCGTAGCCGGCGCCGGTGAACTGGCTCAGACGCATGGTCAGCAGGTCGCCGAACTCGGAGTACGGGCCATGGTCGACATAGTTGTCGCCCCACAGGGCCAGCAGCTTGCCGTCCTTGTCGGCCGCCAGCTTAATGTGCATGAAGGCCGGGGAGCGCTTGCCGGTGTAGGTGATGTTCTGGAACTGGTTGAAGTTCAGGGAGACGGGCTTGCCGAGAATCTTGACGGCCGCGCCGATGAGAGCTTCATTGGTGGGGGAGAACTTGTAGCCGAAGGTGCCGCCCGTATGGTTCTGGACGATGCGGAGCTTCTCCATGGGAACGCCGATACCGGCGGCGATCATCGGCATGTGCAGGTGGATACCGATGGACTTGGAGTGAACGGTGACCATACCGTCTTCGTCAATGTAGCCGTAGCCGTTGTCCGGCTCCAGGTGCAGGTGCGGCTGACGGGAGCAGTAGCTCTCGATCTCGACCTGCTGGGCATCGGGCACGCTGTCCCAGTCGAAGTCCGGTCCCTTGATGCAGTTGGTCTCGAAGAAGACGTTCGGGGTGCCCGGGTGAATCTCAATGGCGTCGGGAGCCATGGCATCCAGCGCGCTCATGTAAGCGGGGAGCTCTTCAATCTCAACCTTGACGGCGTCGGCGGCGGCACGGGCATGGGCCTCGGTGTCGGCGGCGACGATGGCGATGGCATCACCGAACTGGAAGATCTTGTCGGAGCAGAGCACCGGGCGCTCGAAACCGTCGGTCTTGTTGTGCTTCGGCAGCATGACGAGGCCGTTGATCTGGTTGGTGCCGCCGGCGGCCAGGATGTCCTTGTAGGTGATGACCTTGACAACGCCGGGCATCTTCTCGGCTTCGGAAGTATCGATGCACTTGATGTTCGCGTGGGAAACCTTGGCCTGGGTCAGGGCAAGGCGCAGGCAGCCGGGCATCTTCAGGGCGTCGTCGGCGCCGAAGTCCCAGGTGCCGGTGACCTTCTGGGCAGCGGAGGGACGGATGTACTTGGTGCCCTTGATGCTGTCGCCGGTGGGCTTGAAGATCAGGTCTTCCTTGCTCATCTCACCGCGGAGCACGGCGGCGGCATCCATAACGGCGTCAACCAGCGGCTTGTAGCCGGTGCAGCGGCACAGGTTGCGGGTCTTGTTGAACCAGTCGCGGACCTCTTCGCGGGTGGGATTGGGGTTCTGCTCCAGGAGGACCTTGGCGCTGATGATGAAGCCCGGGGTGCAGAAGCCGCACTGGGCGCAGCCATGGGCCATCCAGGCGACCTGCAGGGGGTGCATGTCGCTGAGGGTGCCGACACCCTCAATGGTGGTGATCTCGGCGTTGTCGGGAACCTTGCTCATCTTCACGATGCAGGCCTTGGTGACTTTGCCGTTCATGATGACGTTGCAGGCGCCGCAGTGGCCTTCACCGCAGCCGATCTTGCAGCCGGTGAGCAGCAGGTGCTCACGCAGTACGGTAGCGAGGGTTTCGTCCTGCTCCAGTACCAGGTTCCGGGTCACGCCGTTGATAACAAGCGTTTTTCTAACCATTTGTTTTCCTCCTTGTGTGTATCATGATTTGAATTGCTGCAGATTGCTATAGAAACCCCATCCGGGGGGGAGCACAAAGAAACAGGCCGGGGCTCAGTGGCTGTGGCCTCCGCAGGGATCGTGATCGGCACCCTTGCCGGTCAGGTCCTTCACCCGCTCTACTCCGCGGGCGGAGTAGAAGATCAGCTGGGAAAGACTTCCATCCAGATTCTCACCGCTGAGCTTGAGAACATTGGCGTTTTCATAGTAGTCGATGGGCAGTTCCCGCCGGTAGACCTTACCGGTGCGCGGGTCCGTCACTTCCACCGTAACAGTGTCCGCGATGATTTCAAAAAGTTCGTCTTTACCTTCACTCATAAAACCACTTCCATCAAATATTCAAACTATTTCAACCTTATTTTAGGCTCTCATTCCTAAAGAATCAACTTGTAATGAAAAACGATTCGCAGAAAGTACGAATCGTTTTTTGTGAATATTAACTAATTTCTTGTTGGCTGTTTTGTGAATTGTACCAGTTTAACCACAAATTACCAGGGTTCCGCTCACATCGCAGAGCGGAACCGACCGAAGGCGGCCGTGTTCCCGCTGATACCGTTCCGCTGCCGCCCGGACGCCGGGCAGTTTCGGGTTCCGGTAATCATGCAGCAGCAGATACCCGCCAGGGGAGAGCCTCGGTACAAACCAGCTCAGCCCCTGATAGCAGCTCTCCTCCAGGTCCGCGTCTACCGATACCAGCGCGAAACGCAGCTCCTCCAGCCCCGCCGCACTGGCCGGAAACAGCCCGGGACGGATTACCGCCTGCTCCGGTCGGGGAAGAACGGAGAGCACCAGGTCCACGGAGGTGTTCTCGTGGGAACGGACAAATCCCTCTCCGTATCCGGCGGCCTCCGCACTGTCAAAACCCTGAAAGGTATCAAACAGGTAAAGCTTCCGCTCCGGCAGCAGCTTGTTCATGCACCGGGCGAAGGCGCCGCGGTAGACCCCCAATTCCGCCAGCTCTCCCGGAGCCTCCCGCAGGGTCTCGCAGAGGATCTCCAGGGTCTTCAGACGGACGAAGTCGTTCTCCAGTTCTCCGTCCGGCAGGGCGCGCTCCGGGGCAAGGGCCGGGACGCGGATCAGCCGGTGGCTGTTTTGCAGGGCGCCGACAAAGGCGTCACCCAGAACGGAGCGGGCCAGGGCATAGCTTCGGTTGCGGTCGGTGAGCAGGGCGTTATTCTTCAGGTACAGAATCCGGTCCCGGTCAATGCCCAGCTCCGCGCAGCGCGCGGCAATGCCGTCGGCATCCCGGCTGGTGACAATAATCAGATCATAGTCCTGCTTGGCCAGTGCCTCAGGGGAGATCACAGGCCGGCCCAGGAAACTTTCTGCCGCAGGGCGGCTGTCCACGAAGGCGGTGACCCGTTCCGCCGGCAGAGCGCTGTCGATGAGCTCGCCCGCTCCGCAGCCGGTACCGTATACAAAAATGTTCATGGTTGAGATGCCTCCCGGTGTGTATTCCGAAGGGGACGGTCACGGAAAGAGTATACACGGTTTGTGCCGGAATATCAACCGACCGGCCCGGAGCCTCGGAATTGTACTTGAAAACAAGACGGTTCCGGGCGTATAATGACGTATACCAACAGAAACGGGAAAGAGGGTGACGGCAATGGTTACGGCGGCACTGATTACGGCGGCGGGGATGTCTTCCCGGATGGGAGACTTCAAACCCATGCTGAATATCGGCGCCATCAGCATCGCGCAGCGGGTGGTGGCGACATTCCAGCAGGCCGGCGTGGAGAAGATCGTGATGGTGACCGGCTATAATGCGGTAATGCTGGAGCGGCACCTTGCCGGAAACGGAATCGTGTTTCTGCGTAATGACAACTATGAAACCACCCAGATGTTCGAGTCCGCCTGCATCGGGCTGCAATACCTTCAGGACAAGTGCGACCGCGTGCTCATCACCCCCGTGGACATTCCGCTCTTTACGGCGGCGACGGTGCGCGCCCTCATGGACTGCGGTGCTCCGCTGGCATCCCCGGTGTGTGACGGGGTGCAGGGGCACCCCACCCTGCTCGCGTCCTCCCTGATTCCGGCGGTGCTGGCCGATTCGGGTGCGGACGGCCTGCGGGGCGCGCTGGAGCGCTGCGGGGAGAAAATGACCCTGATTCCCGTCGAGGACCGGGGCGTCCTGCACGATGCCGACACGCCGGAGGACTACCGGGCTCTCCTGAAATATCATAACGAGCAGCTGGTGCGTCCGGTGGTCAGCGTGGCGCTGAGCCGGGAAAAGGTCTTTTTCGACAGCCGGACCGCGATGCTGCTGCAGCTGGTGGATGAGACCCATTCGGTTCGCATGGCCTGCCAGAGAATGCAGCTTTCCTATTCCAGCGGCTGGAATACCATCCGCACCCTGGAGTCCCAGCTGCACTACCCCCTGGTGGAACGCAGCCAGGGCGGGGCCGGGGGCGGGAAAAGCCGGCTGACCCCGCGGGGCAGTGAGCTTCTCGCCCGCTATGAGGTGTATGCCGCGGCGGTGCGTACGGCGGCGGAGCAGCTGTATGAAGGCAGCTTTGAGGGAATGTTTGAATGAGCGCCCGGAGAATTGTTTATCTGGTCCGCCACGGACATCCGGACATCCCCCTGGGGGAACGCTGGTGCCTCGGCCGTACCGACCTGCCCCTTGCCCCTGTGGGCCGGATGCAGGCGGCGCTGCTGCCCTTTGTGCCGGAGCTGAAGGGTAAACCGGTTTTCTGCAGCCGGCTTATGCGGGCGGTCGAGACTGCGAAACCCCTCTCCCCGTCGCCGATGATCCGGGACGGCCTGGAGGAACAGGACCTGGGGGAATGGGACGGACTGCCCTTTACCGAGATCATGGTCCGCTGGCCCGAGCTCTATGAGGCCCGGGAACGGAACCCGGACATCTGGCCGGAGAGTGCGGAAACCCCGGAGTCTGTCCGGAGGCGGATGTACAGGGCTGTGCTGTCCTGCCTGGAGGAATCGGAAGGTGACCTTGTCGTTGTCAGCCACAAGTCCGCCATTGCCAGCCTGACGGGCGAGAGGAAAAAGCTGGGCCACTGTTCCATCTCAACCCTGGCCTGGGACGGAACTGCCCTGACTCCCCTTGAGATAGGGAGGACGCCGCATCCGGAGCTTACGGAGGAGGTTTGCCTGGCCCTGCTCCAGGCGGCCGGAACGCCGGAGCGGGTCGTGAACCACTGCAGGGCGGTGGCGAAGAAGGCGATGGAGCTTTATGACGGCCTGGCCGGGGCGGAGATGGCCGCCGGCGGAGCGGTTCTGCCGGATCGCGGCCTGCTCTTTGCCGCGGCGCTGCTGCATGACGTTGCCCGCACCGAACCGGATCATGCCGCCGTCGGCGGCGCGTGGATGAGAACCCTGGGTTACCCGGAGGCGGCGGAGGTCATCGCCCGGCACCATGACTGTGACGGGACCGGCCTGGACGAGGCGGCGCTGCTGTTCCTGGCGGATAAATATATCCGTGAGGACCGGGAAGTGACCCTGGAAGAGCGCTTCGCCCTGAGCCGTGAACGCTGCGTTACAGAGGAGGCCCTGGCGGCCCATGACAGGCGCTATCAGGCCGCGAAGCGAATAGAATCATTATTGAACAGCTACAACAGGAGAGGGTGAACATGGCAAATCTTTACGCTGAAATTCTCAACCAGATCGGGCGGGTGAAGCCCGTCACGGTCAAAACCGTGATCGAGGGCCGGGAAGGTGACATGGCGACGGGGATGCGCCGGGCGCTTTTTGACGGGGTGAACCCGGTGACCGACCCGAAGGGACGGAGCTTCGCCCGGGTGACCACGGAATATGACGGGAAAACCCTGAACATCAGCGAACCCGTCATGCCGAAGGAGCGGCTGCTGGTGCTGGGCGGCGGGCACATCGCGCTGCCGGTCTGCGAATTTGCGGCCAAATGCGGCTTTGAGGTGCATCTGGTGGATGACCGGCCGGAGTTTGCCAACCGGCGCCGCTTCCCGGAGGCCTTCGATGTCACCTGTGACAGCTTTGAAAACGGCATCCGGAAGTTCGGTGTTACGCCCTTCGACTATGTGGTGGTCATCACCCGGGGCCACCGCCACGATGCGGACTGCCTGCGGGCCCTGCTGCCGGGGGAGATGCCCGCCTACCTGGGGATGATCGGCTCCCGCCGGAGAACCAAGGGGCTGCTCGAGATGCTGAGGGAAGAGGGCTTCGACCCCGAGAGACTCAGCGGCATCTGCACGCCCATCGGTCTGGACATCGGCGCCATCACCCCGGCGGAGATTGCCGTCTCCATCCTCTCGGAAGTGATCGCCTACAAGCGCAAACCGGAACATGGCGCGCCGGGCCGCTGCTGCCTGGATTCCGATCTGGAGCTGGGCACCCTGGAGTACCTGGCGGAGAACCATGATCCGAAGGCGGTGGTCACGGTAATCGAGACAAAGGGCTCCACGCCCCGGGGCACCGGTGCCAAGATGGCCGTGAGCCCTCTGGGAAAGGTCACCGGCAGCATCGGCGGCGGATGCAGCGAGGCGGCGGTCATTCAGGATGCCGTCCGCATCATCGGAACCGGCCGCTACAAGCTGGTGGATATTGATCTGACCGGCGAGGTGGCTGAGTCCGACGGTATGGTCTGCGGCGGCACCATGCTGGTTCTCGTGGAGGACGGAAGCGAAGCATAACCGCTGCGCGGGAAACAAACCGAAAAGGAATCAATACAGGATTTTTGTCCGCGGGCAGTCTTCCCGCGGACAAAATTATTCTGGTTGAATTTTGCCCGGTATTTGCATATAATAAAGTATTCAAACATCTTTTTGGAGGCGCTATGCCGGAAGCGATCTGGAAAATACCCTATAACCGGCCGGACAGCTCGGCGTTGAAACAGGCAGGGGTTTCTCCCCTGCTGGCGGAGCTGCTGGCTGCGCGGGGTGTGACGGAGCCCGCGGAGGCGGAGTCCCTGCTGAAGATCAACCGGACAAGCCTTCTTGACCCGCTGAAAATGCGGGGGATGGCCGCCGCGCGGGACCGGGTGCTGCAGGCCGTGCGGGACCGGGAGAAGGTTGCCGTTTTCGGAGATTACGACGTGGACGGCATCACCTCGACCTGCCTGCTGACAGACTGGCTGCGCAGCTGCGGCCTGGACTGCGACTGGTATATCCCGGACCGGGATGCCGAGGGCTACGGGCTGAACATCGACGCCCTGAGGAAGCTGAGGGAGGACGGAAACAGCCTTGTTATCACGGTGGACTGCGGCATTACCGGCCTGGAAGAGGCCCTCTTCGCAAGGGAGATCGGCCTGGACCTTGTCATTACCGACCACCATGAGTGCCGGGACGGGACCCTTCCGGAGGCGGTGGCCGTTGTCGACCCGAAGCAGCCGGATGAAACCTATCCGAATCCGGAGCTTGCCGGTGTTGGCGTGGCCTTCAAGCTGGTCTGCGCCTGCAGCGGAGATGAGGAAGAAATGCTCCGCCGTTACGCGGACCTTGTAGCCTTCGGGACGGTGGCGGATGTGATGCCGCTGACCGGGGAAAACCGCTACCTGGTGCAGTGCGGCCTCCGGAAGCTTCAGGAGAATCCGCGTCCGGGCTTTGCCGCCATGATGGAGGAGGCGGGGGTTGCCGGCAAGAAGCCGGCCGCATCCACCATCGGCTACACGCTCTCGCCCCGGCTGAATGCCGCCGGGCGCCTCGGGCAGGCCGGGAAGGCGGAGGAGCTGATGCTCTGCACGGATCCGCAGGAAGCGGCGAAGCTGGCGTCAGCGTTGGGAGAGCTGAACCGGGACCGCCAGAAGATCGAGACGGAAATCTGGCAGGAGGCCCGGAATATATTGAAGGATACCGTGCCCGACGGCCCCATCGTGCTGGCGTCAGACCGCTGGCACCAGGGTGTGATCGGGATTGCGGCCTCGCGCCTTACGGAGCAGTTCGGTGTCCCGACGGTAATGATCTGCCTGAACGGGGAGAAAGGAAAGGGCTCCTGCCGCAGCTGCGCCGGTTTTAACATCTATGAGGCGCTTTCGGCCTGCTCCGGCTGGCTGGAGGGCTTCGGCGGCCATGCTCTGGCGGCGGGGCTTACGGTACGGCGCGATCAGATTGACGGATTCCGGGAGGCACTTCGGGATTACTATGAGCGCCACCGGCCTGAGCCGCAGCCGGATGTGAGCTGCGACCTGCTGCTGTGCGACGGGGACCTTCTGAGCATTGAGAATGTCCGGGACCTGGACCTCCTGGAGCCTTACGGCAACGCCAATCCCAGACCGGTCTTCTGCATCTGTGACGTGCTGCTGACCTCGGCCTACGGAGTGGGTGCGGAGAAGCAGCATCTGAAGTTCAGCGTGGACTTCAACGGGCGCCACTTTGACGGGATCTTCTTCTCCCGTACGAAGGAGCAGCTGGGCGTCCAGTCCGGCGTCCGGGTGGATCTGGCCTTTACGCCTCAGATCAACGAATACATGGGCGTTGTCAGCGTGCAGCTTTCGGCCAGAGCAATGCGCCGCCACCGGCCCCAGGGCCTGTGCGAGCGGATTCTCGCGCTGGACTCCGGCGTCCTGTGGGCAGCGGCGTCCTTTGCCCCTGAACGGGGAGATTTCGTCCGGCTCTGGCGGCGTTTCGGCCCGGGGCTGCGGGTGGCCGACCGGCTGGAGGAGGTTCTCGGGCTCTGTCCGGAGGAGATGGAGCCGGAGCGGTTCTGCCTGTGTCTCGCGGTGTTTTCCCAGGCCGGGCTGCTGCGCAGTGAAGGCGGGGGCGTCTACTCCGGCGTGGTGATTCATCAGGAGGAAAAGGTTGACCTGGAAGCCACGGAAATCATGAGAATTCTCCGCGGGCTGTGAGGACTTGAAGAATGAATGAACTGATGGAAAAGCTGCTGAAAGCGGAACAGAGCGATATGGAAACTCCGCTTCCCATTTCTTCGGCGTCTCCGGAGAAACCGGGCGTCGGGACAGCGCCGCTGGACCCGGACCTTATGTTTGAGGATCTGGAGGAAAAACTGCGCCAGGCCGCCCATCCGGTAAATCTGGAACGGGTGCGGGAAGCCTACCTTGTGGCGAAGGAAGCCCACAACGGACAGAAACGCAAGGACGGCAGTCCCTATGTGACCCACTGTGTGGCGGCTGCCGACATTGCGGTGGATATGGGCCTGGATGAGGACAGTATTGTTGCCGCCCTCCTGCACGATGTGATTGAAGACACCTCCATGACCCATGAGGACATCGCCCGGCAGTTCGGCGTCTCCGTGGCCGATATCGTGGAGGGCGTCACAAAGCTGACGCGGGTGCAGTACACCAGCAAGGAAGACGAGCAGATGGAAAATCTGCGAAAGATGCTCATGGCCATGGCCAAGGACATCCGCGTCATTCTGATTAAAATTGCGGACCGGCTGCACAACATGCGCACCATGGCCTACCAGACACCGGAAAAACAGCGGTCCAAGTCTCTGGAGACCATGGAGATCTACGCGCCCATCGCCCACCGCCTCGGTATGCAGCGTGCCAAGTGGGAGCTGGAGGATCTGTCGCTGCAGTACCTGGACCCGATGGGCTGCCAGGAGATCATGAATATCCTGGAGCGCCGGATGCCGGAGCTGGAAGCCTTCATGGACAGCATGGAGCGGAAGATCCGCACCCGGCTGGAGCAGGAGGGGATCAAGGCCTCGGTCTACTGCCGCATCAAGCACGTCTACAGCATTTACCGGAAGATGTACACTCAGAAGCTGGAGCTCAGCGGGATCTTCGATCTCTGCGCCTTCCGGGTGATTGTTGACACCATTCCGGACTGCTATAACGTGCTGGGCATCATCCACGACATGTTCAAACCCGTTCCGGGGCGCTTCAAGGATTATATTTCGACGCCCAAACCCAACATGTATCAGAGCGTGCACACCACGGTGATCGGCAGCGAGGGAATCCCCTTCGAGGTGCAGATCCGCACCTGGGAGATGCACTACACCGCCGAATACGGCATTGCCGCCCACTGGAAATACAAGATGGGTGAAGGCAGCAGCGCTCTGCGCAGCGGGGACGAGGACCGCTTCGCCTGGGTGCGCCGCCTGCTGGAGACGCAGCAGGAGTCCGATGCTACGGACTTTGTTCACGACCTGAAGATCGACATGTTTGCCGACGAGGTCTTTGTCTTCTCCCCGAAGGGCGATGTCATTAACCTGCCGGCCGGCGCGACGCCGGTGGACTTTGCCTACAGTATCCACTCCGACGTTGGCAACCACATGGTAGGCGCCAAGGTGAACGGCCGTATTGTCCCCTACGATACCGTGCTTCAGAACGGCGACATCGTGGAGATCCGCACCTCGAAGTCCGCCCCGGGACCCAGCCGAGACTGGCTGAACTTTGTAAAAAGCGGTTCCGCCCGGACGAAGATCAAGCAGTGGTACAAAAAGGAACGCCGGGAGGAAAACATCATCCGCGGCCGCTCCATGTTGGAGGACGAGCTCCGGCACATGGATGTCCCGCCGGACGAGGTGCTGAATCCTGACTTCCTGCACCCGGTGATGCGGAAGTATTCCTTCAATGATGAAGATGACCTTTACGCCGCGGTGGGCTACGGCGGCATCACGGCGGTGCGCATCGCAAACCGCCTGCGGGACGAATATAAGAGTGCGAAGCCCGAGCACCGTACGGCCATTGAGAAGATCACCGATGCCGCCGAACGGCGGGAGCAGCAGGCAAAGCGCAACACCAAGGCTGTGCACGGCATTCTGGTGGAAGGCCTGGACAACTGCCTCATCAAGTTTTCCCGCTGCTGCACGCCGGTGCCGGGGGATGACATTATCGGCTTTATCACCCGGGGGCAGGGCGTCTCCATTCACAGGAAGGACTGCCAGAACTACCTCAACCGCGACCGCTCTCCGGAAAGCGAGGGCCGGTGGATTCAGGTGGGCTGGGCCGATACCATCACCGACATCTATGTCACCACCGTTACCATTACGGCCAAGGACCGCAACGGCCTCGTCATGGACATTGCCACGGTTCTCAACTCCATGAACGCCAAGGTCCGCAACCTTTCTTCCCGCAGTGTCGCCGGCGGTACCGCCATCACTGTGATTTCCCTTGAGGTGAAAAGCGCCTCGGAGCTGCGCTACATTATGAACCGTCTGACGGGGGTGCCGGGGGTGACCTCGGTGCTGCGCAACGGCTCCTGATAAAAACCCCTTCTTCAAAGGAGCGTGAAGCCATTGATGTTTATTAAAACGCTGCCCGTGGGGCAGCTGGAGACCAACTGCTATGTAGTGGGCAACGATGAAACGAAGGCCTGCGTGGTGATTGATCCGGGCGATGAATCCAACTGGATTCTGGATTATCTGGAGGAAAACCACCTGAAGTGCGAGGCCATCTTCCTTACCCACGGTCACCATGACCATGTGGGCGCGGTGCAGGCGGTTATGGAGGAGACCGGCGCCCCGGTCTATCTCTGCCCCAGGGATGATGCCCGCAACACCGGCGATGAGCATTATTCCTATCGTCTGCCGGAGGGCGGCCGCTACTATGATGACGGCGATGTGCTGCGCTTCGCGGGGCTGAGCTTTGAGATTATGGCGGTTCCCGGTCACACGCCGGGAGGCGTTGCCATTCTCTGTGAGGACGCGCTCTTTACCGGTGACACGCTTTTCCGCGGCAGCTGCGGCCGGACGGATCTGCCGGGCGGCGATATGGAGGAGGAGCTTCGCAGCCTGAAGCGCCTCTGCGACCTGCCCGGGAACTATGATGTCTACCCCGGCCACATGGACAGCAGCAGCCTCGACCGTGAACGGAACTTCAACTATTACTGCCGGGAAGCAAAACGGATGTTTGGAAGGTGAGAGAGATGACGGAACCCTGTTTAGTGATTCTTGCTGCCGGGATGGGCAGCCGCTTCGGCGGGCTGAAGCAGATTACCGCCGTGGACGACGGCGGCCATGCGATTATTGATTTTTCCCTGTATGACGCCTACCGGGCGGGCTTTCGCAAGGTGGTGTTTGTGATCAAGCATGCCATTGAGGCGGATTTCCGCGCGGCGGTGGCCGACCGGATGGCGAAGTACTTTGACGTGCGCCTGGTATTCCAGGAGCTGGACCGGCTCCCGGAGGGCTTCTCTGTGCCGGCGGACCGCGTCAAGCCCTGGGGGACCGCCCACGCAACCCTCTGCGCTGCCGATGAGGTAGACGGCCCCTTCGCCGTCATCAATGCCGATGACTTTTACGGCCCGGGTGCCTACCGGGCGCTCTATGACTTCATGACCGGACCCCGGGACCCCGGGGAGCAGGCCATGGTGGCCTATGAGCTTCGCAATACCGTAACGGAAAACGGCAGCGTCGCCCGCGGCATCTGCAGCGTGAAGGACGGATTTCTGACCGACGTGACGGAGCGCACAAAGATTGAAAAGCGCGGTGCGGATGCGGCCTACACCGAGGACGACGGCGCGACCTGGGTTCCTCTCGACGGCGGTCTGCCCGTGAGCATGAACTGCTGGGCCTTCGGACCGGAGATGATGGATGAGCTGAAGGCCCGGTTCCCGGCCTGGCTGGAGGAGAACCTCCCCAAAAACCCGGCGAAGGCGGAATACTTCCTGCCCTTTGTAGCCAACGCCCTCATTCAGGAGGGAAAGGGGAAGGTCCGGGTCCTCGGCTGCACGGAGACCTGGCACGGCATCACCTACCGTGAAGATTTGCAAAGCGTAAAAGACGCCATTGCCGAAATGCGAAAGGCGGGGCTCTACCCTGAAGCGCTTCTGGACTGAGAGCGGAAAAGCCCGGCAGTCTCAGGAATTTGATGCACCGGGATTTAGTGCTCCCACTTGCCAAAGCGCACAGCCGGTGGTAGAATTCAGTTAAGAAACTGGAAATAATTCGTACTCTTGATGCAATTCATCCGAAAGGAGTGTTTGCCCGTGAAACGCAAGTCTCTTTTCCCCGCACTGTTGATGGCCCTCTGCCTGGTGCTTCTGCTCTCTGCCTGCGGCCTGAAGAAGTCCGCTGACAAGACAGCGGCCGTTGCTGTGAACATGCAGGACCTGGAAGGCGTCTATACCGAAAGCGTCGGCCACCGCGGTGTGATGCAGCTTTCCGCCCGGGATGCTGAAAACGTGAACATCGTTGTCAACTGGCCCGGAAGCCTTACCGAGAATGCCCACTGGGAGATGTCCGGCACCTATGATGCGAAAAAGCAGGCCATCGTCTACAGCGACGCGACCCTGATTGAGGAGACTGTGGCTGCGGACGGCACCTCTTCGGACCAGGTCGTCTCCACCAACGGTACCGGCAGCATCGCGGTTTCCGGCAACAATCTGGTGTGGACGGACGACAACGCCTATATCGGCAGCGACCCTGCCACCTTTGTCTGGTCCATGTCCCTGAGCGATTACCTGCAGGCGCAGGCCGCGGCGACGCCCGCACCCACGGTGGCCCCGACCCCCGTTCCGACGGAGACGCCCGCACCCACGCCTACCCCGGTTCCAACACCGGTGCCCACCCCCGAACCTTCTCTGATTCCCGGCGCGCCGATTGTTTACAAGCAGCCGACGGATGAAACCGTAAAGGAGGGCGGCAGCTGCTGGTTTGTGACCCGCCAGGAGAAGGCGAACCTGGCCCGCTGGCGCTTCCTGAGCCCGGACGGACAGACGGATCTGCAGTATGACGAAATCGGCGACCGTTTCCCCGGCCTGCAGGTTCTGCAGGGTCAGTATGACTCCATGAAACTGGTGAACATCCCCTATGAGCTTAACGGCTGGCGCTTCTACTGCCGCTTCACCAACAAGATCGGCAGCACGGATTCCGCCCCGGCCATGGTGACGGTCACCAAGGCTGACGCCCCGGCCCAGACCGGCGCGGCCAACGCCAAGGGCTCGCCGGTGGTTCTGAAGAGCCCGACAGACGAAACCGTCAAGGTGGGCGGCAGCTGCTGGTTTGTGGCGAAGGAGAACGGCGCGGTTCTGGCGCGCTGGCATTTTGTGAGCCCGGACGGCCAGACCGACCTGCAGCATGATGAAGCCATCAAGCAGTTCCCCGGCCTGCGGGTGAAAAACGGCGACTACAGCGGGATGCAGCTGATTAACATCCCCGCGGAGCTGGACGGCTGGAAGTTCTACTGCCGCTACTCCAACAAGGCCGGCTATACCGATTCCGAGATGGCCACCCTCACGGTGACCAAGGACTGAGTTCCGGCTTTAAACGACAATTATCAAGCGGACGATATCAAATATCAAAGACCGGGGATCCCGTTCGGGATCCCCGGTCTGCTGTATAATGCTTGTTAATTAAAAATTACGCTGCGTTCTCTGCAGTCTCCTCTGCCGCCTCTTCCGCGACTTCCCCTTCAGCCGGAGAGCCCGGGACGGTGTTCAGAAGAATATCATAGATGTCATTGATAATGGTGTCCTGATCGACAGTTTCGAATGTGACCTCATAATTGTTCGCCAGGAAGCGCATGACAAACAGGTTGTCCTCTTCAGTTTCCGGGAGAACGAACGGGATTACCTCGTCCACATCGGCGTCATAGAGCTCAAAGCATTCATCCTCTTCGTTCCAGGTCACCTGGCCGTTACGAACTTTGACGTCGCCGTCATGTAAAAGGACCAGGAGAATTGCTTCGGTCATGTCCGGCATATCCGGATCACCATAGGCAAAG
>CAMONN010000018.1 GCA_946620645.1 uncultured Clostridia bacterium
TTTGATTTCCCGCTGATTACGCTTCTCCTCCGGAACGGGAAAAGAAAGCAGCGGCCCAGTTCTGGTCAATGTGGAATTCCCGATCTTCCGTCAGCCGGGGCCGCGTCATCTGTTCCAGCTGGCGGTACATGTCCATGTCAACCGGCACATGGCCGCTGCCGTCCTTCATGAGAATTTCAACCACGGGCTCGTCGCCGGAGATAAAGTAGACGCCGTGCACGCCTCTGTCCCGCACCTGGTCCTGCACCTGGGTCATGGTTATGAACTTCAGAAGCTCAACAACGCGATCATCCAGCCCGGCATTGAAGATGTCCGCCTTCTCGCGCAGGTCGGCCTGACTCGTCACGATGCGGAAGCGGCAGAAGTCCATGCGCTCGCGCATGTAGTTTACGACTTTTTCCGCTTCTTCGACAGCCTCCGGCATCGCATAGTTGATCATGACGCCGTGGATCATGTCGTTAAAGAGAATCGGATAGTTGACGTGGGACTCGTATCCGCATTTCCCGCACTTTATCTCAAAGAGTTTTCCGCTGATGATGTCGGGGATGGCAAAGTCCATCTCGGTGTTAATGGACTGCCAGTAGGTGAAATGGATCTCTTCACCGCACTTCGGGCACTTGACCGTTTCTTCATGGGATGTGGACATGGTTAATACTCCTCTCAGAAAATCTCCGTACAGGCATTGATGAACAGGCGGCCGGGCCTACCCTCTGAGGTTGAAAGAGCCCAGCCGGGTGAGATCGATCACGGCGGTGTCCACCCGGCGGGAGGGGATCTGCCGGTCCGTCTCGGCGGCAAGGGTCCCGTTCCGTCCGCTCCCCGTCAATGGTGACGCTGGTCTCATATTTCGTCTTGTCCTCGGCGTGGGCCAGCAGGTCCTGCCAGTCGTCCTCGGAAATCTCCACATCGACGGTGTGGACCCGGCCCGTGTCAAAGAGACTCGTTTCGTACTCCGGCCGGCGCTTTCCGGTATACCCGGAGAGGAGCAGGGAAAGCCCCAGAACAAGGGCCAGCATGAAAGCCCTGCGTCTTAAGTCGCGCATTCTTCGCACCCCAATGTAATGACCTTGCGCATCCCGGTTTCCGCCGAAATCTTACCACAAATTCCCGGGCTTGAAAACCCGTCGCCGCAAAAGATCCGGATGAATAATAACAGCAGCACCTCTGGAATAATAGTTGCAATTACTGCGGCGGTCATGATAAAATGATTTCCGTTCCCAGAGAAAAGACTGGGGTTTTAAGGAGGAAATATGGAAAGAAACAAGACAGCAAGGATCCTGGCCCTGATTGTGGCGGCGGCGCTGCTGGCGGTGCTGGTCATTGGGCATGTTCAGGCGAACCGCAGTCAGATTTTGGAGGTTTCCGATGAGGCGCAGACCCTGACGGCAACCGCCGCGGGAAGAAACGGCCCGGTGACGGTTGAAGTCATTGCGGATGATCATACCATTTACTCCGTCAAAGTGACCCAGCATGAGGAGACGGAAGGAATCGGCTCGGTTGCCGTTACGGAGCTTCCGGCGGCGATCGTGCAGAATCAGAGCGTTCTGGTTGACGCCGTCAGCGGCGCAACCGTGACCTCCGACGCCATCGTACAGGGCGTCCTCAGCGCGCTGGCCTCCGGCGGAATTGACGCGTCCGCCTTTGAGGTGGAGAGCGCCTCCGGCGCGGAGCCGGCCGGCGACAGAGTTGTCGATGTGGATATTGTTGTTGTCGGCGGCGGCGGCGCGGGCATGACGGCCGCGATTACGGCAGCCGATGAGGGCAAGAGCGTTCTGGTCATTGAGAGCCAGGGCATGGTGGGCGGAAACTCCGTCCGCTCCACCGGCGGCATGAACGCCGGCAAAACGGAGTGGCAGGACGCCAACGCCTTTGAGGCGGCTGCGGCGGTTGAAAACCAGCTCAGCACGGCGAGATCCGAAAAGTGGGCGGACAATGCCCGGATTCAGGAGCTTGCAGACATCGTGGAGCAGCAGTGGAAAGAGTATCAGGAGAACCCCGAGGGCTACTTCGACTCGGCGGAGCTCTTCCAGCTGGATACCATGATCGGCGGCGGCGGGATCAATGACCCGGCTCTGGTCAAGCAGCTTGCCGAGAGCAGCGAAAGCGCCATTGCCTGGCTGGGACAGCTGGATCCCGAGGCCATTCTCCACAACGTGGCGCAGTTTGGCGGCGCCTCGGTGAAGAGAATTCACCGCCCGGTGGACGAAAACGGTAAGACCCTGTCGGTGGGCGAGTATCTGGTTCCGCTGCTGAAGCAGAACCTGGACAACCGCGGCGTTGAGGTGCTGGTCAATACGACGGCGACCGAAATCCTGATGGATGCGGACGGAAGGGCAACGGGTGTGCTGGCCGTGGCGAAGGACGGGTCCCAGGTAACCGTGAACGCCGGCGCGGTGGTGATTACCACCGGCGGCTTCGGCGCCAATAACAGCATGATCGCTCAGCTTCGTCCGGAGCTGGACGGCTTCATTACCACAAACGCCCCAGGAATCCAGGGCCAGGGCATTCAGATGGCCCAGGCCATCGGCGCGGACACCGTCGATCTGGAACAGATTCAGCTTCACCCCACCGTGCACCTGGAAGGCAATGACGCGGTGCTGATTACGGAAGGCCTGCGCGGTGACGGCGCGATCCTGGTGAACCAGGAAGGCGAACGCTTCTTTAACGAGGTCAGCACCCGGGACAAGGTCTCCGCGGCCGAGTTCGAGCAGACCGGCGGTTATGCCTGGCTCATTGTGGACAGCCGCATGAGCGAGGCCTCCAACGTGATTCAGGGCTACATCAACAAGGGCTACGCCGAAACCGGCGATTCCTATGAGGCTCTGGCTGAGGCGATCGGAGCGCCTGCGGACGCCTTCGCGGCGACCATGGAGAAATGGAACGCCTGCGTTGCCGGCAAAGAGGATGCGGACTTCGGACGGCTCTCCTTTACCAACCCCCTGGACCAGGCACCCTACTACGCGATCAAGGTCCAGCCCGGCGTCCACCACACCATGGGCGGTATCCGGATCGATGATCAGGCCCAGGTCCTGAAGGCTGACGGCAGCGTCATCCCCGGCCTGTATGCGGCCGGTGAGGTGACGGGAGGCGTTCACGGCAACAACCGTCTCGGCGGAAACGCGGTTGCGGACTTCGTGATCTTCGGACGCATTGCCGGCGCCAGCGCCGCGGAATACGTGCAGGAGAGCGGCTCCCTCGCGGAGGCGGCCTGACACGCCGGGTTCAAAAGACAACCCGGAACTGAACACAGCAGAACAGACGCCCGGTCACCAAAGTGACCGGGCGTTTCACTGCGGCGGAAAGGACTCCCGCCGTATAATGCAATTGTCAGTTCAGTTCCATCTCCGATACGCCGGCCTCCGCCGCCTGCATAATGGCCTCCGCGTCGGCGCCGACAATGTCGAGGCCCACAGCCTCGATCTTCCGGACCTCCGGGATGCCGAAGTAACCCTGGGCCAGGGCCCGGACATAGCCGAAGCCGAATTCCTCCGGAAACGGGTGCTCCCCGTCATGCGGCCGGGGATTTCTCCATCACGTTGAAGCTCCCGAGGCAGCGAAGCCCGGGGATGGCGGCGAGCTCTGCCAGAAGCCCGTCCTCCAGGCCGGATTCCTCCGTCACCTCGATAATGTAGTGGTAGGTACCCAGGCGGCTGCCTTCCGGGCGGTCGTGCAGGGCGACAAATTCCAGGCCGGTCCGGTGAATTTCAACGATGATGTCATCGATGCGGCTGGCCTCACAGCTGGCAATGAACACCGCGTTTGTGGGGGCTTTGCCCTCTTCCTTCAGCCGGGATGAGGACAGAACATAAAACCGGGTCCTGTTGGTATCCGTAATCTGCACGTTTTCGGCCAGTACGGCAAGGCCGTAGAGCTCCGCGGCCCCCGGCGCCGCAATGGCGGCGACGGACCGGTCTCCGGATTCCGCCACATAGCTCGCCGCGGCGGCAGTGCTGGGCATCTCCTTTACGGCGGCGTCCGGCAGGTGCGCCTCTCTCCAGGTCTCCGACTGGGCCAGCCCCTGGGCGTGGGAACAGACCGTCCGGATATCACCGAGGTCTGTGCCGGGCAGGGCCATCAGGGTCTGGCTGATGGGAAGAATGACCTCCCCGACCACATACACGTCCTTTTCCGCAATCAGGGCGTCCATATAGCCGGTCACGGAGCCGCCCAGGGTGTTCTCCTGGGGGATCACCGCGTAATCGGCGGAGCCTTCCCTTACATCCGCAATGGCGGCGGGGACGGAGTCCTTCGGCTGAAAATCCCCGGCGGGGAAGAAGAACCGCGCAGCCTCTTCCGTATAGGTTCCCTCCGGCCCGAGGTAGCTGACTCTGGGCTGCTGCAGAATCCCCGCTGACACCGGAGCGGAGTCCGGGACAGCTTCGGCGGCGTTTTCGGAGGGTACCGCCCCTTCAGAGCGGCCTCCGGAGCCGCAGGCCGCCAGCGACAGGATCAGCAGAATAAACAGGAGTATCCGCCCTGGAGCCTTGCCGCGGAGCTTTTCACGAAACGAAACAGCTGCCCAGGAGCGGGGACGCTGACAGGTAGATGCCATTGCTGATTCCTTTCCGCGCGATTACCGGTTAACGCTCCCTTCTGGAGGAAAGGATCTCGCCGGTAAAGGCGTCGATTCTGTACTCGTAGTCATAAAAGCCGGATTCAAACTCGACCTCGTAGTAGCTGCCGCGCAGGCGCTGCTTCAGCTCCACGTCCAGGTCCCGGACCCGGCTTTCATCCAGCTCCGCATGGGTCAGGGCGATCTCCAGGGCGGCCGCCTCGCCGATCACCTGACCGGAGGTTTTGCCGCCGGTGGTGCCCGAGGGGGCTTTGGAGCCGCCGGAGCTGCGCTGCGCCGGGCGGATCCCCGGGTACTTTGCGATTTCCAGCTCATACTGCTCCGCCGACTCGCTGAGGAGCCTGGCCCGGCGGCAGTAGGGGAAGGGATCATCGCCCAGGGTCACATCCCCGCAAAGGAGAACCCCCGCCAGGTCATAGCTGTACTCGAAGGCCCGGGCCGAAATCTCCGAGCCGGGGGCGCAGACCAGCGTTTTCAGGTCCTCGCTGTAGCTGAAGGCGGAACCCCGCAGGATGGCGGAGGGCTCCACAAAGAGCCGCTCCAGGTCCTCGCAGTAGGAGAAGCAGTCTCCCTCCAGCAGGGCGCCCTCCGGGATGACCACCGCCTTCGGAAGCTCGGCGTACTCAAAGGCCCGGTTCCGGATGACAACTCCGGCCGGCAGGGAAAAGACTTTCCGGACCACGCAGTACTCGAAAGCCCGGCCGCCGATGCTGATCCCCTCCGGGACGATCAGGCTGTCCATCTTGTAATAGGCGAAGGCCTCGTCGCCGATGGAGGTCACCCGGTTGCCGTCAAGCTCTTCGGGGATGATGATGTCCGGCTCCAGACCCTTGTATTCCACGATTTCGACACTGCTGTCATTGTAGACCTTATAGGCGTAGTCTCCACAGTACTGGACCGGGGTGAGGTCCGGCACATACTCCTGGGCGGCGGCCCGGGTCCGGCCGGCAAGACCCGGCAGGATGAGAATCAGGGCCAAAAGGAGAAGCAGCGTGCGCTGCAGCGTTCCGGTACGGTTTTTCATGAGAATCCCTCCTGGTGTTCGGTATCGTGTCAGGACCTGATGACAGCAGTGTATCAGAAATCCCCCGCCCGGAAAAGGCGGACTTTGTAAACAATGAAGAGACCCCGGCCGCAGAGAGACCTGTCCGCGCCGGGGTCTGCCCGTTTCGATCAGTTTTCCGGGGCAATGTCCGGGGCGGATTCAGAACCGGCCTCCGGGCCGGCCCCGGGACCGGCCGCAGGAGCGGCTTCAGAAGCTGCCGCCGGCGCTGCGCCCGACATCGTATCCGATACCGCGTCCGTGCCCGGCTCCGGCTTCGCCTCCGGCGTCCTGTCCGCCTTGCGGTCAAACGTCATGGCAGAGAGCGCCCCGGCATTTTTCCTGACTTTCCTGAGAAGGATGACCTGGGCGATGAACATCACAATCGTCCCCGCAATGCCGATGATAATCCCGATCATGACCGTGTCGTCGTCCTCCGCCAGGAGATACTTGTTCATCCCGGTGCAGGCGTCATACAGGGTGTGCATGACAATGGGAACGAGGAAGGCCAGAATACAGCTCCAGAAGGGGGAGCCCGTGCGGGTCTGCCGCTGGTACCGCGCCATGCCGAAGTGATAGGCCATGATCATGCTGAAGATCAGGTGCAGCGCAATCAGAAAGAGCCGGAAAATCAGGGCGGCGGGTTCCGAGTCGGAATAGAGATACTCTTCAAAGATGGTAAAGCCGAGGCCGACGCCCGCCCCCAGCAGGACATACTCATACACGTTTCTGAGCCTGGAGCGGAAGATGAGAATCGAGATGAGCAGCATCAGGAACTTGGACAGCTCTTCCGGGAGCCCGGCAACAATCAGCGCGCTGACGATGGATCTCATCCATAAGGAATTTCCGTCGGCGACGAAACCCGCGGAGACCAGGAGCACCGCGCTCAAAAGCATCAGGGGAAAGGAGAGCGCCGTCGACACCATGCCCAGTGCGGCCGGTACCACAGCCTGGAGGGTTCCGATCTGTTCGGGCACCTCTCTCGCGATCATCCTCTTGTACAGAATTCCCAGTACTACAACGGCGACTGCCACTGAAATGATTTCCATATTCTGTCTCCTGCTTCGTGTTGTTACGGCCGCCGTCGTCAAAACATCCCGTTTTGTCAGGCGGACCGGCAGGCTCCGAAATCCGGAGCTGTCCCGCTGATTATATCATTTTCCTCCGCTGAGGCGCAAGTGGGGCCTTCCGCGGATCTGTTCCGCATTGCCGCCCAGCCGGGAAGGTAATACCTCAACCGGTCGGGACCTGACCGGGGAATAAAAACAGAGCCGGGCAGCCGGCTCTGTGATCAGACGGGGGATATCATCAGATGTAATAGGCTTCCTTCGGATTCGGGCCGAAGCGGTTATCACCGGGAGTGCTGTTCTGGCAGAGGAAGACAAGCAGAATGATGCCCCCGACCACAGGAATGAGCGTCAGGAAGAAGAACGCGCCGGAGCGCCCGGTGTCATGGAGCCGCCTCCAGGTGACGGCGAGCCCCGGAATAAAGACCGCAAGCGAGAAAAGGGAGCTCAGGACTGTAAAAATGTTCATCGTGGAATCACTGCCGAAAAATGCGGAACCCAGTCCCGCCAGTACCCCGGTTACGATGGCTTCGAAAAGCGTGAAATACCAGTATTCGCTCCTGCGGGCCCGCCCGTCAAAGTTGGCGTACTGGGTCAGAACGCTGGTGACAGCCTCTTTCATGGACATTGGTTTTTCCTCCCTGATGATGTAGATTGTTCTCCGGTTTGCAATACCGATTATACCGGGAGTTGGGCGATTTGAAAAGCCCGGGGAAAGAACTTTTCACAAAAAATTGCAAAACGCCCCGGCCGGACCGCTTTCCGTCCGCGTTATTTTACCCGGATGCTGACTTCGCCGCTGTTGAGCCGGCGGACCGCCCCGTCCTCCGTGCGGACAAGCAGGGAGAAATCCGGCGCGATGTCGAGGGCGAAGGCGGGCTCGGGATCCCGGCCCCTTGCGAGAATGTTGATATCCTTCCCGAGCACCAGGGAGCGCTCCCTGTATTTGCTGTAATAGCTGCAGTCATCAAAATGCTCGTAATAGCCCCAGAGCTTATCCAGCACCGCCGCCGCCAGCCGGCAGCGCAGCTCCGGAACCGGGGCCTCACCGAAGACGGCGCCGGCGATCTCCCGCAGTTCAGCCGGAAAGTCCCCTGCCGGGACCCGGGTGTTGATGCCGATGCCGATGATCACATAGTTCATCATGCCGCTCTCGCAGTCGACGGAGGCCTCCGTCAGAATCCCGGAAACCTTTTTCCCGGCCACCAGGACGTCGTTGACCCATTTGATCCCGGCGGAAAGGCCGGAGAGCTCCTCGATGGCCTCCGCCACGGCGACAGCCGCGCAGGCGGTCAGCTTTGTAGCCTCCTCCGCGCCGCACTCCGGCCGGAGCAGCAGGCTCAGATACACGCCGCTGTCAGCGGGAGAGTAGAAGCTGCGGCCCAGACGGCCGCGGCCTTCGGTCTGGGCCCCGGCAATCAGCGCCAGCCCTTCCGGCGCGCCCTCCGCCGCCATCCCCTTCAGGACGGTGTTGGTGGAGGTGATGGTCCGGAAGACCTGCACCCGGAGGCTCTTCTGCGTCAGGTATTTCTCGACGCCCTTCACGCTCAGCACGTCGCTGCCGGGCGAAAGGCGGTATCCTCTGTTGCTGGCGGATTCGATCACATAGCCCTCCCCGCGCAGCTGCTCAATGGCCTTCCAGACGGCGGCCCGGCTGACGGAGAGGGACCGCGCCAGTTCCTCACCGGAGATAAAGCGGTCCTCACTGCGCCACAGGGTTTCTAAAACCGAGTCTTTTGTCATGCGGTCTTCACCTTTCCGAGTATGGGATAGAGCCGCCCCGTCAGCAGGCTTGCCAGAGCGATTTTGATGGCGTCCGGGATCAGGTACGGAACTACGCACCAGGCCAGGGCTGTGCCGAGGCCGATGGGGCCGCTGCTTTTTGCGTAGACAAACACGAACCATGCGGTGCCGAAGGCGTAGCACAGGAGAATTCCCAGGGCCATGGCCGGGATCAGAACCGACACCTTCCTGCCGAAACGCTTCACCGCAACCCCGACGACCAGCGCCGTGAAAAGGAACCCGATGATGTAGCCGCCTGTGGTGCCCAGCAGGATCCCGATGCCGCCTGTAAAGCCCGCGAAAACCGGAGCCCCGGCCATGCCGAGCAGAATATATCCGGTAACGGTCCAGAGCCCCAGCCTCAGCCCGAACAGCGCAGTCACCAGGCAGACTGCAAAGGTCTGCATCGTGAAGGGAACCGTGGCGGGAATCGAGATCCAGGAGCAGATCGCAATCATGGCAACGCCCATCGCGCAGGTTGCCAGGTCCTGCGCGGTCATTTTCTGTTTCACGGGAAAGCCCCCTTGCCGTTTTTCTCCAGATTACAGCAAGCCGCGGCAATTGTCAACCGAAAGATAAATGACAGGTTTACAATTCAGAGCTTCCGTCAGGACCCCGGGTATTCCGTTACGGCCGGGGATACACTCTGCATTCAGGGGGCATCAGCCGACGCTGCGGCCTGCACCAGTTTGAGCTCCTCAAGGGAAATGCAGTTTTCGATGGTTCCCGCGGCGATGCGCGCCATACACTCCTGAAGGTCTATCCACAGGACGCCTTCGACTTCCTCCTCCTGAAGGGTGAAGTCCTCCTCGTCCAGGTCTCTCCAGAGCAGGTAGACCTTTGTGTACTGGCGGTCATGATAGGGGATGCCGAAGAACACGTCGTCCCAGAAGATCGTCATTTTCCCGCAGAAGATGAGCTCGGACTCCTCCGCGGTGATGCCAAGCTCTTCTTTCAGCTCTCTCACGGCGGAGGGGCGGTGATCCTGCCCCGCGGGAATGTGCCCGGCGCTGGAGATGTCGTAGCAACCCGGGAAGGACTTTGTCAGCGCCCGCTTCTGCAGCAGCACCTGTACCCGGCCGTTCCGCCTGCGGACCAGCCAGAGATGGGAGGTCCTGTGGGGGATGCCCTCCCGGTGGGCGCGGCTCCGTTCAACGGTCTCTCCGGTAGGCAGGCCGCGGCTGTCGACCACATCAAGGTATTCTTTCATTGCTGATACACGCTCCATCCGCCAAGGCTTAATTCATCCGCTTTTCTGTGGCTCGGTTTTCTCTTCTTGCAGCAGTAAAACTCTCCAGCTCAGCCGTTTCCGCTGTAGAACTCCGTCACGGTCCGGTTTGCCTGAATCAGCACGGAGCTCTGCCGGAAAACCCGGATCATCTCGTCCGCCGCCGCGTGCACCTGCTCCAGGTCGGTGTCGCTGAGATAGATGACGAGGGTGTATTCCTGATACATGGTTTCCCCGTCCAGCCAGCCGCCGCTGGCCTCCTGAATGGTGTAGCCGCCGAAGTGGTCAACCAGGATTTTCTTCGCCTGCTCCTTCGCCTCCTCCGGGGTAAAGACAGGCTCGTTGCTGTCTTTGTCGTTGGTCCCGAGATACAGCACATACTGGATATCCCCCTCGGCGGGCGCCGGAGCAGCCGGAGCGGCCGCCCTGCTGCCGGAGGCGACAAACAGCGCCGCACAGGCCAGAATCAGGGCCAGCGCGGAAAGAACCAAGGCGATCATTCCTGTTTTCTTATTCATGGGTATGTTCCTCCACGTGTTCAGTTTTTAGATCATATTCGAAATCCAGAGCAATAAGATTATACCAGAATCCGTGCCCGCTTCAAGCCCGAAACAGGGGCTGCAGGCGTATATTTTCTTGAATTTACGGGTGGAATGCTTCCCGGACAAGCACAGCTCACCGGCCGGGAGCCGGTCATACCCGAACAAGACAACAGCGCCGGGAATGCTCCCAACGCTGTTTTCTTCATTCAATATGATTTTGGATGAGCTTCCGCTTCCGCCCGGGTGATTCGGCGGCACTCAGGCAGCGATGTCCGCCATACACTCGTTGACCCAGGCGATGAAGTTCTCGGTGGAGTTCCCGGTCCGCTCCGCCTGGGTGTGACCGGCGCCCCATACCGTTTCAAAGTCCACGGATTCCACGTCCCCGCAGCTCTCCAGCGCCAGGGCCAGGTTCATCTCGGTGGAGAGGGCGCAGTCGCCTTGGGTGATGCCGCTGCGGATTCTCCAGTACTTCGCCACGCTGCTGCTCTGCCAGCCCTCGGAGGACTCCAGCAGGTAGTAGAGGGGCGTGTACATGTTGAGCCGGGTTTCCACGGTGTTGCCCACGGCGTCCGTCCGGGCGAGGTCCTCCGCATAGTCCGCGGCGTACTCGCTTTCCAGCTCGCTCAGGAGCTCCGCCAGGGTGGCGTCGAAGTGCGCGCCCTCACCGTCGCCGTAGCCGAACAGGGTGTTCTCCCCCTGACCGCCGTCCAGCTGGTCGAAGGCGCCGAGGTTCTTGGAGGCGTTCTTGAAAGCCAGGACGAAGTCCTCAATGCTGCTGATGCTGGCGGTGTTGGTCTCCCCGTCATAGCGGACCCACTCTCCGTTGGCGTTCAGGGCGTCAATGTATTCCTGTGCCGTTGCATAGGTTCCCGTCAGAGAGAGGCCGCTCCGGGTTTCGTTGCGGGTAATGTCATCGATGTCCTCGTAGGACTCTTTGGCGGCCTGCCTGTCGGGCCGTTCGGCTTCGGACGGCGCGCCTTCAGGCATCTGGCCGTCTTCCCGCTGCCCGCCTTCGCCGAAGGGAGGCATTCCGCCGCCCATGCCGCCGGGACCGCCCATGCCGCCGAAGGAGGCCGAGGACGCGTCATAGGGGAACTGCGTATCCGCCAGGAAGTTGTTGAGAGAGGTCTCGATCACGGCTTTCATGTAATCGTAGTAGCTGCCCGACTGGTAAATCCCGTCAGCGGACTCCTCCAGAGTAAGGACGGTTCCGTCCGGCGCCGTGATTCCGGCCGCGTTGACATAGGCTGAATAGGCCTCGGCCAGCCGGTCGGAGATTTCCTGCTCCTCCTCGGTGAGGTCGCCCCGGGTGACGCCCATCATCCACTCGTAGGCCTCATCCGCCGTGTCCAGGTTCGTGATGGGGCACCAGCACATGGAGCCCAGGACCGCGTCGCTGTAGCCGGTCACGGCGCCGATTTCCTCCAGGTAGGGCTCATACAGTTCGCTGTCACCGGTGGCGCCCATCAGCGCCGACTGGGCACCGCCGCCGCTCATGCCGAAGGTGAAGATGCTCTCGGCGTTCCCGGGGATGGTATCGTCCGTGTAGCGCAGATACCGGACCGCCGCCTTCAGGTCCGTGATCCCGGCGGGGGCGCCGGTGTCCCGGCCGCGGCATCCGGCGTGGACGTAGACAAAGCCCTGGTCGGTGTATTCCGTGAAGCTCTTATACTCCGTCAGCGCCGCCATGGCGGAATAGCCCGGCGTGTTGATGGGCATGACGATGGGGGCGCTGGAGGCGGTGTAGCTGCCCACCTGGTTGGCCTCGTTGATGATGCAGGTGTAGGTCCCGTCGCCGTTGTCGGTGGCATCCATGTAGGCGCCGGGGACGAAAATGGCCAGAGTCTCATAGCTTTCGTCGGCCGGGTTCTCACAGGTGGCGATGCCGATCTGGTAATACACGTCGTCGTCAAAATGATATTGCCATTTGGTGTTGTCGATTTTGGCAAGTCCCGCCGCGGCTTCCGTTTCGCCGCCGGCGGTTTCCCCGTCCGCACTGGCCGCGGCGCCGGGCAGGGCGCCGGAGAGGGCCAGCGAGAGAATCAGCGCGGCCGAGAGAAGAAAGGGCAAAGCTCTTTTCATCAGGTATGTCCTCCTTGGGGTGTTTTCCGGTTGCGGGGAACGGTCCCGGGTTTTGTTCCCGCAGGGCGGATCATAACAGAGAAACTTAAGCTCAAACTTAAATGACGATGAACAATCTGTGAATTCACGGCGCGTTTCTTCCGCCTGCCGGGATCGGCTGCCGAAAGATGGCGTGCCGGAAATCCGCTGAAAAAGCTGCCCGCGTCCCCGACCGAAGAAGGAAAATTTATATCCCCCCGGGGGGCTTGCGGGACCGGAATACAGGCCTTATACTGGCAGTACCAACTTCTGAAGGGGGAACTTCGCATGCATATGGCAGACGCTCTGCTTGCTCCCGCCGTGGCGGCAACCATGTATGTCGCTTCCGGCACCGCCGCAGGCATTTCCATCAGTAAACTTAAAAAAGATGAGGATCCTCAGAAGCTTCCCGTAATGGCGGTAACCGCCGCCCTGGTCTTTGCGGGCCAGATGATCAACTATACCATCCCCGGGACAGGCTCTTCGGGCCATATGTGCGGCGGCATGCTGCTTTCAGCGCTGCTGGGTCCCTATGCGGGATTTCTGTCCATGATCGTGATTCTTGCGATACAGAGTCTTTTCTTTGCCGACGGAGGCCTCATGGCCCTGGGCGCGAACATCTGGAACATGGCGTTCTACGGCTGCTTTGTGGGGTACTTTCTGATCTGGCGCCCGATTATGCGAAGCAGGCTGTTCGGCGAGGGCCGGAGCGCCCGGCGGGGCCGGATTATCCTTGCGTCGATCCTCGGCTGCGTTGTGACGCTGCAGCTCGGCGCCTTTTCCGTCGTGCTGGAAACCAGCCTTTCCGGCATTACGGAGCTGCCCTTCGGCGCCTTCTTCGCCCTGATGCAGCCCATTCACCTGGCCATCGGCCTGATTGAGGGCCTCATCACCACGGCGGTGCTGCTTTTTGTGCACGAATCCCGCCCGGAACTGCTGCAGGATGTGGAGCGCGCGGAGGGCGAGAGCCCCAGGCGTTCCCTGAAGTCGGTGGTGGTGATCCTGGCGGTAGTGGCGCTGGTTGTGGGCGGCGGGCTCAGCCTGCTGGCCAGCTCCAACCCCGACGGCCTGGAGTGGGCGCTCTTCGGCAACGCCGGGGAGGGCTACGCCGAGAACATGGGCCTGGACGAGGAAAACTTCGGCGTCTCCAGCCAGGCGGCCGATACCGCCGCCGGAATTCAGGAAAAGACCTCCTTCCTCCCGGACTACGCCTTCTCCGGCAGTGACTCCGCCGCGGGCACCACGGTTTCGGGCGTTGTCGGCTCGGCCATTGTGGCGGGTGTCGCGGTGCTGATCTGCCTTGCCGGCGGCTTCTTCCGCCGGAAAAGGAAGAGCGGGCAGCCCTGAGTATTCCCGATATCCGCCTGCCGGGTCCCCGGCAGAGTTCGGATCCCGATATTACAGATCCTGACAGAGAGAGTACGACATGAACAAAATGCAGAAAGCGCTGCGGGAGCTCGCGGAGATGGACGAGCTGGCGGCGCGGACCTCGCCGGTCCACGCCCTGCACCCGGCGGCAAAGCTCTTGGCTACAATTGCATACATTCTGGTCACGCTCTCTTTTGACAAGTATGACCTGAGCGGCCTGGTACCGATGGTTCTCTGGCCGATCCTGCTCTTCCAGATCAGCGGCATTGAGGTGCGGAGCTGTTTTTACAAGCTCCGCATCGTGCTGCCTCTGGTGATGGCGGTGGGGCTCTTTAACCCCTTCTTTGACCGGGCCGTTGTGCTGCGCGTCGGGAGCCTGGCGGTTTCCGGCGGCGTGGTTTCGATGGTGACGCTGATGCTCAAGGGCCTCTTCAGCCTGATGGCCTCCTTCCTGCTGATGGCGACTACGCCCATCGACAGCCTCTGCGCCGCCCTGCGGAAGCTGCGTGTGCCGAAGATGCTGGTGACGCTCCTGCTGCTGACCTACCGCTACGTGGGGGTGATGACGGAGGAGCTGGCGGTGATGACGGAGGCCTATCACCTGCGGGCGCCGGGGCAGAAGGGCATCCACATTTCCGCCTGGGGCTCCTTCCTGGGGCAGCTGCTGCTGCGGAGCATGGACCGGGCCCAGGAGCTCTACTCCAGCATGCTGCTGCGGGGCTATCACCAGCATTTTCATTATGTGGACGTTAAACCCTTCCGCAGCCGGGATGCTCTGTATCTGGGGTGCTGCGTTATGGCCTTCCTGCTGCTGCGGTATGTCCCGGTGGCGCAGCTGCTGGGCGGGGCCTTTGTGAGGTGAGAGAGATGATTGAGTTTCAGCATGTGAGCTTTGCCTATGAAAAAGACAGGCCCGTTCTGCGGGACCTGTCCTTCCGCATTGAACGCGGCGAGGCGGTGGGCCTCATCGGCGCCAACGGCGCCGGGAAATCCACGGTGATGAAGCTGATGCTGGGCCTGCTGCAGGGCGAGGGCCGGATCCTTGTGGACGGCACGGAGGTCCGGCGGGAGACCCTCGGCGAAGTCCGGAAAAAGCTGGGCTTTGTGCTGCAGAACTCCGACAACCAGATGTTCATGCCCACCGTGTACGAGGACATGATCTTCGCGCCCCTCAACTACATGGTGAGCCGCGAGGAGACCGACGCCCGGGTGGACGCCGTGCTGGAGCGGCTGCACCTGGAATACCTCAAGCACCGCCACAATCACAGAATCTCCGGCGGGGAAAAGCGGATGGCCGCCATCGCCACCATCCTTGCCATGGAGCCGGAGGCGATCCTGATGGATGAGCCGACCTCGGCCCTGGACCCCTACAACCGCCGCCTTGTCATCAACATCATCCGGGAGCTGGAGCAGACGCGGCTCATCACCTCCCACGACCTGGACATGATTCTCGACACCTGCGGGCGGGTGATCCTCCTGTCGGAGGGGAGAATCGCGGCGGACGGGCCGGCGGAGGAGATCCTCCGGGACCGGGAACTGCTGGAAAAACACCGTATGGAGCTGCCCCTGTCCCTGATGGGCAGATGAGCGCAGGGCAGGAGGCTTTCCGGGTACGCCCCCGGGAATAAACATCTCCGGGACCGGGAAGTGCCGGGCCGCGGAGAAAGACGGGCCTGCCCCGGAAAAACTGAATCCCACAGAAGAAAGAAGCCCCTCCGCGGAAAGAACTTCCGCGGAGGGGTTTTTGAGCTAAAGACAGGGAATCAGTTGTCGGAGTTGTAGATTTCTTCATTCAGCAGGCCCATCTGCTTGGAGACAACCGTAGTGCCGACCAGGTCGCCGACGTTGTTGGCGAGGGTGGCGAAGGGGTCGATGGTGGGCCAGATGGCGGCGAGGATCGGGATCAGCACGAGACCCTCTTCACCGATCAGGGTGGAGATGATGATCGTGGACATGACAATGCCGGCACCCTTGACGCCCGCGGCGCCGATGGAGAGAATCAGGGCCAGGAAGATGAACTGGAAGAGGCTGGAGGCCGTGATGGGCAGGCCGAACAGATAGCTGGCGAACACCGCGATGACCGAGAACTGAATGGCCGCGCCGTTCATGTTGGCGGTGTTGCCGAGGGGCAGCGTGAAGCCGTAAACCTTCTCAGGGCAGCCGAGCTTGTCTCTCGCAACGCTGATGGAGACAGGCAGGGTGGCGGCGGAGGAGGTGGTGGTGAAGGCGACGATCATGGGCTCGGAGATCTTCTTGAAGAAGCGGGGCACATTGAGCTTCGCCATTTTCAGCATCAGCGGGTACCAGATCAGGCCGTAGATCACGATGACGACGTCGATAGTGAGGACGAAGATGATGACTTCCTTCATCATGGCGCCGGAGATGGTGGAGACCAGCTTCGCCATCAGGGCGCAGATACCGACGGGGGAGAAGGCGATGACGTACTCGGTGATCTTGAGCATCACGTCGTTGCCCTGGGCAATGAGCTTTTTGATGGTGGAGACCCTGTCGCCGAGGGCCAGCAGCGCCACGCCCAGGAAGATGCAGAAGATGATGATCTGCAGCATGTTGGCGTTGGCCATGGCCTCAACAATATTGGTGGGGAACCAGGAGACCACATTCTTGATGAAGTTGAACTCTACCGCCTTGCCGGCTTCCTCGGTGAGGATGTTGGCGAAGTCGGTGGCGTTGGAGCCGGGCTTCGTGATGAGGGCGGCAACCGTGCCGAAGACCGCCGCCACCAGGGAAGAGACGACATAGAAGAGAATGATCCTGCCGCCCACGGAGCGGAGCTGCTTGGCATCCTGCATCATGATGACGCCGTTGGTGATGGAGAAGAACACCAGGGGAACGATGAGCATCTTCAGCAGGTTCAGGAAGATGTCACCGAGAGGGGAGATGACCGACGCCGCTTTCGGCGAGATAAAGCCGATCAGCAGACCCAGGGCGATGCCGATGAGAATTTGAGTGCCGAGCTTGATTTTTTTCATGGTTTCCTCCTTTGTCTCTTTTTTCGTTTAAGAAATCTATGTGAAAAAGATATCATATGAAAAGGAGAAAAACCAATGAATTATATTTTTAAGAAATATACGTAAACTGTATATTTGCGCTGATTGCGATATTTCCGGCGTGTGGAAGGGCGGCGGTCTCCGGCCGGTTTCGGCTTTCAGAGCCAGCCCCGTTCCTTCACATAGGCGGCCACCAGGTCCTCGAAGGCTTTGGCCGCCGGACGGATGGCGCTGTTCATGTTTTTATGGGTGACGCAGTAGACCACCCGGTCGGGAGGCGGGACCTCGTTTATGATATGGCTGATGAATACCGGCATGTCCTTCTGCAGCTGTTCCGCCACCGAGGCGGGGACAATGGTCCAGGTTCCTTCCAGCGACAGCAGCTGCAGCAGCAGGTTGTAGGTGTCCACATAGATGGGGGAGATGCTGCCGTAGCTGATCCACTGGCTGTGCCAGTTCTGAAAGTTGATGTCGCCGCGGAAGTGGACCTCGGTCCGGTCCGCCAGCTCGTCCGTGTGGAGCTGCGCCTGATGCAGCGCCGCGCCGCAGTCCCGCTGGACGACCACCATCTTTTCCCGGGCGATGGGCTTGACGTTCACGTTCTTGAAGTTCAGGTTGAACAGCACAAAGCCGATATCCGCCTGCCGCTGCTCCACCAGGCGGTAGATGTTGGCGGAGTGATGGGTTTGAACATGAAGGCGGATCCGGTTTTCGGAATTCTCAATCAGGCTCCTGTAAATCGGCGCCAGGACGGCGGTGTTGAAGGTGTCGATGCTGCTGACCGTCAGCAGGGTGCCGCTGTCCTCCTGACGGATCAGGTTCATTTCCTGCCAGACGGAGATCCACCGTTCGGCCACCAGGACGAAGGCCTCGCCCTTCTCTGTCAGCTCAATCTGCTTCATGCCCTTCTTGCGCCGGATGAGCTCAATGCCCACCTCCTCCTCCAGGTTTTGCAGGCGGCGGCTGACCGTGGGCTGGGTGACGAAGAGGCTCTCGGCGGTTTTGGTGATGTTGCGGGTCTCAACGATGGTCAGAAAGGTCTCGATGTCTGTCAGATTCATTTGGCCATCCTCCCGTGAATTATACGTAATGTGCATATTATAACAATTTTTTATTCATTTTACAAGAAATAGCATCCATGTTAATTTATAAACAGAAGGACACCCGAAGCCTCGGGCTGCGGGTAAAACGGACAGTTCAGATAAGGAGGCACAATAATGAGCAAGGTATACGGCGAGTTGTTTACGGATGAGTATCAGAAGAGCCTGATGAATGAGTTCTGCCACGGCAATACAGACCCCGACTACGGTCACCGTCTGTTTTTTGAAAACTCCGGCGGTTCCCTCCGCCTGAGAAGAGCGGTGGAGGCCAAAGCCGCGCTGGAAGCCTTCCCTGACTGCCCGGAGCGCAACCGCGGCAGAGGCCTTGAGATCGGCCAGAAGTACGTCGCCGGCGGCACGAAGGACATCCTGGAGACCATTTTCGGCGCGAAGAGCGGCGCCCTGGTGACGGAGCTCTCCGCCTCCCAGTGCATGTTCCACGCGGTGGGGGCGATCCTGGAGGGCGTCCGGTGGGGCACCAACGCCGTCACGACGCTGCTGGAGCATCCCTCTGCCCACGACGCGGTGGAGTACTACTGCGCAAAGACCGGGCGGGAGTTCCGTGAGGTTCCGGCCAACCCCGTGACCGGCGCCATCGACGTGGAGGAAGTGCTGAAGCATGTGGACAAAGACACCGTCCTTGTGAGCGTCATGGCAGCCTCCAATATCTGCGGCAATATTATGGACATCAAGGAAATCACCCGCCGTGTGCGGGAGATCAACCCCGAAATCTACGTGGTAACCGACGCGGTGCAGCATGCGCCCCACGCAGTCATCGACGTGGAGGACTGGCAGGTGGACGTCTGCAACTTCGCCCCCTATAAGTTCTTCGGCGTCCGGGGCTGCGGCTATGCCTATGTTTCCGACCGGGTGGCTACCCTGCCCCATCCGAAGCTGACGAAGAAGGATGCCGATGTCTGGGCCCTCGGCACGCCGACCCCGGGCAACTTTGCCGCCATGATGGCCGTCATGGACTACGTCTGCGAAATCGGCGCCCATTTCCTGGGCACGGATGTGACGGACCGCCGGAGGCTGTTCACGGAGGGCATGAACCGCATCCACAACCAGGAGCGGGGCCTGCTGTACCGGCTGCTGGAGGGCACCGACGAAGTTCCCGGCCTGCGCCATATCCCCGGCGTTGAAGTATACACCGACATGGAGGACCTTACGAAGAAGGACCTGATTGTGGCCATGGGCATCCGGGGCATGGAATATGCGAAGGTGTCGGAGGCCTACCTGGCCAGAGGCATCACCGTTTTCGAGCGCGTACGCTCCAGCATCTATTCCCAGCGCATCGTGGATACCCTGGGCATCCCCGGCGCCATCCGTGTGTCTCCTCTGCACTGCCACGGCCGGGAGGAGATTGACGAATTCCTGAAAGCGACGGCCGAGATCGCGAAAGCGGCAGGCAACTGACCGCAATACCCCATTCGCATCCCGGATTCACCATGCTGCCGCCGGTACCGGCGGCAGGAAACACCCCGGCGGATCACAGTCCGCCGGGGTGTTTTATATGGGTATACACGGATGTTTAAGCCGCATGGGCTTTCCGGTGCCTCTCCGGGCGGTTCACGATCCGGACCCCCAGGAAGACCAGCGCCATCGCCAGCAGGCACCGGGGAACATTCAGGGTGCTGAACTCATCCAGCAGCACCGCCGAGAGAACAACCCCGAACACCGGGTTCAGGAAGGAGAACACCACGACCCGGGACACGGGATGCCGCTGCAGCAGCATGGACCAGAGAGAATAGGCCACGGCGGAGAGAAAGCCGAGATAGATCATGATCGGCCAGGCGGAGGCGGAGGCCGCGGCGAGTCTCCCGCCGCCGGCGAGGCCCACGGCGATCATCATTGCCCCGCCCGTCACAAAGCCCCAGCCGCACAGCACGATGGGGTCCTCCCGGGCGGAATAGCGGTTCATCAGCACCGAGCCGCAGCCGCCGCATACCGAGGAGAGAAGGATGAAGCCCTCTCCGTCCAGCCGGACGCCGCCGCCGCTCTGGCCCGACAGGCTTACCAGCACCACGCCGGCAAAGCCGATGAGGCAGCCGAGAACCTTCTGCGGGGTGAGTTTCTCCTGCCGGAACACCAGGGCCGCGAACAGCAGCGCGAAAAAGGTGCTGGTGGGGGAGATGAGGGCGGCCTTGTACCCGGCGGTGTGGGAAAGGCCGATATAGTAGAAGAAGTACTGGAAGGCCGTCTGCAGCAGGGCCAGGACCAGAATCATCCCGCCGGAGCCCCGCTTCGGCAAAAGGGCCCGCCGGTGCAGGAGGCTGCCGGACAGCAGCGCCAGAAAGCCCGCCAGGGTAAAGCGCAGCCCCGCAAACAGAATCTTGCTCATCACATCCTCGGCCGCAATGCCGAAGGCCTCATAGCCGAGCTTGATGAAGGCCGGGGCGCTGCCCCAGAGGAGATTGGCCAGGACAGCCGCCGTCAGAATACCGGCGGTGGTGGAGAGAAAGCCGCCCGCCGGCCGCGGGCCGCCCGGTGGGACACTCTCCCGGGGTGCGGGACTCCCGGAGAGGACGCTCATTTTCTGCCCTCCGGGCCGTAATAGCTCAGGCCGATCATGGTCAGGTCGTCAAAGGGTTCCAGGCCCTGAACATAGGCGCCCACCGCCTTCGTCATCCCCTGCAGAGTTTCCTCGGGCGTCCGGTCGGCCTTCGCGTTCAGCTCCTCCAGGACCCGGTTGGTGCCGAACATCTGTTCCTTCGGGTCCACCGCCTCCGGGAGACCGTCGGTGTACAGGAACAGGGCCCCGCCCGGCTCCAGCTGAAGGGTGTACTCCCGGTACTCCACATCCTCCATGCCGCCGAGGACAAAGCCGTGCTTGTCCTGCACCAGCTCATAGGCCCCGCCGGGCTTCTTCAGCATGGGGTACTCATGGCCGGCGTTGCTGCAGACGATCTCACCGCTGCGCAGGTCGAGAATGCCGAGCCAGACGGTGATGAACATGTCCACCATGTTCCTGCTGCAGATGGCGTTGTTCACGTCATGGAGAACCTGGGCCGGGGATTTGCCGTCCTTCACGTTGTGCTCCAGCAGAATCTCACTCACCACTGTGAAGAGCGCCGCCGGGATTCCCTTCCCCGAGGCATCGGCGATCATGAGGCAGAGATGGTCCTCGTCCACCAGAAAGAAGTCGTAGAAGTCTCCGCCCACTTCCCGTGCGGGAGTCATGGAGGCGTAAATTTCAAAGTCCTTCCGGTCCGGGTAGGGCGGGAACTGCGTGGGGAGCATGGAGCCCTGGATTCTGCCCGCCAGGGCCAGCTCCGTCTTGTTGCGGGCGTCCAGGGCGGCGGATTCCTCGTTGCGGACCATGTATTCGCTCAGTTCCTTCGTCATGGCCGCCAGGTCCCCCGAGAGCTCTTCCAGCTCGTTGCGAGAGCGGATCTTTGAGAGGTTTTTCGCCACCGTGCGGCTGTCCTTGGTGTCCTTGTAGAGGCTGATGTTCTTCTGGACCGTCTCCAGGGGCTGCAGAACCACATAGTGGATCATCAGCAGGCATACCACCGCCAGGGCGATCATCATGGATGTGAACAGAAAGCCGAAATCGTGGAGATATGCCACAACGGCTTCCCGGACCTGCCGGGAGTTTACCGAGAGAACCAGCAGCGTCTCGTGCCCGTCAAAGGAGCCGGTGGAGTAGAAAAAGTCAAAATATTTCCGGTCCGGGGTCCGGGCGGCGTGGGGATTGCCGGCCACGGCTTCCCGGATCACCTTCGCGATTTCCTCCGATGTGGGAAGGACCGTTCCGATGGGGTAGACCTGGCCCGCGCCCGGGCCCCGGGTCTCCCCCTCGTGGGCGCCGATGAAGAGGACAAACTGCCGGTCATAGGGCTCCTCCGTCACCACGCAGAAGAGGTAGTCCAGGCCGAAGGAGGTCTGGGTGAAGTCGACCCGGTCGATAAGCCAGGAATAGATGATCTCGGCATAGAGCTTCTGATCCTCCGGAGGCAGGGCCTCCACGTCCTCCACGGTCGCATAATCCACCTCAAAGCCCGGGTGGCGGCTGATGAGCAGCGCGTACTGATTCTCCGTCTTGGTGCCGCCGGTGTAAATGGAGTCATACTCGATGTCCAGCTCGTCGTAGTGCTCGTACCAGTAGCGCAGCAGCCACTCGTACGCGGGATAATCGGTAATATAGTTCCAGAGGTCCCGGGCCGTACTGTTGCCAAGGGTCTCCAGCCGTTCCCGGACATACCGGGTCGAAAACCCGTACAGGGCGACCGATGATATGGCTCCGATCAGCAGCACGCCCACAATAAAGAGCAGGGCGATCTGTATGAGAAGGCTTGTTCGTTTCTGCTTTTTGGCAGCTGCTTTTTTCAAACTGTCATCTCCCCGGCTCCGGCTTCCCCGGAAAATTCCCAACGATTATAGCATCCTTTACACCTTCGTTCAAGCGGATTTAAACCGGCATCCGCAGATATTGCAGCGCCTGCCGCCCTGTGGTATAACGAACGGATCGGGATCGTTCGGCGCGGGCTGATGCGTATTTCATTTCAGTGCGGAGGGGATTTTATGGGAGAATTGTCAATGCCTATGGCCTTCGGCTTTGCGGTTGTGCTTACCGCGGGGATCATCGGTGACTGGCTGCTGTTTCGCAAAGCGGGCCGGGCAGGCATCCTGAGCCTGATCCCGGTGGTCAACGTCATGGTGGAGTATTCCATCTG
>CAMONN010000019.1 GCA_946620645.1 uncultured Clostridia bacterium
GCCGGATAGTGATTCTGCAGCTTGGATGCCATTCTTGAAAAAAGCATGAGGGAGAAGCTCCTTTAACAAAAAAATCACAATCTCGCAATTTTATTATACGCATCCGAGCCCGATTTGTACAGTTCACCGATGCATAAACAATGGTTTCTTTTTTGTGCACGAAGACTATGTTAAAAAAATATCTTTCTTGCTATAATATATACCACAGGCGGGTCAAAGTGTCAAGACGACGGCATGCGATCCGGCAAAAACAAACACCTTATGAAAGGAATGATTGCATGAAGTACGAGAAACTTTTCTCAAGAGGCAAGATCGGATCCTTGGAGCTGAAAAACAGGATCGTCATGCCTCCCATGGGGTGCAGCCTCGCAAATGCAGACGGCACCGCGTCCCCCGAGATCATCCGGTACTATGAGGAGAGAGCCAAAGGCGGCTGTGCTCTGATCTACACAGAAGTTACCTGCGTGGATGAAGAGCGCGGTGGGGCAGGATACTTCCAGCTTCACGCGGCTGAGCCCAAGTACGTGCAGGGACTTCAGAAGCTGGCCAATGCTGTCCACAAGTACGACACGAAGATCTTCCTTCAGCTCCACCATCCCGGCCGTGAGATCTCCGCTTCCATGCAGAAGGCGGGAGAAATCATTGCCCCCAGCGCGATCCCGTGCCCTGTTGTGGGAGAAATGCCCAGAGCAATGACCACCGAAGAATGCGAAGCAATGGTTAAAAAGTTCGTGAAAGCCGCGTTTATGGCAAAGATGGCGGGCATGGACGGCGTCGAGCTTCACGCCGCGCACGGCTACCTGCTCAACCAGTTTATGAGCCCCCTGACCAACAAGCGCACCGACAAATACGGCGGGAACTTCTTCGGCCGTATGCGCTTTATCTCCGAAATAATTATCGGCATCCGCTACTCCCTTCCCGGTTTCCCCGTCAGTGTGCGTATCAGCGCCAGTGAGTATCAGGACGGCGGCCTGACCCTGGAAGACGGCGTCAAGATTGCCCGCTACCTGGAGAGCATCGGCGTTTCCGCTATCAACGTAAGCTGCGGCACTTATGCTACTGGCAACACCATTGTTGAGCCGTATTTCCGCGATGAGATGTGGAAGAAGGAATTGGCCGCGACCATTAAGAAGAATGTCAAGATTCCCGTGATTGCCGTCAATACCGTCAAACATCCGGAAACGGCCGAGAAGCTTCTGGAAGAGGGCGTCAGTGACTTCGTGGCCCTTGGCCGCGCACAGCTGGCGGATCCGGAATTCGGCAAAAAGGCCAAGGAAGGCAAGGAGCACCTGATCCGCAACTGCATGGGCTGCATGTTCTGTTTCAAGGCTGCGGCGATGGGCCTGCCCATCATCTGCAATGCCAACCCGAACCTCGGCATGGAGACCCTGTATAACGACGATACCCTGATCAAAAATGGCGATGGACGCACGGTTGCCATTATAGGCGGTGGCCCGGGCGGCATGCAGGCTGCTTCCGTCCTGGCAAGACGCGGTTTCAAGCCCGTGTTGTTCGAGAAGTCCGACAAGCTCGGCGGTTCCATGAATTTTGCAAAGATGCCGCCGCACAAAGAACTGGTAGGCGAGCTCATTGGTGTCCTGGCAGCTGAACTGAAAGAGTACGGTGTGGAAGTCCGCCTCAACACGGAGGCCACTGTGGAAGCGGTCAAGGCACTGAATCCCTACGGTGTGGTGATTGCTACCGGCGGCGCCCCGGTCAGGCTTCCTGTGCCGGGCGCAGATGCCGATAACGTGCTGCTGGCGCAGGATGTAGTCGCAGGCAAGTATGACATCAAGGGTAAGAATGTTGTTGTCATCGGCGGCGGCATTACCGGCCTGGAGACGGCTGAAATCCTTGGCGCCAACAACAAGGTCACCGTGATTGAGATGACCGGCAATGTCGGCGAGCCGCTCTATCCTAGCGTGAAGCGCTATCTGCTTGGTGTCCTGGCCGAGCAGGGTACTCAGATCAAGACCATGGAAGGTCTTGCTGAAATCAAAGATGGCAAGGTCGTTCTGCGCAACAGTGTGACTGCGTTCCCAACCGAGCTGGATGCCGACTATGTGGTCTTTGCAGCAGGTGTCCGCCCGAACACCGCCTTTGCGGACGAGTTCTTTGCTGCCTTTGACAAAGTTACCAAAGTTGGTGATGCATCTGTCCCCGGCCTGATCGGCGACGCGCTCCGCGAGGCCAACGCAAAGGCGTGGGTATTTTGATTAAGAGGAGGGCAATTTAATGAAAGATTTCAAAGATAAAGTATTAGTTGTAACTGGTGCCGGCAGCGGAATCGGACAGGCAATCGCCCTGGAGGGCGCAAGGCGCGGCATGAAAGTCGTCGTCAACGACATTGATCCCGAAGGCCTTGCATCCACGGAGAAGCAGGTCAAGGAAATCGGCGTTCCCGTTGTAACACAGTGCGCTGACATCACCAAGGCGGAGAACGTGGAAGCGCTTTTGAAGCTCGCCTTGGACAACTTCGGCAAGGTCAATATTGCCGTATCTAATGCCGGCGTTACCGCCCCCGGGCCGGTTTGGGAGCTGCCGATCCAGGATATCAACTGGATCTCCAAGGCAAATTTCGTGTCCCACACCTATGGCATGCACTACTTCCTCAAGCAGATGATTGAGCAGGGTGACGAGTGCTGCTATATGAACGTCGCCTCCGGCGCAGGGCTGTGCATCTCCTTCAGCTCCTGCATGTACCATGCCACCAAGACTGCTGATGTGGTTCAGACGGAATGCACTTATCTTGCGCTCAAATCCCGCGGAATCACCAATATCTCCATGCACGTGCTGTGCCCGGCCTATGTGAAGACCACGATCCATCTGAGCGATAACCACCGTCCGGACTGGGCTGCCATTAATGACGATCCCTATTATCAGAGCGAGGAATTCATCTCCGGCAAGATTCGCGCTGCCCGCGGCGTCGCAACCGGTATTCCCATTGACTCTGTCGGCTTGACGGTCTTCACTGCGTTTGAGGAGGATCAGTTCTACGTTCTGACCCACCCCGAAGCCTTGGGACTGCAGGAAGCAAGGGTGAAGAACATCCTGAACCTTTCAAAGCCCGGCTGATGCTATTCTGCATTGACTTTAACCGCCGTCCCGGTACCATCCTGGCGGGACCGGGACGGCAACAGAACGATCATAGGAGGATTCAAAATGATCACTGATTATAAAGGATTGAAAGCAGTTGTTACCGGCGGCGCCAACGGCATCGGCAAAGCTTTCGCACTCGGTTTCGCAAAGAGGGGCGCCGACGTTCTGGTTGCCGATATCCACGGAGATGAGGCGGAACTCGTTGCCGAAGAAATCCGTGCTCTCGGCGTTCAGGGTTACTCCGTTCAGGCAGACGTTTCCCTGAAGGAAGAGTGCAAGAAAATTTATGACAAGACGGTGGAAGTTTTTGGCCGCTGCGACATTCTGGTCAACAATGCCGGCGTCAGTGCAAGCGGTGATTTCACCAACATTCCCGAGCAGGATATCCGCTGGGTTTATGAGGTCAATGTCTTCTCGCACTGGTTCATGCTCGGCTACTTCCTGCCGATGATGGAGGCGCAGAATGAGCATGCGCAGATTATCAACGTCTGCTCCATCGCCGGTCTGATTACTTCTCCGGCCTCTCCGACCTACTTTAGTTCCAAGCATGCGGCTATCGCACTGAGTGAAGTGCTGTATAAGGAACTGAAGGCGAAAGGCTCAAAGATCGATGTTTCGGTTTTTGCTCCGGGCTTTGTTCAGACCGAAATGTATTTGACGGACCGCCATCGTCCCGAGCGTTATGCCATTACGGATGATCCGTACTATCATGATGAGGATTATCAGAAGCAGCTTGCCATCAGCAAGTATGTCACCACCACTGGCACTCCGTTGGATGAGGTGATGGAATATGTGTTCAAGCTGCTGGGCACAGAGTGCTTCTATATCCTGACGCATGACAAGTATGATGCGCTGCTTCGGGAACAGGGCGTCTTCCAGGCAAACAAGACCCGCCCCATCGAACTGAGCGACGTGGCGGTCAAGGCAACGCTGTAATCCGGTTTCCGGGCAGCTTGACAGCCGCCGCACAGACTGAATGCGCGGCGGCTCCCCTTAAGGAGGATAAATTATGGAAACGAAAAAAGGCGGCATTTTCTACGGCTGGTGGATTGTGGTTGTCTGCACGCTGATTATGGCAACCTTCTTCACTTTGCTGCTCTCCTGCATCAGTCTGTTTATTGTGCCGATCACGGAGGACCTTGGGATTACCCGCAGCGCCTTTGGCGTGTTCAGCACCATCCTGATGATCCTCGGTATGATTCTCTCCCCGATTGCCGGCAAGATTTGCGCAACAAAGAATACTCGCACGATCATGTCCGCAGCGCTTCTGCTTGGCGTAGTTGGCTATACCTGCCTTTCCTTTGTCAACAATGTCGGCCTCCTTTACGTGCTGGCGGTTGTGATCGGTCTCGGAAGTTCCTTCTCCACCACGGTTCCCATTGCCATCGTCCTGACCCGCTGGTTTGTCAAAAAGCGCGGCACGGCGATGAGTATTACCTTCGCTGGCAGCAGCATCGGCGCCATGCTGCTCTCCCCGCTGATTAGCAGTATGATCGCCTCCAGCGGCTGGCGCATGACCTTCCGCTTCCTCGGCCTGGGCATGCTGATCGTGCTGGTTCCGCTTACCTTCCTGATTATCCGCAGCAAACCGTCTGACAAAGGCCTTGTCCCGCTGGGAGCCGATGAGGCCCCCGCTGCGGAAGCATCCAAAGCTTCCCCTGCGGTCGAGGTGGGCATTCCACTGAAGGAACTGCAGAAAAAGCCGGTATTCTGGATCTATGTGGTGGCCATCTTCGTTATGCTGTTGACCATGGGCGCACTCTATCATATGGCGCCTCATGTCACCGGTATGTTGGGTGCTGCGGCTGCGGCTCGTTTTGTCTCCATCTTCAGCTTGATTGCTATCTTCGGCAAGCTGCTTATGGGCATGGTGTTCGACAAATGGGGTGTCAAGGCCGGAATCCTGATGGGCACGGTGTGCATGGGTTTGTGCTTTGTCTTCCTGCTGATTGCAAGGAACTTTACCATGCTGCTGCCCGTCGCACTCTTCTACGGCCTGGGCAGTTCCCACGCCACGATCTTCCCTCCAACACTGACTTCACGTCTGTTCGGCACAAAGTACTACGGCGAGACCTTCGGCTTCGTCAACTCCTTTGCAAGCCTGTCCATGGCGGTAAACAACCTGGTCTATGCTGCGGCTTATGACGCCACAGGCACTTACACGCTGGCATGGTTCTTTGGCATTGCAGCGTCTGTGCTGGCCACGTTCCTCCTGTTTATCTCCGTGAACGGCGCAAAGAAGATTGTCAATGCAGAATAAGAACCTGGGAGTGACGGTGATGAAACAGAGCAAATACGGAAATGTAATCTGCGTGCTCCTGTATGCTGTTGCTGCGTATTTCTGTGGAAAAAAGAAGTTCATCCCGCTGCTTTTGCTGATGGCGGCCCATACGGGGGAATTCTTCCTGAAGGGCAGACCGATTGCAAAAGCAAAGGGCATCGGCATGGCGGAAGCTTTCCTCAATTGCCTCTTCTTCGGCATTGCATGGTGGCGTCCACTGCGTGACAGCGACAGCTAAATCAAAGGCATTGCCATTCATAATATGCTCCCTCTATGAGAGACAGCGAAAAAAGCACTGTCAAACATAGGGGGAGCGGGACTTTTCATGCCATATAGATCGATAAAAGACAGGGAACTTAAACGGCAGAAACAAAGAGCGCTCCTTCACAAAGAAGGGGCGCTCTTCTGATTATCCTCTTGCCAGGTCAATCACGCCGATCTGGGGCCCTCCGGGTTCCTTAACAGCAGGAGAATTGCTCTCCCGGATCTCCATCTCATGGGCAATATGCTCCAGCGTTTCCATCTCCAGTTCCCCGGAGATCAGGACCAGGTATCCGGTTGACTGATTAAAAAGCATGATATAATTTGCGCGTTCATAGGTCCGATAGGGGAGAGAACTGTAATCTGATGTGACCTCAAGGATTTCCCAGTCTCCCAGCCGCTCCTCCTTTACCACCGTCACATTGCCGCTCAGCACAAGCTGAAAGCCGTTGCGGATATAATCTATTGTGGAGATGGAGTAGGGGATCGTATCACCGGCATCACAGAACAGTCTTTTGCTCCAGCCCTGTTCATCGGTAATTCCTTCTGTTGCCTCCTGCGGGAGCCAGAAGCAGCGGAATTCCGGCGTGCTCCGGATCTCCTCCGGGCAGTTGAAGGTGAAGACCATTCCCGCATCGGGATAGGCAAGGATTTCACTGTTCCACACCTTGCCGTCTTTGACCTCTTCGTAGCGGAATCCCGAAACCAGCTCCTCATCTGACGCCGGTTTCCGAAGGCTGATGGTGTATTCCGCAATGGCGAAGGCGACGGTTCCAAGCGCCAAAACGAGTGCCGCGGCAAGGAGGAAGGCCCGGGGCAGCTTCCGGACCACCCTTTGCGGGGGCCTGCTCTCTGCGCCGAGACGGTCCTGTACCCGGTTCAGGATCCGTTGTGCGAGTTCTTCATCATATACGCCAATGTCGGCCTTTTCAGGACAGCAGTCCTGTACCAGATCAGTAATGCGTGTCTTCACAGCTGTACCCCCTTTCCGTCAGATACTCTTTCAATCGTTTTCGCCCTCGGGAAAGTTTAGCCCGGACGGTTGCATCCTTCAGCCCCAGCGCCCTGGAAATGTCTTCCGTCTTCTGATAAAGGAAGTAATACCGCTGGAAGATTTCCCGGTCCGGCTCACCGAGAGAATCCACGGCCTCATGGGCAATCTCTCTCAGCTCCGACAGCAGGATCTTCTGCTCCGGCTGATTCGGGATGCTGATCTGGAGTAGGTCGTCTTCCAGCGGCTCTTCCTCGTGGTGCTTCCGCAGCGCCGTTTTGGCCTTGTTGCGGACCACGGCCGCCAGATACGCCTTCAGCATTTCCGTTTCAATGTTCCCGCGGTTTTCCCAGATGCTCAGGAAAGCGTCGGACACGACTTCTTCAATATCTTCCTCACCCAGGGCATGGGCCAGAATGTTGGCGGCGATGGCGTATGCGTACCCGCTGTATTGCCGGATCAGATCCGGCAGCACGGACTCATCGCCCCGCCTTAGTCTCTGCAGCAGTCTTTTTTCATTCATCACAATCGTTTATCCCTCCGGCCAGACCACCGTGTCAAACCGAATATCGACACTCTGGTATAACTGTTCCACATGCAGCTTTTCCTCCAGACTGCCGCTGATTTCCCAAAAGTGGGCAGGGGTTGTGGTGATGATCGTGACCCAGGCGGTGAATTCCTTCCCGTCTTCAATACTGCGCATTTCCTTCACTTTCGCTTCACAGCCGAGCTCAGCAAATTCCTGCGCCAGGGCGATGTGGTCGTCCAACGTGTCCCCGCCCTGCAGCATGGCGTCAGTCCGTACCACAAAGGAATACGGCTCATCCTGCGGCAGTTCCCTGAACATCTGCATTTCCCAGTCTTTCCCGTAATAATTGCCGTCTTCCGTATAGAGCTTGCGGATAATATCCTCATAGCTTTCGGAGTGCTCTACCGGACCCTGATGAGTTCCTGAATTCGGCGTTGTGCTGCTCTCGGCCTGCAGCCGCACATACGGCGTCGCTCCCGGGGCGTGGCTTGGCCAGGGGGACGCGGTTACAATCGTTGCGGCTTCCGGACGCTTCCCGCATGCTGCCAGGAAAATCATACACAAGATGAGCAGAAGAGTTGCTCTTCGCTTCATAAGCTCACTCCTTTCAATGGCCTTCACTTATATAGACGCGGCTTCTGAAGAAAATGTGACACGAAAATGAAAATAGTCGCTGAAAAGTGGGAAAAACACCTGGGAGCAGCCTATACACAGCCTATTCCCAGGTACTTTTTTGATAACGGGTGAGCACCGCGGTGAATCCGGTCATGATCTCCCGGGCATACCGCAGGCAATTTTATTGCAGCATTTCTTCAAAAGTGTTTCAAGCGCGCCTGCGGCATGTTCATGATCTCATCTCCTTTCCATCGGAAATCTCATTGCTGAAACAAAACAGCATGATTTGCGAAAAGTTCGCAAATCAACATACATCTGCCGCTCCGACCTGTCAAGTAAAACTTGCCGAAATTGACGATTCCCGGGGAGTCTGGTAAAATGTATCATCACGTTATGAAGGGTTTGTATCATGTTTCATTTCCGATGCCCGGTGTGCGCGGAGGCGCTGCAGCGGGAAAACTCCAGATGGTTTTGCCGGAACGGCCACAGCTATGACATCGCACGTCAGGGTTATGTAAACCTGTTGATGTCCAACCGGTCCTCCTCCAGGAGGCACGGCGATGACCGGGCCATGGTCCTCGCCAGAACGCGGTTCCTGGAGCGGGGCTATTATGAGTGCCTGCGGGCGCGCATCTGTGCCCTTGCCGTGGAGAACGCCGGGGAAGAGGTCTGTCTGGTGGACGCCGGCTGCGGTGAAGGCTGGTACACCGTCGGGGTAAAGCAGGCCCTGGAGCGCAGCGGGAAAAGCTGTACCGCTGTCGGGGTCGACATCTCCCGGGCCGCCCTGATTCAGGCGGCCAGACGGGACAGGGAGCTGTTCCTGGCCATCGCCAGTGTTTCCTCTCTGCCGGTACCGGACGGGACGGCGGATCTGCTGCTGAACATCTTCGCACCGGCCTCTGACGGGGAGTTCTTCCGGGTCCTGAAGCCCGGCGGAATCCTGATTGCCGCCCTTCCTTCGGAGGACCATCTCTTTCAGCTGAAATCCGCGATTTATGACAGGCCTTACCGGAACCCGAAGCCGGAGTATTCCCCGGAGGGTTTTGAACTGCTGAAGAGGGAAGAGATCCGGGGCCGCATCCTTCTGGACTCTCAGGAGGACATCCACAATCTTTTCCTGATGACGCCCTATTACTATAAAACCGGCCGGGCGGACCAGGAAAAGCTGGAGCGCTGCCTGCAGCTGGAGACGGACATCGGCTTTGACGTGTTTGTCCTGCGGCGGAAGGCACGGCCGTAAACCGCCTGAATCGTAAAAAGCCCGTACGGAGCGCCGGAATCAAAGTCCATATCGTCAGAAAGAGCGTCCCTTCACGAAGAGGGGACGCTCAATTTCTTATCCGCATTGATTTGCGGTCCGTCCGGGACTGGGTCCCGGATGTCAGAAGTGCTTCCGCATGTATTCCGCGGTCCTGTGCAGGGTTTCCATGTGGAAAAGCTTCTCCAGGTTCCCTTCAAAATCCAGATGATAGCGCTCTCCCAGGGCGGCCAGCATCCGCTTCTGCTCCGCCTCCCGGGTCCGGGCGTCCTCCGTGTCAAAGCCCTCCAGCCGCAGCTGCTGCTCTTCCGTGTCCGTAAGGTTATAGAGGCTGACCCCGATCAGGCGGACGGGGCGTTTCTCCACCTTGTCCAGCAGACTTGCCGCCTCCCGCCAGATGGAGACGGCACCGCCGCAGGCCGCCGGGCTGCGGGAGCGGGTGATGCTTTTCATATTCGCGTAGGTAAGCTTCAGGGTTACGCCCCGGCCCCGCAGGCCCACACGCTTCGCCCGGTTCTCCACGTTCAGCGCCAGCAGGAACAGCACGTCCCTCAGAAGCTCGTAGTTGTCCACATCCTTCTGAAACGTCAGCTCCCGGCCGATGGACTTGGCCTCCTCCGGCCGGTAGGGCTCCACCCTCCGCTCGTCGATGCCCAGGGCGACCTGGGTGATCCAGCGCCCCTGCTTCCCCAGCAGGCGGATCACGTCCTCCTGCCGCTGCTGGACATCCCGCACCGTGCGGATGCCGATGCCGTAGAGCTTTTCTGCGGTGCTTCCGCCCACGGTATACAGGACCTTCACGTCCCGGTCCTGAATCAGCCGGACATACTCCTCGGGGCTCAGAATCTCAAAATAGCCGTCCGGCTTCTTCTCTTCGCTGGCGGTCTTCGCCGCCGTTTTGGAATAGGCCAGTCCCACAGAACAGGTTAGCTTCAGTTCTTCCAGGGTCCGCTCCTTGATGAGGCGGGCGATTCTGCGGGCCCCCTCCCAGTCAACCGCCTGCTCAGTCACATCCAGGTAGGCTTCGTCCAGCGCGATGGTTTCTGACGCAGAGGCGTAGGTGTCCCAGATGGCGTGGAGCTGCCTGGAGACAGCCCTGTACTTTTCAAAGTTCGGGTGCATATAGATCCCGCCCGGGCAAAGCCTGTAGGCGTCCTTGATGTTCATTCCGGAGTGAACGCCGAAGGGCCGCGCCTCGTAGCTGCAGGTGGCCACGACGCCCCGCTCGCTGGGCAGGGACCCGATGATCAGCGGCTTCCCCCGCAGCGTGGGGTCATCTCTCATTTCCACCGAGGCGTAAAAGGCGTCCATGTCCACATGGATGATGATCTGCGGCACGCTTATCCGCCTCCCTTCGGAAGGTTTTTCAGGGCCAGGGATAAAAAGGCCTCCGCCGCCGGAGAGCGGTCTTCCCTGTGTGGCGCGGCAATGCCGATTTCCACCTCGCAGAGGGGCTCTGTCGGGAGCACCGCAATCCCCGAGAGGTCCAGCCCGTGGGCCAGAATCGCGTTATTCAGGCTGACGCCCAGCCCTGCGGCCACCATGGCTTTTGTGGACTGCACGTCCAGGGACAGAAACTGTCCCCGGGGCGTCAGCCCGTTTGCCCGGAAGGCCCGGCTGTTATCCGTGTCCTGCCCCGGATAGGTATCCACATAGGCCTCTGTTTCAAAGTCCTTCAGGGGATAGACGCCGTCCCGGACCCGCGGGTGATCCGCCCGGACCCAGGCCGTCAGCGGGTCTCTGCGGAGAGAATAAAAGTCATAGTTGCCTTCACGCCGGCTGACAATGCAGAAGTCCACTTCATGCTCCGCCAGCATCCCGTAGAACTCGCTGCTGCTTCCCTGAAGAAAACGGACCTCAATGCCGGGGTGCTGCCCGGAAAACCGGGCCATTGTCTGAGAAAGCCAGTCATAGTAGGCGCTGTACACGCTCCCGATCCGGAGGAGCCCGGTGCCCAGCCCGCGGATGGCGGAGCAGCGCTCCGTATACAGCTGGCCCAGATGGGCAAGCTCCCGGACTGTCGGCAGCATCTTCTCGCACTCCGCCGTCGGGAGAACGCCGCCCTTGCCGCGCACCAGCAGCGGGAAGCCGCTTTCCGCCTCCAGCGCCGCCATCATTCGGCTGACTCCCGATACCGTGTATCCCAGCTGTTCCGCGGCAGCCGTGATGCTCCCGCTTTCCAGAACGCGCAGCAGCGCTGCGCATTTTTCTGTGTCCATAATCCTGACCTTTCTTGACGTTTACTCAATGACTCTTGATAAACTTTCGTTTTACTCAATGATACACTGCTGATATACTCTGTGTCAAGAAAGAGTTGAGTCCGGAAGGACTTATGGAGGGTGGAGCATGAAATCACTTCGTCTGACGCGCCGCTCCGCAGAGATGCTTCTGGCGGCCGTCATTACGGCCCGGGCGACGAGTTATCTTTTTTCCAAGCTGATCCTGAAGGGCATGGGGATGTTCAATCTTCTGGGTGTCCGTTTCTCACTGGCCTTCGCGCTGCTGGTCCTGTTGTTTTTCCCCCGTCTGAGAAGCGCGGGCCGGAAAACCGTCGCGGCCGGAGCGGTGATGGGCGGGATGTATTTCCTCGTGGTGGCAGCTGAGCTGAGCGGGCTGAAGCGGATGAGCTCCGGGAACGCCTCTTTCCTCGTCAATACCGCCATTGTGATCGTTCCGCTTCTGCAGGCGCTGATCTCCAGGCGCCTCCCCGGGGGAAAGGTGATCCTGTCGACTCTCCTCTGCATGTCCGGTGTGGCGGTGCTGACCCTGGGCGGCAGCGTGGGCTTCGGCGCGGGGGAGTGCTTCTGCCTGCTTGCGGCGCTGCTGTATGCCAGTACGATTGTGGTTACCGACCGGCTGAGCCACAGCGGCATTGATACGCTGGCGGCGGGCGTGATTCAGGTGGGCGTCATCGGCGCCGTGAGCCTCCTGATGAGCTTCCTCACGGAAACGCCCCGCCTGCCGTCCGGGACAGGGGAGTGGTTCGGAATTCTGATGCTGGCTGTGGTATGCAGCTGCTTCGGCTTCACCCTGCAGCCCGTGGCGCAGAGCGGCACTACCGCCGAGCGGGCGGGCATGTTCTGCGCACTGAATCCCATTGTGGCCTCCGCTCTGGGCGTCCTCTTCCTGCACGAGCCCTTTACCGTAAAAACCGTAACCGGCGGCCTGCTGATCCTTTTCGGGATCCTGCTTTCGGAGCTGCCGGAGCGGGGGATCCGCCGGGTGCATGCCGCTCCCGTAAAGTCCGTAGATTGAAAACAGGCGCCTCTTCTCTCTGAAGGGGCGCCCGCGTCATCTTTAAAATATGGCCTGTAAACTATGCGGCTGTTTTAGGCAATCTTTGCCTTTGGTTTATTTTGGCGTCCTTCCGTTGCACAGATAGAAGATGGCCAGCAGTCCCGGACCCGTATGGGCCCCGATCACCACGCCCAGCGAGGAGATCCGGATCTCGCCCATTTCGGGGTGAATCTCCTTCACCAGGTCCCGGACATACTCCGCGTCCGCCAGGCAGTCCGCGTGGAGGATCAGCATTTCCTGTCCCGTGACGTCCAACTGGCTCAGGTCGTTCAGCACCGCGTCCGAAATGGCCCGCAGCGCGTTCCTCCGGCCTCTCACCTTGCTGGCGACGTTCAGCGTGCCCTCATCCGGCACGTAGAGGACCGGCTTGACCCCAAGGGCGGAGCCCACCAGGGCCGCGGCGTTGGAGACTCTTCCGCCGCGCTTCAGGTAATTCAGATCGTCTACCGTAAACCGGTGGGCGATTTTCAATTTGTTTTCTTCTCCCCAGCGGATCACGGTGTCAAAATCCGCGCCCTGTTCCTTCAGCTCCACCATCTTCATTACCAGGAGACCCAGTCCCCCTGAGATGCAGCGGGTGTCCATGACGTAAAGCTCCTGTCCGGGGTACTCGGTGCGGATGCTTTCCGCCGCCTTCTTGCAGTTTTCAAAGGAAACCGACATCTTTACCGACATGTCCAGGAAGATGACGTTCTCTCCCCGGTCCAGCAGCTCTTTGAAAAAGTCGTAGTAGACAAATTCGTTAATCATGGATGTGGTCAGCACATCGCCCTTTCTCATGCCCGCGTAGATGGCGGCCCGGCTCTCTTCCCGGCAGTCGTCGGTCTCGGGCTCACTGTTTACCGTAAAGGAATAGGGAATGAAGGGAATGTGATGCTCATCCAGATAGGTCCGCGGAAGGTCTGCGGTGGATGCCGTTGCAATGGTGTAATTCTTAACACTTTTCATATGATATAACCTCAATCATAGTTAATCTTGACTTTTGCGACAGGTGTATATTAATATACACACCGGAATTTAACAATGGACAGAACAGGCGGGAGATGGGGTAAATGCCACACTTTCCACCGGTTTTGTTGCTTTAACTGCAGAAGTTCCCGGCTGGGAGATCCGGATAAGGAGGAGCGGAAACTTGGACCGGAAAAAAGAAGACAGGCGCGTTGCCAGAACAAAGCGGGCGATCTACAGCGCCTTCGCCCAGCTCCTGAGCGAGCGGGACATTGACGATATTACCATCAGCGACATCGTGAACATCGCCGACATCAACCGGAAGACCTTCTATAATTACTATTCCGGAATCTACGATCTTCTGAATGAGATTGAGGACAATATTGTCCGGGCCTTTGAGGCGGCCCTGGAGGAGACGGACTTCCGGGAGGCCCTGGGCAATCCGGGCATTGTGTTTGAGAAGCTGACCGCCGTCATCAACGGCAACCTGGATTTCTACGGCCATCTGATTTCCATGAAGGACAACGCCAGCCTCATTACGAAGGTTGTGGACCTCCTGAAGGCGAAAACCAGGGAGGCCGTCCTCATCCAGCTCCCGGTTCTGGAGAAGGACGCGGATATCATCCTGGACTTTGTCTTCTCCGGCATGCTCTCGGTGTATCAGAGCTGGTTCCTGTCCAAACAGCGGCCCCCCATCGAGTCTGTTTCCGGGACAGTCAGTCTTCTCTGCGCCGGCGGGATCAACAGCGTCCTGAATCAGGCCGGCGCAGATCCCCGATTAAACACCCGGGAGCATTGATTGTCCCGCGGGATTGTGATACAATCTGTCCGTTTTCAGGAGTGATCAGATTCCCTGCGGGAATCCTTTCATCATATGTAAATTGAGGAGAACAGACTATGGAAAAGAAACCGGTATTCGGCTGGCGGGTCGTTGCGATCCTGGCCATCCTCCTTTGCCTGGTGCTGGGCGTAATGTACCTGCGGGCCTCGCGCCTGGCGCCCCCTGCCGGGACGGACCGGCCTGCAGCCGCAGCGCAGCCCGCGGCCGTGCAGGAGCCGGAAGCAGCAGAACAGCCTGCAGCCGCGCAGGAACCCGCAGCCACTGAACAGCCCGCAGCCGCAGAGGAGCCCCTGTCCCTCTGGACCCCCGGCTCCGCCGCCGCAGAGCAGCTTGTTTCCTACGTGGAGTCGGTGACCGCCGAAGGCAGTGAGAGCTTCATTCCCGTCAAGGACCGCATCGCCGTCTTCGACATGGACGGTACCCTGACCTGCGAGACCTACTACACCTACTATGACACCATGATGTTCATCGAGTACTGCCTGGTGGATCATCCCGAACGGGTCTCCGATGAACTGAAGCAGATCGCCGCCTCCATCCGCCCGGGGTACCTTGCGGACGAGACCCTGGCCCGGAACTTCGCCAAAGCCTATGCCGGCATGACGGTGGAGGAGCTGCGGGACTATGCCGTGGAGTTCGGCCAGAAGAAGACCGAGAGCTTCAACAACATGCGCTACATTGACAACTTCTATCTCCCCATGGTGGAGGTGGTGAAGTACCTGTACGACCATGACTTTACCATCTATGTTATCAGCGGCACCGAACGCACCACCACCCGCGCCATCGTTGCCAACTCTCCCATCCGGGATTACGTCACGCCCAACCATGTCATCGGCACGGACTTTGAGGTCAAGCAGCCCGGCCATGAGACCGAGTCCTCCAACCTGAACTTCAAGTATGAGGACGGGGACGAGCTGATCCTGACCGGCGGCTTCATCCAGAAGAATCTCAACGCCAACAAATCCATCTATGTCGAGCGGGAGATCGGCCAGCGTCCCGTCCTGGCCTTCGGCAACAGCGGCAGCGACACCAGCATGATGAACTACACCATCGACAGCCGGAACCCCTACCCGGCCCAGGCCTACATGGTCGTTGCGGATGACAATGTCCGGGAGTGGGGGAAGCAGAACTGGGAGGAGAAGTCCGCGGACTATGCCGCCAAGGGCTATATTCCCATTTCCATGAAGAATGATTTCGCCCAGATCTACCCCGAGGGGATCACCAGGGCGGAGGAGCAGTTCCATGAGCGGGACTGGTCCGGCGAGTCCCTTGGGGAGAGTCTGCCTCAGGCCGCGTAAACTGAACAAGGAATCAGGCAAAACACCGCGGCAGCTGCACAATTATGCGGCTGCCGCGGTGTTTTATCCCGGATGGCCAATATCCTGCTGGTGGGCCTGGACCCCGACGGCGAAATTGGCCTTGAAGCCTGGCGGGCATTGGTGACAACATGAATAGTGTACAATGATTATGTTTTCATCCCTTAAAACAGGCATAATTTAGCAGCATGGGGAATATTATATTCCATCTCAGTCATATCGCGAATGATTATTGCGCCAGTACGAAACCATATCTATGGTTTCTTGCACCCTGTTGATCTGAGGGAATTCTGACGGTGCGATCGGCTCGGATGAATGCCGCCGCGGCCGGCCGAATGTGCGATCATGCCCGTCTGTCTGGCTGCATTTTTGTTGTCGCGGGAACGATTCTGTGGTAATATGGAAAAACAAAATCGATAAACGGAGAAAAGACAGATGAGACGGCAGAAACTGATTATCACCAACAATGCGCCCGCGGTGCTGGGGTTTGCCCTGGCCTGCCTTGCGGCGCTGCTTATAAACCAGTTTACCGGGGGCAGGGCCAACCGGGTGCTCTTCATGACGTATCATTCCTCACTGAAGGATGTGCTGACCTATGTCCGTTTCTTCACGCATGTGCTGGGGCACAGCAGCTGGACGCACCTGATCGGGAATATGTCCTACATTCTTCTCCTCGGTCCCGCACTGGAGGAGAAGTACGGCCCGGCCAAGGTGTTCGAGGTCATTGCCATTACCGCCCTGGTAACCGGCCTTGTCAACTGGATCTTCTTTCCGGATACGGCGCTCTGCGGGGCAAGCGGAGTTGTTTTCGCTTTTATTCTTCTGATCTCCTTCGCGAACGTGAGATCGGGTGAAATCCCGGTAACGGTCATTCTCGTCGCCCTGATTTTCCTTGGAGAACAGGTATATGACGGCATTTTCATCCGGGACAACATTTCAAATCTTTCCCACGTGCTCGGCGGTCTGGTCGGTGCGGTCGCGGGATACAATCTGAATATCGGGAGATAAACCCGATCACAAGAGAGGAGCGTGCTGTAGGAGATGCCGCTTTTTTCCGCGAGAGCGTAACGGGTGGGGTTCCGTTCCTCAGCCAGTTCTTTTACATAAAAACGGCGGGAGGTATTCAGCCTCCCGCCGTTTTGCCGGGCCCGGGCGCGGGCTCATGATCGGCTCAGAATGTCATAATTGATGGTCTTGTAAAAGCCGTCATAAATCGCGGTGTAGTTTCTGCCGCAGATGCTCATCAGGTACATGAGCTTCGTGATCGTGGCTTCCAGCGTCATGTCGTATGCTTCCATCAGGTGGAAATCTTCCTTAAAGCGCTGGCCCACCTCATAAATCTCCATATTGCTGCCTTCGTTCGCCACCTGGGTTGCCATGACGACGAGCTTGCCCTTGGAGATCCATTTTTCCATCTGTTCATAGAACGTCTCCTGCAGCGACTGCGGGATACCGCCCACACCGAAGCTCTCGATCACCAGACAGTCATAGTTCTGGAACAGGTATTCCACCAGTTCGGGTTTGGTCCCGGGAATCAGCTTGAGCACCACGATGCTGTCGTTCATGCGGTAGCTGAAGTGCACCGGCTCGGTATAAGTCTGCTGCGGGATAAAGCGGATGATTTTCTTTTCCTGGATCACCGCCAGCACGGGAAAGTTCACGCTGCTGAAAGCATTGTAGCTGTGGGCGTAGGTCTTCCTGGCCCGGGTGCCGGCGATCACATTGCCGTTAAAGACCAGCGTAACCCCCTGCGAATCGGGGTCTCCGGCGTAGCGAATGCTGTCAATCAGGTTCTGGCGGGCGTCGGTGTTCACTTCGTTGATGGGCTTCTGAGCGCCGGTCACGACGATGGGCTTGTTGGAATTCTGGATCATATACGAAAGCGCAGCCGACGTGTAGGCCATGGTGTCCGTCCCGTGACAGACAACAAATCCGTCGTAATACAGGTATTTGGCTTCCACCGCAGCCACAATCTGACCCCAGATCTCCGGTGTCATGTTGGTGCTGTCAATGTTGCACACCTGAACGGCATCAATGAGAAATTCATCGGCCAGTTCCGGAATGTATGACAGAAGCTGCTCCGCGTCCAGTCCGGGTTTCAGACCGTGGTCCGTGACCTGTGATGCGATTGTCCCGCCCGTGGCGATGAGAAGAATGCGCCGTTTGCTGTTCATGTCGGCTTCACCTGTTCCATAATGTTTTTTGCCCTTTTCAGTTTTTATTCTATCATCATTTCCCGCTCACGGCAAGCTGCTCCGCCGGATTGTGATTCAATAAACGTGGAAGAGCCGGGAAAATAAGCATCGGACGCAGACCTGCCTGGCAGCTCAGGGATGGGGGATTTTTCAGCCTTCATTGTTCGGGTCACTTACTCTGTTCTACTTCCGTTTCGTTTTCACTTGTTAATAACACAGCCGGTCTCTTTTTCTTGATATGTGTAAACATTTGTGTTCATGTATGTTAATAAACATAACTAAAAATCACTTGAATTGAGGGCGTCGTTAAAATGGCGCTCTTAGTTGAACGACGCACCATTTTTGGTGTGTCCCAGTTTGCGCAAAGACGTATTTGCCGGATATCAGTCTGGTTCCCGGAAGCTTTCCGGGTGCCTGGCCCTGGAGAAAGTTTCCTGTTGCCCTCGGGGCGAGCCTGTGCTACAATCTCCTCATCAAAGTCCGGACAGAGAGTAGTAGAATGAACAGAGCGCCGGACGCCGGAGAGCCTGCAGGCCTCCGGAGGAGGATGGAAAGGAGGCGGCTCCGGGATGACGGCAGGGAGAGTTTTCATCTGTGTTCTGATCGGGTATCTGCTGGGGAACATCAGCCCTGCATACTTCTTCGGAAAGACCAGGGGCTATGACATGCGGGAGGAGGGCTCCGGCAACGTCGGCGCCACCAATGCCTTCATTATGGTGGGACGTAACGCCTTCTTCATTACCGCCGCGCTGGATATCCTGAAGTCCTTCGCAGCCTGGAAGCTCTGCGAGGCGCTGTTTCCGGCCATGACCGCCGCGGGCCCCCTGGCCGCCGTGGCCTGTATCCTCGGGCACATGTACCCGGTGCTTCTGGGCTTCAGGGGAGGGAAGGGCCTGGCAAGTCTCGGGGGTGCGGTGCTGGCCTGGCGGTGGAAGTGGTTTCTGCTGCTGCTGGCCGCCGCGATTCTCCTGGCACTCATAACCCGCTATGTCTGCTTCGTGGCACCGACCATGTCGGTGGTGTTCCCGGTCTGCTACTACCGGATGACGGGGCTCCTGGGCTGCGCGCTGATTCTGCTCATTCCCGCACTTCCCATTTTCCTGAAGCACCGGGAGAACTTTGTCCACATCCGGGAGGGCACCGAGATGCGCGTCAGCTTCATCTGGAACAAAGAGGCGGAGCTTAGGCGGATCGGCCGCTGGGACGAGAAGAGCCGGGAGCAGCTGAACAGGCGGAACTGAGTCCGGGAGCAAAAGCATCGCATAAATACCGTTCAATACAGCAGGGGCCGTGTCACCGCTTTGGCGACACAGCCCCTGCTTCCGTCAGGCCTTTGGGCCGTCTTTTCGGATTCGGGAATTATAGCATATCCCGGTTCCCCGCACAATGCCCGGAGGGAACTCTCATGCAGTTCAGGGGGGAGGAACCCCAAGACCCATTTTTAAGAAACCTTAAAACCTTTCGGAATAGAACTGTGGTAGAATGAGAATGATCCTTTGAAAAGGAGATATTCCACCCATGAAATATTCAATGAGGAGAATCATTCTGCCGCTCCTGCTGACTATGGTCCTGATGCTCTCCGCCTGCGGGAAGTCTTCCTCCACGCCCGCACAGTCGATGCCGGAGGAACCCCCCGTACAGGCCGAGCCTGCCGAGCCTGAAGCGCAGCCTCCGCGCGCTCTCTCGGCAGAGGAGCTCCGGACCTTTACGGAACTCTTCGGAACGCCGGAGTATAACGGCTTTCTGGAGAAGCCTTTTCTCAGGCCATCAGAGATCGAATGGGATGCGGTCCTGAGAAACGGGGCCGGGATTACCGAAGCGGGAGCCGGCGAGGAGGAAATCGCGGACTATCTTGCGGCAACGGATCAAAAGGTCCTGTACGGCGATCTGTTTGTTCTCAGAAAGAGCGCCCTTTCAGATTTTGCCCTGCGGCATACCGGCTCCGGTCAGATTCCGGAAGGGGAGCCGGTGTCCTGGGTTTACCTCAGTTCCCGGGATTCCTTTTACCTTCAGCACTGGGCCAATGAAATGATGCTGTATGACTGCGTCTCCGGAGAACAGTCCGGTGACCGCTATGTGCTCCGCTTCACGCTGAACGACAGCAGCCCGGGGGTCGACCCGCGCAGTCACAGGGGCGTGTTCGCCGACCGCATTTTAACCATGACCAAATCCGGCGATGATTATGTGATGGAGTCCAACATCTTATGCTGGGATGATCACTGCGACCCGGAGCAGACCTTTGATGTTAATCTGCCCCAGTTTGACGGGCCGGTGCGCTTGATTACCTACCAGGATTATAACGGTGAAACGTCTATTGTCCTTGTCAAAAACGGCAAACGCATGACAGAACTCTCCACCTACATTCAGGCGGATGTTCTGGCGTATCTCAGAAAGATCAACGCCATCGGATTTTTGGATTTCAACGCCGACGGTATGCAGGATATCGCGCTCATCGGGGATTCGGACTACGGCACCCATGCGCTCCTCTATGAAGCCTTGACCACGGACGATGTCTTTGGGTATTTTGCTGACCTGGATGAAACGAAACTGACGGACCTCGGCGCCGACGCCACCATCGATGGTCTGAAATCCGTGCTCCTCAGCGATCGTTCGGAGAGCGTGTATGGAAGCTGGCAGGAAGCGTACGCGCAGACTGCGAAGGCTTACAGCATCGCCGATAACAGAGTCTTGTATGACCTGATTTTTGCCGACACCGATGAGATCCCGGAGCTCGTGATCAATGAGCCCGGCTACTGGACGTCTCTCTTCACCTTCGAAAATGGATACGCCCGCTGCCTCATGAATCACTGGCCGTATGGTGCGGGCGGGAACGCCGGCTATTCGTATTATCCGGGAACCGGGGTCTATTATAACGGCAATGCCGATTACGCCGGCGCGATCTACTACGAGTATTACATGTCCAAACGGGACACCGGGGAGATCGACACCGACTATTGGGTCAGACACCTGAATTTCAATGACCTCAACGGGGACGGTGAGCCTTCGGAGGAGGAACTCCTCGCATCCGGGGATTACACCGGCTCTTCCGAGTATCGCAGCGAAATAAACCCGCAGATGACCAAGGACGAGATTCGGGCTGCCATCGCAGTCTACCAAAACATGGAGATGCTGCCGTTGGCGGGCACCATGGACTACGCCACACTCCTCTCCCGACTGGGCTGATTTGCCCCGGATCAGGAAAGAATCTGCAGAAGGCTCAAAAGCCGCGCATAAACGATCTTCTAGAGAAAACCAAAGACCCTGTTATTTCAATTTGACGCTCCAAGTTGAAATAGCAGGGCTTGACTTATATACTTGTTTTAAGAGAAACTAACGTCGGCTCCAAAAAGCTGATAAAACGCAAAGAGTTTGAGGAGTATATCAGCAACAAATCATCGATTTATGAGCTTGCGGTCTTGAGAAAAGAGAGTCCATTTGTTATAATACGGAACATCGCAAAGGGCTCCTTTTTCTCCGACTGAAGAAAAGGGACTTCAAAATGGGTAAATATATTGTTATTAGAACATTTTAAGGAGATAAATAAGGAAATGAAATTAGGAATCGTG
>CAMONN010000020.1 GCA_946620645.1 uncultured Clostridia bacterium
GGCCATCGCCGGCCACTGGCAGACGGTTTACCTGGATCCGGATTATCCCATGTATCTGCACCGGGGCGAGGAAAAGGCGGAGAGCCTGGCTGATTCCGGAATTCCCGACAGTGACAAGCACGCCATCGTGGTGCTGGGCTATGAGCTGATGGACGGTGAGATGCAGCCCGAGCTCAAGCTCCGCTGCGAGGCGGCGGCCGCTGTGGCGCGGGAGTTTCCTGCCACAGTTTTGGTGTGCACCGGCGGCGCCACCGGGAGCAATAATCCTGAGGGCCATACCGAGGCGGGTCTCATGAAGGCCTACCTCACCGATGAGTGCGGCATTGACCCCGCCCGGATTCTGACGGACGAGGCGGCCAGGACCACCCAGGACAACGCCGTAAACACCATGAAGATCCTGGAGTCCCGCGGGATTCACTCCATGACCATCGTCACCTCTTCCTATCACCAGCGCTGGGGACAGGCGGTGTACAACGCCATCGCCGGGGTTTATAACCAGCAGCACGGCTATCCGGTGGAGATTATCGCCAACTATTCCTGCGACCTGGAGCCCGATGTCGCCGCTTACCGCAGCGACGCCCAGATCGCCGCCCGGCAGATTGCCGGGATTCTGGGCCTGTCCACCGAGTCGATTCAGGGACTGCCGGCGGTGAAGTTGCCGGCGGAGGAGCCCGCGGAACCAGCGGAAGAGCCCCTGACCGATGAGACTGAGCCGGCGGAGGAGCCGGAGACGGAACCCGCTGAAGAAGCAGTGAATGAGCCAGAGCCTGTGGCCGGAACGCCTGGGGTCGTGGACGAACCCGCGGAGGCGCCGGCAGACGAGTCTGCTGAAGAGAGCGCCGATGTGCCGGCCGCAGGGCCGGAGCTCGCAGCCCTGGATTATGCGGATGCTGAAAACTGGGCCTGGCTGGCCGAGGGGGAGGACCGGGATGTGGACGTCTTCCTCATCTGCCCGACGGTGGACACCCTCAGTGAGCGGAATGCCCTGGACCTCAATGAGAAGCTGAAGGGCCGCTTCCTCAGCGCCCTGGAGCTGGAGAGGGGCATCTATGACGAGGCGGGGAGACTCTTCTCCCCCTACTACCGGCAGATGTCCATCAACGCCTACACCCTTCCGGATGAAGAACGGCTGCAGGCGGCGGAGCTTGCCTACCGGGATGTGGCGGCGGCTTTCCGCTGGTACCTGGATAACGAAAATGACGGCCGGGGAATCATCCTGGCTGGGTTCTCCCAGGGCTCGGAGATGTGCCTGAAGCTGCTGGAGGAATTCTACGGCGGCGACGGTGAAGAGGCGAAGGCTCTGCGGGAAAATCTGGTGGCGGTCTATGCTCTGGGCTGGCGCCTCACCGGGGAGATGGTTGCCGCCAATCCCCAGATGGTTCCGGCCTCCGGAGAGACAGACACCGGCTCCATCATCTGCTTTGACTGTGAAGACGGCAGCCTCAGCGGCTCCATCATTATTCCTGAGGGCACGCGGACCTTCTCCATCAACCCCCTGAACTGGAAGACCGACTCCACCCCCGCGGACCGCAGCCTGAACCTGGGCGCGGTCTTCGCCCCCGGGACGGCCCCGGTTCCGGAGCTCTGCGGCGCCGAGATCGGCCCGCGGGGTGAGCTGATTGTCAGCGATGTTACCGCGGAAGATTATCCTCCCGTCCTGGACATCTTTGATGAGGGCGCTTTTCACCTGTATGACTACATGTTCTTCTTTACCAACCTGAAGAAGAATGTCCTGGACCGCACCGAGGCCTGGTTTGCCGGTCAGGCCGCGGCCCAGGCCGCGGGTGCGGAAACCCTGCCTGCGGCGGCGTGAAAGCATCCATGCGAAACCGGAATGAATGACCGGACATTTTGTACAAAACTGATGGAGACCTCTGACGGGAAAATCGGAGGTCTCCATAAAAAATGGAACCTGGGTTGACATGCGTAAAATCGGGGCCTATAATCAGACCATCAAACAGAAGGAGAAGCAACCGGATGCGTTTTGACCGTCAGAACAGCATGATGATGATGGCGATGCACATGTGCCGCATGTGCATGGTTTCGCATACGCAAAAGAGTGCTTCACCCGGCGGATCGTCATCTGTTTGAATGTCCAGACTTCAACGGACCCGGAAGCGAGTGAGCCTCCGGGTCCGTTTTTTTGTGTCTGGGCAATACGGGAGATGGGAGTGTGAGAATCTTTGATGATTGAGCTGAAGGACCTGTCCAAAACCTATCGTTCTCCTGAGGGAGAGGTAGTCGCCCTGGAGGGTGTGAACCTCCGGGTGGAAGAGGGACAGATCTACGGTATTGTGGGCTATTCCGGCGCAGGGAAATCCACCCTGGTCCGCTGCCTCAACCTGCTGGAGACCCCGGATGCCGGCTGCATCACGGTCGAGGGCTTCGGCACCGTCCGGATCTCCCAGGGCCGATGTTTCTTCCGCCCGGAGAGCACCATAGGAGACGCCGGGGAGAACACCGGTATGGAAACCCGCCTGACGGAAAAGCATCTCAAGGCACTCCGGCGGGATGTGGGGATGATTTTCCAGCATTTTAATCTGCTGGACCGCAGTACGGTTTTTGAGAACGTCGCCTACCCCCTGAAGTATACCGGCCGCAGCAAGGCCCAGATCCGCGCCCGGGTGCTGGAGCTTCTGAAGCTGGTGGATCTGTCGGAAAAGGTTAATGCCTATCCCTCGGAGCTCTCCGGCGGGCAGAAGCAGCGTGTGGCCATCGCAAGGGCCCTGGCGAACAGCCCGCGGATCCTCCTCTCCGACGAGGCCACCTCGGCGCTGGATCCCGAGGCCACGGAGTCTATTCTGAAGCTGCTGCAGGAGCTGAACCGGAAGCTCCACCTGACCGTGATTCTCATCACCCATGAGATGGCGGTGGTGAAAGCCGTCTGCGACCGGGTGGCCGTCATGGAACAGGGCCGCATTGTGGAGGAGGGGAGCGTGTATGAGGTTTTCTCCCATCCCCGCCAGCCTATCACGGACCGCTTTGTCGGATCCACCTCGGGGCTTGGCCGCATCAACGCCCTCATGAAGCAGAATCTGGACTTTATTACGCCGGATGACACGGTAATCAAGTGTGTCTTTTCCGAGGAAAGCGTGGGCGAGGCCCTGGTTTCGGACGTGTCCCGGCGCTTCGGAGTGAACATGAACATTTTCCTGGGCAGTGTGGAAATCCTCCAGGGCAAACCCCTGGGCGGACTGGTGCTGAAGGTCGAGGGCCCGCCGGAGAAACGGCTGGCTGCCATCGAATACCTGCGTCAGCACAATGTGAGAGTGGAGGTGATTGAGCATGGCTGAATGGCTGGCGAAGACGATGCCCAATGTGGTGGACTACTCCGATAAATTCCTGGAGAGCAGCCGCGCAACCCTGCAGATGTTCCTGATTGCCGGGGCCTTTACCCTGGTGCTCGGAGCCTTTTTCGGCATCCTCCTGACGGTGACCCGCCCCGGCGGCATCTGTGAGAACCGGATCCTCTACCGGGTGGTGGATCTGATTACCAACATCTTCCGTTCCATTCCCTTTGTCATTCTCCTCATCTTCCTGATTCCCCTGACCCGGGCCCTTGTGGGCACCGCCATCGGCGTGAAGGGCGCGATTGTCCCCCTTGTCTTCGGGGCGGTACCCTTCTTCACCCGGCAGGTGGAGGTGGCGCTGGCCGGCGTCAGCCCCGGAAAGGTGGAAGCCGCCACGGCCATGGGCAGCGGAAAGCTCGGTATCATTTTCCGGGTCTACCTCCATGAGGCTGTGCCGGACCTGATCCGCGTCATCACCGTTACCGCCATCAGCCTCATCGGTCTGACCACCATGGCCGGTGCCGTGGGTGCCGGCGGTATCGGGAGTTTCGCCATCAACTACGGCCAGAACCTGCATCACCAGGACATCGTCAATGTCTGCGTGCTGGTCCTGCTGGTCTTTGTCTCCCTCATCCAGACCCTGGGGAGCGGCCTCTCCCGCCGTACAACCGACCGGGCTCTCTTCCGCCGCATGGTCCGGGCAGAGGAGCCTTCAGCCCCGCCGGAGAGTCCCGCTTCGAATCCCGGGCAAAAGTCATAAAAAAGCGAATATGTAACGCAGAAAAAAGCAGTAAAAGAAAGAAGGAAAACAAAATGAAAAAGACCCTTATTACCCTCATTTCCGCGCTTCTCCTCGTGGCGCTACTGGCCGGCTGCGGTTCCGCCGCAACCTCTTCCGCCCCGGCGGCCTCCTCCTCCGAGCCGCTCAAGATCGGGATCCCCGACGACGCTACCAACGGCGGCCGCGCCATTAAGCTGCTGGAATCCGTGGGCCTCATCACCGTGGACCCCGCGGCCGGCTGGGTGCCGGAGCTGAAGGATGTAACCTCCTATCTCTACAACATTGAGATCGTCCCTGCTCAGGCCAACACCCTGCCCTCCACCCTGGAGGACTTCGGCGCCGCCACTATCAACGGCACCTACGCCATCCCCACCGGGCTGATTCCCTCCCGTGACGGCCTTGCCGTGGAGAGCCAGGCGGACGCCGCCGGTGAAGACGGCAACCCCTTTGTAAACGTGGTGGTGGCCCGCAGCGCGGACCGGGACAACGAGCTCTACAAAACCATTCAGCAGGCATTCCAGTCCGACCTGGTGGGCCAGTACCTGATTGCCAAGTACAGCGAGGCCTTCATTCCCGCCTTCGACTACAGTGCCACGGAATACACAAATGAGGAGCTTCTTGAGCTTATCGACGGTTATCACTCTGAGAAGGACGGCAAGACGGTGGTTACCGTCGGCGTCTGCGGCGCCTCCAACGACCATTGGAACGCCTGCCAGTATGTCCTGGATCAGAACAACGCCGGCATCTACATTGAGCTCGTGGTTTTTGACGCCTACAACCTGCCCAATGAGGCCCTGAACAGCGGGGACATTGACCTGAACTCCTTCCAGCACAAGGCCTACCTCGCCAGCGAGGTAAACTCCCAGGGCTATGAGATCGAGACCATTTTCGATACCCTGATGGCGCCCCTGACCCTCTACTCCAACAAGTTTGACTCCGTTGACGCTCTGAAGACCGCTGCCGGCGAAAAGGCCTGACCTCCGCCATGACAGAACTGGAAAAAACTCTTTACGCGGACATCCTCTCCGACCATTCATATGTCACCGGGCTCCGCCGAACCTTTCATCAGTTCCCGGAGCTCGCCCGGGAGGAGGAACAGACAGCCGCGCGTATCGAGCGGGAGCTGGACCTTATTGGCCTTTCCCACAGGAGAGTTGCGGGCACCGGGGTTTACGCGGAGCTGGAGGGGACTGCCCCTTCATCTCCTGAGGGAAGCCCCCGCTGCATTGTCCTTCGGGCCGACATCGACGCCCTCCCGGTACTCCAGGAAAACGACGTCCCCTATAAAAGCCGGATCCCTGGGAAAATGCACGCCTGCGGCCATGACGCTCACAATGCGGCGCTCATCGGCGCCGCCCGGGTCCTCAGCCGGAACCGGGATCTTTTCTCCGGCCGGGTGCTCTTCACCTGGCAGCCGGGGGAGGAAGTGGGCTACGGTGCCCGCCTGATTGTGGACGAAGGCTGCATTGACGCTGCGGACCGCTCCTTCGGGGTGCATATGGCCTCCAATGTCCCGGTGGGCTCCGTCGTCCTGATGCCCGGCCCCAATAATGCCAGCGTGGACTGGTTCCGGATCCGGGTCCATGGTCTGGGGGCCCATGTCTCAACGCCCCAGCGGGGAGTGGACGCCGCATACATCGCAAGCCAGATTGTGGTCTCTGCCCAGGCTCTGGTGACCCGGCGTATCAGCCCGATGGAAAACGTTCTGATCGGCATCGGGAAAATCACGGCCGGCACGGCCTATAATGTCGTGGCTCAGGAAGCTGAGCTGGAGGGCACCATCCGGGTCTTTACCCCGGAGATCCGCCGTCAGGTGAAGGCGGAGCTGGAGGCCCTGGCCAAACGTACGGCGGAGAGTTTCGGCGGCAGTGCCGAGCTGGACTGGAATGACAACACTTCGGCTCTTATTAACGACCCGCAGGCCACTGCCGAGGCGCAGAAAACCGCTCTTTCGCTTTTCGGTGAGGCTCATGTTATCACCAGCCGCCAGCCGGATCTGGGCGGGGACGACTTCGCCGAGTATATCAAGCGGGTCCCCGGGGTCTACGCCTACGTCGGTTCCGCCAATCCCCGGAACCCCGATACACAGGTCGCCCATCACAACTCTCATTTCGACATTGATGAGGATGCCCTGACCGTTGCGGTTTCCCTGTATGCCTGCTATGCCGCGGAGTACCTCAACCGCCTGGTCTGACGGAAAGGGTGAGGTTCTGAATGCCGGACGCCAAAGTGCAAAACCCCGGTTGCGGCCGGGAGCCGTCTGTGTTACAATAGCAGCGTTCCGGCGGCCTGAATCCGGCAGCCCCAGTTGTTTTCAAGTTCGCGCCGCGGAGGCTCTCCGCGGCGCGTTTTTTCCGGGTTATTCCAAGGGAGAGGACGGGATCGATGTGAAGATCAGCACCCTTATCATTCTCATCTGGCTCGCCGGTGTCAATCTCACGGCCTTTCTGATGATGGACATGGACAAGAAGCGGGCGAAGGCGAAGAAACGCCGCATCCCGGAGAAGACTCTTTTCGTTACGGCAATTCTGGGCGGCAGCATCGGGGCCATGCTGGGGATGTGGACCTTCCGGCACAAGACAAAGCACCGGACCTTCCTCTACGGGATGCCCGTGATCCTGCTGCTGCAGCTGCTCATTGTCTGGGTGGCGGTGCGGGGCATCTGAGGGCCCTGGTCCGGCGGGGGAGTTCCGCTTTATAAATCCCTTGCGCCCGGGTTTTTCCTGTGCTAAACTTCAGTCAGACTCACACAAAAATAAGTCTTGGGGGTAGACCATGAAAACGGAAAAGAAACCCAAAGAGGGAAAGAGGATAAAAGAAGAGAAGAAGGACTCCGCCGTTGTGACGGCCGCGGAAGAAAAGACTGCCGCGGATGAAAAGAGTCCCGTGGAAGAAAAGAAGGCTGCGGAGGCTGAGAAGGCGGCTGCGGAGCCTGTGGAGAAGCCCCGGAAGACGAAAAAGTCGAAGAATGATGAGAATGAGAAGTTGAAGGCGGAGATCAGGTCCTTCCGGGAGCGTCTCCTGGCCCAGCAGCAGCTCATCCGGGAGGCGAAGCTCCCGATTCTTGTTCTGGTGGAGGGCTGGGCCGCTGCCGGAAAGGGAAGCCTCATCAACGAGCTCATCAGCGAGATTGACCCGCGTTTCTACAACGTGGTTTCCCCGGTGGTGCTTCCGGAAGACGAGGAGCGCTACCCCTTCCTGTATCAGTACGCCAGGGCCATCCCCGAGAACGGGAAAATCATGTTCTACGATTCCGGCTGGATGGAGGGGGCCGTGCGCAAGTACCTGCGCCGGGACATCACCCGGGAGCAGTACCGGGCGCTCATCCGCTCTGTGAATGAGTTTGAGCGGCAGCTCCGGGACGGGGGCTACATCGTCCTGAAGCTCTTCCTGGATATCGACGTGAAGGAGCAGCACAAACGTCTTGCGGCCCTCCGCGGGAATTATGAAACGGAATGGCGGGTTACGCAGGAGGACCTCTGGCAGCACCGGGAGTACAAGACCTTCCGGGAGACCTACCGGGACTTCATGGAGAAAACCGGCAAGGCGCTTCCCTGGCACATTCTGGACGGCGGCAACCGCCGCCGCTCCGCCCACGACGCTCTGGAGCTTCTGGTGAAGGCCGTGGATGAGGCCCTGGCCTCCGGGCGCTATGTGGGCAAGCCCTTCCGGGAGAAGTTCCCCCTCATCCCCATGCAGAAGCTCGCCCAGGTGGATCTCTCTCCCTCTGTTACGGAGGAGGAGTACCGGAAGGAGCTGAAAAAGCTCCAGAACCGTCTCTCAGAGCTTCATAACATCATCTACCGCAAGAAGATCCCGGTGATCCTCTGCTATGAGGGCTGGGACGCCGCCGGCAAGGGCGGGAACATCCGCCGCATCGCCGGTCCTCTGGACCCCCGGGGTGTTGATGTGATTCCCATCGCCTCCCCGGAACCCCATGAGCTGAACCGCCACTACCTCTGGCGCTTCTGGACCCGCCTTCCCCGCAGCGGTCACTTCTGCATTTTCGACCGCACCTGGTATGGCCGGGTCATGGTGGAGCGCCTGGAGGGCTTCTGCTCGGAGGACGACTGGCGCCGGGCCTACAACGAGATCAACGAGTTTGAGCGCCAGCTTACCGACTGGGGGGCCGTGGTCCTGAAGTTCTGGATCCACATTGACCAGGATACCCAGCTCCGGCGCTTTACCGACCGGCAGAACACCCCGGAGAAGCAGTGGAAGCTCACCGAGGAGGACTGGCGCAACCGGGAGAAGTGGCCGGAATACGAGGAGGCCATTGACGAGATGCTGGAGAAGACCAGTACCGAGAACGCCCCATGGTTCATCATTGAGTCCAATGACAAGCGCTACGCCCGCCTGAAGGCGCTGCGCATCCTGATTTCCGCACTGGAGGAGGCTGTCGCCCCTGGCGAGAGGCTCTGACCGTTCCAGACCCGTCGTTCCCCAGAAGAACCAAAAACCGGAAAGAGGTCCGTATATGGCCAAGGAAAAAGAAAAAAAATCTGTCTACATTAACCGCGAGCTCAGCTGGCTGGCGTTTAATGAGCGTGTCCTGCTGGAGGCTGCCGACCGTACGGTGCCCCTGCTGGAGCGGCTGAAGTTTCTGATGATTTACCAGTCCAACCTCGAGGAGTTTTACCGCGTCCGCATCGGCATTCTGACCCACCGGGCCCTGTTGACTCCGGACAAGAGGGACCCCCTCTCCAACATGCTTCCCGAGGAACAGATTGCCGAGGTTCTCCGGGTGACCCGGGAACAGCAGGCCCTGGTGGAGAGCGTCTGGAAGGCGATCCGGGAGGCCCTCCGGGAGAACCGGGTGGATGTGCTGGACTTCAAGAAGATCAGCAAGGTGGACGAGCTCATGTCCAAAAAGCTCTTCGGAGATATCCGGGAGCTGCTCTTCCCGAAAATCCTCTCGGCCGGCCAGGCCCTGCCCTTCCTCTGGGGGGAGGAGTCCAACATTATCGCCTTTCTGGGCCGGGGTGCGGAACAGAAGCTTGCCGTTATCCCCCTTCACCGGGTTCCCTCCTTCCTCAGCTTTGAGATCGACGGCCGGCAGAAGATTGTCCTGACCGAGCAGCTGGTGCGCCACTTCCTGCCGCTGCTGCTGAAGAAGGAGACAGTCAGCCAGTCCTGTATTGTCCGGGTGACCCGCAATGCCGACGTCTTTCTCTCCGGCACCGCCTTTCAGGACGACGACCTCCGGAAAAAGACCTCCACCATGCTCTCCCGGCGCAAGCGGGAACAGCCCGTCCGGGTGCAGATCTACGGCAAGCTCTCGGATCCGAACCGGGCCCTTCTCATTAAGAAGCTCCATATTCAGGACCGCCGGGTTTTCAGCGCCGTATGCCCCTTTGATCTGGGCTTCCGTTCCGCCATTTCAGGGCCGTCTTCCCTTCGCTATGCCGAGAGAAAGCCCGCCCGGGATGTGGGCCTGAAGAAAGGGGAGTACTTCCGCTATATTGACCGGCAGGATCTGCTCCTGAGCTACCCCTTCCAGAGCATGAAGTCCTTTGTGGACTTGATTTACGAAGCCGCCGACGATCCCACGGTCCTCTCCATCAAGATTACCCTCTACCGCATGTCCGCCAGCTCCAAGGTGGCCGCGGCCCTGGCCTATGCCGCGGACCGGGGCAAGGATGTGCTCTGCCTGCTGGAGCTGCGGGCCCGGTTTGACGAGCAGAACAACATCGACTATTCCGAGCTCCTGGAGGATGCGGGCTGCCGGGTCATCTACGGCCTGCCCGATCATAAAGTCCACTCCAAGCTCTGTGTCATCACCCGCCAGGTGGACGGAAACCTCCGCACCATCACCCAGGTGGGTACCGGCAACTATAACGAGGTCACCTGCGAGCAGTACACCGACCTCACCCTCATCACTTCCGACCCTGCCGCGGGGGAGGACGCCGAAGCCGCCTTTGCGGCGCTGCAGGCGGGAGAGCTCCCGACCCAGGCCCGGAGCCTTTGGATTGCGCCCCTCGCCTTCAAATCCCGGGTTCTGGAGCTCCTGGACCGGGAGATCGCCAAGGGTACCGAGGGCCGTGTCGCCATCAAGGTCAATGCCCTCAACAACCCTGATATTATGGAGAAGCTCATTGAATGCTCCCGTGCCGGCGTGCGGGTGGAGCTCTTCATCCGCGGCATCTGCTGCCTGCGCCCCGGCATCCCCGGAAAAACCGTGAACATCTCGGTCAAGAGCGTCGTTGGCCGCTGGCTGGAGCACTCCCGCATCTACAGCTTCGGCTCCGGTGAGGACGAGCGCCTCTTCATCGGCTCCGGCGACCTGCTGAACCGGAATCTGGAACGCCGGGTGGAGGCCTTTGCCGAGGTCCGTTCTCCCGCTACCCGGGAGCAGGTTCGCCGCATCCTGGACGCCCTCCGGAGCGACACGGAGAAGTCCCGCACCATGCAGCCCGACGGAAGCTATCTCCGGGAAAGCCCCTCGGTTCCGGGCTCCTCTTCCCAGGAGCGGCTGTATCAGTACTTCTCTCATCTGAAGGTGGACGCCGGGGAACCGGAACCGGACCCCATGCCCGATTCGGAACCGGATTCCGTGCCCGATCCCGTGCAGGACCCCGCACCCTGAATCCTCAAATCCTTTCTGGAGGTTACACCATGCCGAAGTATAACATTTGTCTGGACGTCGGGGGGACGAAGGTCCTCGGCGCCATCTTCAACGAAAATGACGAGATCATCTTTCGCCTGAAAAAACGCTCCGCCGCCCGGGGGAACGCTTCCGCCGATGTGGAGGCCGTCATCATCGAGGTTGTGGAGGAGATGATTGCCCAGTCCGGTATTGACCGGAAGGACATTCATGCCATTGCCTCCTGCGCTCCCGGTGTCATTGACCAGGATCGCGGCGTGGTGCTTTTCTGCCCCAACCTGCCCTGGCGGGATTACGATATGGGCGCTGCCATGCGGGAAAAATTCGGCGTACCCTTCTTTGTGGGCAACGACGTGAACCTCGGGGTTCTGGGAGAGCACGAATACGGCGCGGCCAGAGGCTACCGGAATGTGGTCGGTTTCTTCGTGGGCACCGGCATGGGCGGCGGCCTGATCCTGAATAATGAGCTCTTTACCGGCCACCAGTTCAAGGCTGCAGAGTACGGCCACATGGTGCTGGACCCCAAGGGGCCGAAGTGCGGCTGCGGCCAGAGAGGGTGCCTGGAGGCCTTCTCCAGCAAGACCGGCATGACCAACTATATCCGCAAGCAGCTGGCCAGGGGCCGCACCAGCCTCATGGCTGAGGCGGTCAAGGACGGTGTCTTCCGCAGCAAGAAGCTGAAGAAGGCTGTTGCCGCCGGGGATCCCGTGGCCTGTGAGGCGGTGGACCGGGCCTGCCACTATCTCGCCATCGGCACCGGCAGCCTCATCAACACCCTGAGCCCGGACCTCGTCATCTATGGCGGCGGCGTCATCGAGGCTATGGGTCCCGTCTTCCTGGAGAAGATTCTCTCCGAGCTGGACCGCTACTGCATGCCCAGCATCCGCAGCACCGTAGACGTGAAGCTTGCCGAACTTGGGGACGACTCCATCCTCTACGGGGATCTTGCTCTGATCCATCGGGGAGACGCCGTTGTGTAAAATGTCACCGGACGGCGGCCTGAAGTCGAAAATTCTATTCACATTCACAAAATTGTCAAAAATTCGCAAAACCCGTTGACAAAATCTTTTCCAGCCGTTATATTTCAGACAATTGAATCATCTGCAATAGAGGCGCGGTTCTTAAGAGTACCCAGGACGGAGACGGTACGGTCGTTACAGGTCCCGGTGAAAGGAAGTTCCGCCGAAACACGGCGCCGTGTACCCGGCTCCGGAGTTGGGATGCAGTCGAACAGGCTGCATACTCCTACATGAATGTGTAGAGGAGCTATTGACTCATTGGTTTGCGTGTTGAGGCAGTGGTTTCCGGACCACTGCTTTTTCAGTTGCCGTCTGGTGAGCTCGACTGTTGCACGATTCAAAAAATCAGAAAAGGAGTGCAATTTCCATGATCGACTTTTTAAACTGGCTTGACGGCGTTCTCTGGGGGCTGCCCCTGATTGTCCTGATGGTGGTGACCGGCCTGTACTTCACCGTACGCTCCGGCTGGTTCCAGTTCCGCCACTTCGGCCGCATCTGGCGCCACACCATCGGCACCATTTTCCACAAGAGTACGGACAGAACCGACCGTGAGGGCATGCTCAGCCCCTGGCAGGCCGTTGTGACGGCTGTCGGCGGCACGGTTGGCTTCGGCAACATCGCCGGCGTTGCCACCGCGGTGGCGGCGGGCGGCCCGGGTGCGGTTTTCTGGATGTGGATGACCGCCGCCCTCGGCATGATCCTCAAGCAGGTGGAGGTTACCCTCGGTCTGTACTACCGCAAGCGCAAGGATAACGGCGACACCTACGGCGGTCCCACCTACTACATGGAGCAGGGCCTCGGTGAGAAGCATCACTGGGGGAAGCTCTGGCTCATTCCGGGCGTCATCTTCGCCATCGGCATCTTCTCCACCTTCTTTGTGACCTCCTCCACTCTGACGGCCTCCCAGGTGGTTGCCGGCGCCCTGAACCTCGGCGACCTGCACATCGGCTCCCTGACCGTTGAGGGCATTATTGTGGTGGGTGTGTTCCTCACCATCCTCACCTACATCATCACCAATGGCGGCACAAAAGGCGTCGCGAACATCTTCTCCAAGCTCGTCCCGATCATGAGCATTGTGTACATCCTCATGGGCATCGTCATGATCCTCGTGAATATTACCCGTGTTCCCGCCGCTCTCGGCTCCATCTTCGTCAACGCCTTCACCGGTACGGCCGCTGTCGGCGGTTTCGCCGGCTGCGCTGTCAGCCAGATGGTCCGCGTCGGTATGGCCCGCGCCGTGTACTCCAACGAAGCCGGCTGGGGTACTTCTCCCATGATTCACTCCTCCGCCAAGACGATTCACCCGGTGGAGCAGGGCCTCTGGGGCTCCTTCGAGGTCTTCTTTGACACCTTCGTCATCTGCACCATTACCGCCCTCGCCGTCATTCTCAGCGGCGCCTGGACCGACGGCACCAACGGCGGCACCCTGGCCCTCACCGCCTTCGGACAGGGCTTCGGCACCATCGGCAAGTACCTCCTGGCCATCGTGATGATCATCTTCACCGTCACCACCTCCGGCGGCTGGTTCACCTATTACCTCGCCATCCTCGAGCACCTGGGCAACGACAACACCGTCTGGAAGAAGATCCTCATGAAGGTCTTCTACGCCATCCGCGCCCTGCCCGGCCTGCTCTGGACCATCTACCTGGTCAAGACCAACAATCAGGGCTTTATCTGGACGGTGGTGGACATCACCTCGGCCATTCCCACCTTCATTAACGTCGCGGTCATCCTGATCCTCTCCGGCGACTACTTCCGCCTGATGAAGGACTACAAGGCCCGCTACATGAACCAGGGTACCGTCAACGAGAACGAAGTGCTCTTCTATGAGGACCTTCAGGCATGAGCAGAGTCTACTATAACGGCCAGGTCTACACCGGAGCTTCAGAGCTGAGCCAGGCTTTCGCCGAGGAGGAAGGCGTCATCACCGCCGTGGGTTCGGACGAGGAGGTCCTCGGCCGGTATGCGGGGGTGGCCGCGGAACGGGTGGATCTGGAGGGGCGCTTTGTCTGCCCGGGCTTCAACGACTCCCATATGCATCTTCTGAACTTCGGCCAGGCTCTGAACATGGCGCAGCTGGCGGAGCATACCGGCAGCCTCGGCGGCATGATGGCCTATCTCCGGGACTACGCCGCGGAGCATCCTCCCCGGGAGGGCGGCTGGCTTCTGGGCCGCGGCTGGAATCAGGACTACTTCACCGATGTGCACCGGATGCCCAACCGGGCGGACCTGGATGCCGTTTCCGCCGATGTTCCTATTATGCTGACCCGTGCCTGCGGCCACTGCTGCGTGGTGAACTCCAAAGTGCTGGAGATTGCCGGCATCACCGCGGATACGCCCTCTCCCGACGGCGGCACCGTCGGCATGGAGAACGGGGAGCCCGACGGCTGCCTCTATGATAACGCCATTGACCTTCTCACGCCCTTCGTTCCGCTGCCGGACAAAGAGGAGCTCAAGAACATGATCCGCCTCGCCTGCCGGGCGCTGAACACTTTCGGCGTCACAAGTTCCCAGACCGATGACTACTGTGTCTTCCGGGCCATCCCCTTTGAGACGGTGAACGCCGCCTACCGGGAACTGGAGGAGAGCGGGGAGCTCACCGTCCGGGTTTACGAACAGGCCAACTTCACGGAGCTTCCCGAGCTGAAGCGCTTTGTGGAGGCGGGGAATGTCACCGGCGCCGGGAGCCGTCTCTTCAAGATCGGGCCCCTCAAGATGCTGGGTGACGGCGCCCTGGGCAGTCATACGGCCCACCTGTCCCGGCCCTATGCCGACGCCCCCGATACCTGCGGTTTCTCTCTCTTTACCCCCGAGCATATGAAGGAGATGGTCTCCTACGCCAACGCCCAGGGAATGCAGGTCGCCATCCACGCCATCGGCGACGCCTGCCTGGATGAGGTTCTGGACGCGGTGGAATCCGCTCTGCGGGAGCACCCCCGTATCGATCACCGCCACGGTGTGGTCCACTGCCAGATTTCCCGGGCAGACCAGCTGGAGCGTATCCGCGCCCTGCTGATGCACGTCTATGCCCAGTCCATCTTCCTGGATTACGATAACCATATTGTGGAAAACCGTGTCGGTCCGGAGCTTGCCTCCACCAGCTACTGCTGGAAGACCCTCATGGACAGCGGGGTATCCGTTTCCAACGGTTCGGACTGCCCGGTGGAGCTGCCGGATGTGATGCGCGGCATGGAGTGCGCCGTAACCCGCACCTCCATGGACGGCACCGGACCCTATCTCCCTCAGGAGGCTTTCAGCGTGCAGGAAGCTCTGGACAGCTTCACCATCCGCGGTGCCGAGTCCAGCTTTGAGGAGTCCTGGAAGGGCCGCATTGCGCCGGGCTTCGTGGCGGACTTTGTGGTCCTGGACCAGAGCCCCTTTGAGGTTTCTCCCCGGGAAATCCACAGCATCCCGGTGCATGCCTGCTACCTGGGAGGAAGCTGCGTCTACAGCGCGGGAGCGGGTACGGCGGAACAGCACAGTGGTGTAGTATAACAGCGCACAGCATAACGAAAATGGGACTGTCACAAAACAGCCTGTCATTGCCACACCAGTGCTCACACTGGTGTGGCGATGCGAAGCAAGTGCTTTAGCGCAATCTGTATCCGGATAACAATCCAGGTTACGGATTGCCGGATACAAATGAAAGACCGGCGCACAGAGGGGGTAACCCGCTCCGTGCGCCGGTCAGTTTCTTACGCCGGCCGCTTTTTTCTTTGATTCCGGCCACGTCCCCGCCGCCGCGCCTGGGAGACCTTGGTCCGGTAGAACTCCTGCATCTCCTCATCGGCTTCATAGATCAGGCGGTTTGCCGTCCAGAGCTCGGTGTCCGCGTCCTTTTTCAGGCGGATGCGGGTCAGGAAGGCGCCGTGCTCCTCACAGGAGAAGAGGTTCATGTACCGGCCGTCGCTCTGGCTGATCCAGCGGCCGCCCTCGGCAGCCTGCCCGCAGACAGGGCAGCTCAGGGCCCGTTCCTTCACATCGGCAAAGGCCTCGGCCTTGGTTTCAAAGCTGGAGAAGCTGTCGTGCAGCAGCGCCTCCTGCATTGGGACGCTCTCCACCGGCGGCTTGTAATTCGGCATCCGCCGGGCGAGAATTTCCTCAGCCTCCGGGTAGAGACGCAGGCCCTCCTCCATGTCCAGATGGGTGGATACCAGCGCCGTGTTGTAGGCGTCGCCCAGAGCGTCATGGGCGATTCTTGTCTGCTCAATTTCGAAATGCTCCATGGCCGCGGCCAGGGACTTCTGGTTTTTGTCACCGCCGGTCTGCAGGTTGTAGATCATCTGCAGGTTTACCCAGCCGGAAATCCAGTCCCAGTCCAGATCGTGGATGATAATGTTCTGTTCGAAAATGCCCTGGTCATCCCAACCCCAGGTGAGGAAGGTGACGTCGTCTCCGCACCACTGGCGAAGCTTTTCCATCGCCTCCGGGAAGGAGAGGCCGAGGGCCAGGCGTTCCTTGTCAAAACCGGTGATTTTCTTCACCTTGTAGTGCATCCGCCGGAAGTATACCGGCTTCACATCGACGGTGAACTCTTCTCCGAGGCTCAGGTCGTCGTTGAGCTTGACGGCGCCGATCTCAATAATCTCGCCCCGCAGGTGGATGGGCAGGTGGTTAAACACTTCGGATTTGGAGCTCATGGCCTGGTTCCACTCCAAATCCAGAACAACTAAATTCATGGGAGAACTCCTGAAAACAGACTGTGGGGTACGCGGCCTCCCCGCTGCCGGGCAGGAAATACCGGGGCGGCCGGGTTCGGCCGGCCCTTGGCGCGCACAGGGCATAGTATAGCACAGAGCCCGCCGTAATGCACGCATTTTTTGCAAAAGAGCAAAAACCGGAGGGAATATATAAAACGCCGCCCAGCGGGCGGCGTTTTGTGAAATCAATATGGCTGGGAGCGCCTGAGCTCAGGAACCCTCCGGTGAAGCAGAGGCTCAGACCACGCCCTGGGCCATCATGGCCTCGGCAACCTTCAGGAAGCCGGCCACGTTTGCACCCACCATCAGGTCGCCCGGCTTGCCGCACTCGACAGAGGCGTTGTAGCAGGCCTGATAGATGTTCTTCATGATGCCCTGCAGCTTCTCGTCGACTTCCTCGAAGCTCCAGCTCATGCGGATGGAGTTCTGGCTCATCTCGAGACCCGAGGTGGCCACGCCGCCGGCGTTGGAGGCTTTGCCCGGGCTGTAGAGCAGGCCGTTGGACTGCACCACGGCGATGGCTTCCGGGGTCAGAGGCATGTTGGCGCCTTCGAATACCGCCATGCAGCCGTTGTCCACCAGGGCCTGGGCGCCCTTCTCGTCCATCTCGTTCTGGCTGGCGCAGGGGTGGGCGATGTCGCACTTGACGTTCCAGATGTTCTTGCAGCCTTCCACATACTCGGCGCCTTCCACCTCCTGGGCGTAGACGCTGATGCGGGCGCGGCGCTTCTGCTTGATGTCAAACAGCTTCGGCAGGTCGATGCCCTTCGGGTCATAGACATAGCCCTGGGAGTCGGACATGGCCACAACCTTGCCGCCCAGCTGGGTGACCTTCTGCGCGCAGTACTGGGCCACGTTGCCGGAGCCGGAGACCACAACGGTCTTGCCCTCATAGCTGTCGTTCTTCAGGTGCTTCAGCGCCTCGGCGGAGAAGTAGCACAGACCGTAGCCGGTGGCCTGGGTTCTCGCCAGCGAGCCGCCGTAGGTCAGGCCCTTTCCGGTCAGAACGCCGCCGTCAAAGCGGTCCACAATTCTCTTGTACTGGCCGAAGAGATAGCCGATTTCCCGGGCGCCCACGCCGATATCGCCGGCCGGGGTGTCGGTGAACTGACCGATGTGACGGTAAAGCTCTGTCATGAAGCTCTGGCAGAAGCGCATGACTTCGGCGTCGGATTTGCCCTTCGGGTCAAAGTCCGAGCCGCCCTTGCCGCCGCCCATGGGCAGGGTGGTCAGGGAGTTCTTCAGGATCTGCTCAAAGCCGAGGAATTTGATAACGGAGAGGTTCACGCTCGGATGGAAGCGAAGTCCGCCCTTGTAGGGGCCGATGGCGGAGTTGTACTGCACGCGGAAGCCGCGGTTTACGCGGACATTGCCGTTGTCGTCAACCCAGGGGACACGGAACTCAATCACGCGCTCCGGCTCCACAAAGCGCTCAATCAGCGCGGCCTTTTCCCATTCCGGATGCTTGTCGATGACCAGCTCCAGGGACTCAAAGACTTCCCGGACGGCCTGCAGGAATTCAGGCTCATGGGAATCGCGCTTTTCAACATCGGCATATACTCGCTTCAGATACTCGTTCGTAAGCATAAGTGCCTCCTTGTGTATTATTGATAAATTCTTACAGGAGCCTACCGCTCCACTTTATTCAAGTATACCATATCTTGACGAAAGGTCAAGATATAAAAGAGGGGATCACATGAGAGTATGTCATGGATGACCGGGAAGAATGACAAAAAGACGGCGCAGCGGATCCGGTTTCCGAACGCTGCGCCGTCATGCTGTTTTGAATGGTGCCCCTCTTCAGGGGCGGACGGGGGGCCTCAGTGGGCCGCTTCCTCCACAGGGCCGAGGCCCAGGGCGGCCCGCAGGTTTTCCAGGTCTTTCAGGAAGAGGGCGTTCTCCGCATCCGACGGGATCAGGAACCCGACCCGCGGCGATACGGTAAAGGCCTCCACTGCCGGGCCGTCCATCAGGCAGCTGCGCTTAAACTGCTGGCTGAAGAGGCGTCTGCAGTAGCTGGTGAGCCAGCGGACCAGTTCCTCATCCGTGAATTCCCGGCTGTAGGCCTCTTTGGCCAGGCGGAAGGTCTTGGACGGGGTGAAGCCGCAGATAAGCATCTTGTGAGTGAAGAAGTCCTGCAGGCTGTAGGATCCCACAGCCTCCTCGCTCTTCTGCTCAATCTGGTCGTCATGGATCGGCAGCAGCTCCGGGGTCACCGGGCATTCCAGCACGTCGTAGAGGGCAGCCTTCAGCACCCGGTCCTCGGTGGTATCGGCAATGAAGCGAACATTTGCCCGGACCTGGGTCTTGGTCAGCCCCAGGTTCACATCGTACATGCTGGTGTGGTCGCCGTTATAGGTGCACCAGCCGTCAATGAACTCGCTCAGGTCCTCCGTTCCCACGTCCAGACCGTTGACCTTGTTGGCAATGTCCATCAGCACCTGGGTCCGTTCCC
>CAMONN010000021.1 GCA_946620645.1 uncultured Clostridia bacterium
TGTCACCGCCCCTTCTGCTTCGCGGCGGGGAATGGCGTTAATCAGCTGCCGGGTATAGGGGTGCTGGGGATGGCGGTAGACGGTTTCGGTCTCGCCGGTTTCCACCAGGACGCCCCGCTGCATCACGGCCACGCGGCCGCAGAGCCTTCTCACCACGCCCAGGTTGTGGGAGATGAACAGCATGGAGATTTTCCGCTCCCGGTTGAGCTTTTTCAGCAGCTGGAGAATCTGGGCCTGGATGGTCACATCCAGCGCCGTTGTGGGTTCATCCAGCAGCAGGAGGCTGGGCCCCGATGCGATGGCCGCGGCGATCATGGTCCGCTGCAGCATGCCGCCTGAGAGCTCATGGGGATACTTGTCCCACAGCGTCTCCGGGTCTGGGAGCTCAGCTGCGTGCATGGCCTCCAGCGCCCGCTGCTTCCGGCTTTTCCGGTCCAGGCCGGTATGGATCAGGAGAACTTCGGCCACCTGGTCCCCGATTTTCATCAGGGGATTCATGGAGCTCATGGGCTCCTGGAAGACGACGCCGATCTCAGCGCCGTGGATCTTCCGCAGCTCCGCCCGGTCCGCGTGAAGAAGGTCCTTCCCGTTCAGGAGGACGTCGCCGGAGTAGCTGCACTGCCTTCTGGGCAGGAGGCCCGCAATGCTCATGGCGGTAACAGTTTTGCCGCTGCCGCTTTCCCCCACAAGGCCCACAATCTCCCCGTCGCCGATGGTGAAGGAAATCCCGGCCACGGCTTCCCGGTCCCGGTTATGAAATTTTACATGCAGATCACGTATCTCCAGCATGATTCTGAAGCCCCTCTCCCAGCAGCCCAATGCCGAATACCAGCAGTACAATCGTAAGCCCCGTGAACAGCGCGTACCAGGGTCCCGCTGCCAGCATGCCCTGGGCCTCGGCCAGCATGTAGCCCAGGGATGCGTCCGGGGGCGTTACGCCGATCCCCAGGAAGCTCAGGCTCGCCTCCGCCAGCACCGCGTTGTTGAACCCGATGGTAAAGGCCGGGAGCAGCGTCCGCAGGGTGTTGGGCAGCAGGTGCACCGCCAGGATTCTGGCGTCGCCCGCGCCCATCAGGCGGGCACCTGTGACAAAGTTCTGCCCCCGCAGCGCCCGGAACTCCGTCCGCATCACCCGTGAGAAGCTGGGGATAAACACCAGCCCCAGGGCCAGGACGACGCTGTACTTTTTCCCCGGCCCCACAAGGCTCACAATGAGCAGCGCCAGCAGGAAACTGGGGAAGGCCGTCAGGGCGTCGTTCAGGCGCATCAGGGCCTCGTCCAGCCACCCGCCGTAGTAGCCGGTCAGCGCTCCGGTAACGGTGCCCAGGAGCGCGCCCAGGGTTACCGTGGAAAAGGCGATGCCCAGGGTGGTGCCGGTGCCTTTCAGCACGCGACTGAAGATGTCCCGGCCGAAGTTGTCCGTACCGAAGAGATGCTGGAAGGACGGTGGCTGAAACCGGCCGAATTTCATGGCCGTGGGGGCGTAGGGTGTCCAGAATATGCCCACCAGGGCCACCGCCAGAACCAGGCAGGTGAGGACCAGGCCGGCGGTGAGATAAATGTTTTTTGGTTTTTTCATGTTCTCAGCCTCGGATCGATGCACTGGTTGACCAGGTCCGCCGTGGCCCCCGCCAGGCACACCCAGAAGGCCAGAATGACGACAATGGCCTGGACCACCGGGTAATCCCGGTGGGAAATGGAGAGCACCAGGAACCGGCCGAGGCCGGGGATGCCCAGAACCTGCTCCACCACGATGCCGGCGCCCACCAGCTCCGCCAGGGTCTGCCCCAGGAAGGTTACGGTGGGAACCATGGAGTTTTTCAGCACGTGCCGCACCAGCACCGAGCGCCGGTCGTTGCCGCGGCTGATGGCGGTGCGGACATAGGCCTTATTCATTTCGGAGATGACCGTCGCCCGCAGCATCCGCACCGTCATGGCGATGCGGGGGATGCTCACGCACAGGGCCCCGAAAAACAGATGCCTCAATGCGGCGGCGGGATAGGTCCCAATGTCGGGAAAGTCCCCGGGGGTAAAGAACCGCAGGATAATCCCGAAGCACCAGGACACGAGAATTCCGGTGAAGAAGGGGGGCACCGCCATAAAGAACTGGTTCAGGAAGGTCCGGGGCCAGTCCCAGAAGCCGCCTTCCAGCCGGTAGGAGAATACCCCCAGCGGGATGGAGACGGCGGTGATCAGCACAAAGCTCATCAGGCTGAGGGCCAGGGTCAGGGTCAGCTTGCCGCCAATCAGATCCCAGACCGGCTGCCGGTAGCTGTAGGAGATGCCCAGGTCACCGGAGAAAAAGCCTCCCAGCCACCGGAGGTAGCGGGAGAGAAAAGGCAAATCAAGCCCCAGCTGCTGCCGGAGGGCAGCAGCCTGGGCTTCTGTTGCATCTATGCCGAGGATGGTCTGCACCGGGTCGCCGGAAACCAGCTCAAATGCCAGAAAGGTCAGGAAGGAGACCAACAGCATGGTGACGGCCAGCATCCCGATGCGTTTGAACAGGGTCTTGATCACGGTGCCTTATTTCCACTCCAGGGTCGAGATATCCAGAACATAAAGCGGGTAGAAGGTGAGGCCGCTGAGGCCGCTGCGCACGGCCACCAGGTCCGCCATATCCTGAAGGTAAACATTTGCGGCGTTTTCCGTAAGGTTCCGCTCAAGCTCCCGGTAGAGGGCAATCTGCTCGGCGTCATCGGTTGCCCGCAGCGCCTTCTCCAGCACCTCGTCATATTCAGCGTTGCTGTAGTTGGTGAAGTTGTTGCCGACGTCGCTGCCGAAGCGCTCCAGCAGTTTCCGCGCGGTCATGTTGTCGCTGGTCAGGCCCGTGACGGTGCTCTGGAACTTGCGCTGGTTGTACACTTCGTCCAGCCAGGTGCTCCAGTCCACCGGCTGCACGGTGACCTGCACGTTAATTTCCCGCAGCAGCTCCGCCAGGACCTGGGCGGTATTCACGTGGGGCGTGTAGTTGCTGGGGACGGTAATGGTCATCTCAAAGCCGTTGGGGTAGCCGGCTTCAGTAAGAAGCTCCCGGGCCTTGTCAAGGTCCTGGGTATAGTATCCGGTGAGGGAGTCGTCATAGTACTTGCTGAAGGAGGGGAACATGCTGGTTCCCAGCGGGATGCCGTAGCCGTTGAAGGCCAGGTCGATGACCGCCTGCTTGTCAATGGCGTAGCAGAGGGCCTGCCGGACCCGGACATCGTCAAAGGGGGCCTCGGCGTTGTTCAGATACAGGGCCTGCACCAGATTCATGCTGCCTTCGGCAATGGTGAAGTCCTCTTTGCTCAGCTGTGCGGTCTGGTCGCTGCTGAGGTGGGCGACCAGGTCCAACGCTCCGCTCTGCAGGCCCAGCACGAGGCCTTCGGCGTTCTCCAGGATGCGGAAGGTGACCTTGTCAAGCTTGCCGGGAGTTCCCCAGTATTCCGGGAAGCGCTCCAGGACGAGACTGTGCTGCACCTCCCGGGAGACAAAGCGGTAAGGGCCCGTCCCCACAGGGGCGGTTTCCTGCTGGGTGTAGCCCGCCGGAAGGATATAGGCGTTCATTACGGCGGCCAGGAACTCATTGCTGGGCTCGGACAGGGTGATGACGATCTTCCCGTCCTCCGCTGCAACGGAGCTGATCACCGAGAGGGCGGCCAGCTGCGCGGAGGGGTCTGTGTCCTTCCAGCGCCGCTCGATGGAGTACACCACGTCCTCCGGCGTGACCGGGCTGCCGTTATGGAATTTTACGCCCTCCCGGAGGGGGAAGGTGTAGGTCAGTCCGTCTTCCGACCGGATCACATCCGCGGCGACGGCGGGGACGATTTCTCCCGCGGCGTTGGGCTTGACCAGACCCTCAAAAACGTTGAACAGAACCTCTTTGGTTCCGGCCGCCGTCATGTAGTCGGGATCAAGACTGTCAAAATCCTGGGCAATACCGATGGCGGCTTCATTCGTTGTGTTGCGGGTTGGGACGGTTGTCGTCTTTTTCCCGCAGCCTGAAAGAAGCCCCAGGGCAAGCACCAGGATCAGCGTAACAGCTAAAACTCTTTTTCTCATCGTTGTTCTCCTTTCATCACTGCCCGAAGCGGGTCAATGTGCGGCAAAACCATGCCATGGATCGTAAAGAATTTTGCGCGATATTCAGTTTTCGAAACCGGGGGGTATTATACATGATTTGCTTTCCGGATGCAAGCAGTGGAGTGTAAAGATGCGACATGAATTATGAAGAAAATGTGAATAAACTATTGCATTTATATGAGAGATATGGTTAAATTGATAGCATTCTTAATGAAGAGGTGACAGTGATGAATAACGGACGTGAAAAACTGGGCAGCCGTATGGGTTTCCTGCTTCTCAGCGCGGGCTGCGCCATCGGCTGCGGCAACGTGTGGAAGTTCCCCTGGATGACCGGCCAGTTCGGCGGCGGCGGGTTTGTGCTGGTGTATGTTCTGTGTCTGCTGCTGCTGGGGCTCCCGGCCATGACCATGGAATTTGCCATGGGGCGGGCGGCTCAGAAGAGCCCGGTCATGATGTACCAGCAGTTGGAGAAACCCGGTCAGAAATGGCACATCCACGGAATTTTCGCCTTCCTGGGGAATCTGGCGCTGATGGCCTTCTATACGGTGGTTACGGGTTGGATGATGTATTATTTTGTCCGGTTCCTCACGGGAAATACCGCGGATCTGGGCTTTGGAGCCATGATCACGAACCCCGCGGTCAACGTCGGCTATCTTGCCGTCGCCGTCGCGCTGGGCTTCCTGATCCTGAGCTTTGACCTCCAGGGGGGACTCGAGCGGGTAACCAAGTACATGATGGGCGCCCTCTTTGTCCTGATGATTGTTCTGGCTGTTCACAGCGCCACCCTGGCCGGGGCCGGCGAAGGCCTCCGGTTTTACCTGGTGCCGGATTTCTCCAAGATCAACGGCTCGGTCATTGTCGGCGCCATGAACCAGGCGTTCTTCTCCCTCAGCATCGGCATCGGCTCCATGGCTATCTTCGGCAGCTATATCGGCAAAGAGCGGTCGCTGATGGGCGAGTCGGTTAACGTCATCCTGATGGACACTTTCGTCGCCATCATGGCCGGCTTCATCATGTTCCCGGCCTGCTTTACCTACGGGATTGAGGTCAACGCCGGTCCCTCGCTGCTTTTTGACACCATGGCGACGGTGTTCAACAACATGGGCGGCGGCCGCCTCTGGGGCACCCTGTTCTTCCTGTTTATGGTGTTCGCGGCTTTCTCCACCGAGCTTGCCGTGTTTGAGAATATCCTCGCCTGCGTCCGCGACCTGACCGGCTGGAGCCGGCCGAAGGGCTGTGTCGTCTGCGGCGTGGGGATCTTCCTGCTGGCCCTGACCACGGCTCTGGGCTACAGCGTGCTGACCTTCCAGCCCTTTGCCGAGGGTTCGGCCTGGCTGGACTTCTGGGACTTCATTGTCAGCACGAATCTATTGCCCCTGGGCGCCCTGATCTTCGCACTCTTCTGCTGCAACTCCTTCGGCTGGGGCTGGGACAATTTCGTAGCGGAGGCCAACGCCGGCAGGGGGCTGAAGGTTCAGAACTGGATGAAGTGGATTTTCCGGTATTTTGTTCCGGTCTGTGTGGCGGGCCTGTACGTTTACGGCCTGGTTACCTTCAACTGGTAAGGGCCTGACGGCCGTTTGCCGGACGCACTCAAAAAATGAAAAGTCCCGATCCCGGCGGCAGCCGGGGTCGGGGCTTTCTCTATGAACAGGTTCGGGGGGGCCGGGCCCGGCTTACTCCGCCGCGGCGAGCATCTGCTCCAGCCGGTTGCGGGTCTTGGCGATAAACTGATGCCCGGTTACAACCTGGGGGTCGGGGAGGGCAGTGATTTTGGCCAGGTCCGCCGTCATGATATGCTCTTCCTCAATCACCTGCAGGGCCGCAGTCCGGATCATGCCTCCAAAGCGGCGGAGCGCCTCGTTTCCGTCCAGCTCTCCGCGCTTTTCAAGGCCGCCGCTCCAGGTGAAGATCAGCGCCATGGGGTTGGTGGAAACGACCTCGCCCTGAAGATAGCGGTAATAGTGGCGGCGTACCGTGCCGTGGGCCGCCTCGTACTCGTATTTCCCGTCCGGAGACACCAGCACGGACGTCATCATGGCGTTGGAGCCGTAGGCCGTTGCAAACATGTCGCTCATGACATCGCCGTCATAATTCTGCGTGGCCCAGACATAACCGCCCGGAGACTTCATGGCCCGGGACACGGCGTCGTCAATCAGGCAGTACTCATAGCTGATGCCGGCGGCGGTAAAGCGTTCAATAAACTCATCCAGATAAACCCGCTTGAAAATGTCCCTGAACTGCCGGTCGTATACCTTTGAAATGGTGTCCTTGGAGGAAAACAGCAGATTCTGCCCTATGCTCAGGGCGTACTGCATGCAGGTACGGGCAAAGCTCTCAATGGATCTGTCCAGGTTGTGCATGCCGGACACAATGCCGCTTTCCTTGAATTCATGCACCAGCTGGCGAACCTCGGTGCCGTCTTCCGAAGTGTAGACCAGTTCCACCCTGCCGGGCCGGTCAATGACCATCTCGGAGGCACGGTAGATGTCTCCGTACGCGTGGCGGGCAAGGGTAATGGGCTCCTTCCAGCTCTTCACCAGAGGGCTGATGCCGTCCACGAGAATCGGGGTCCGGAAAACGGTTCCGTCCAGAATGCTGCGGATGGTGGCATTCGGGCTCTTATACATTTTTTTGAGGTTGAACTCCTTCACCCGTTCCACATTGGCCGTAATGGTGGCGCACTTGACCGCAACGCCGTACTTCTTCGTGGCAAGCGCCGAGTCTGCGGTAATCTGGTCTTCTGAATCATCCCGGGAGACAATGCTAAGATCGTAATACTCCTCCTTCAGGTCCACAAAGGGCTCAACCAGCTGGGCCTTGACCTCCTGCCAGAGGATCCGTGCCATTTCATCCCCGTCCATCTCAACGATAGGAGTTGTCATTTTGATTTTTTCCATTAAATCTGACCTCGATTCCTTTGTACTTAAAGGGGCTGCTTTTTGATCTGGGCATAGCGCCGGGGATACTTTGCCGGTGTCGGACGCAGTTTTTCCGCCGATATCAGATACCGGTCCGCGTCCAGGCCCGGTACCGTGCAGCTGAGCAGCCGCCCTTCCGCACCGCCCAGAAGCCGGAGAGCCCCGGCAGCCTCGGACAGTTCCTCGGCGGCGGCGGATCCCTTCATGGCGAGAAAGCAGCCTCCCACCGCGGTGAAGGGAAGACAGAGCTCGGCCAGAATGTTCAGCCGGGAAACCGCCCGGGAAGTGACTGCGTCGAAGCTTTCCCGCAGGGGTGAGTTTGCCGCCTCTTCCGCCCGGGCGCAGACGCACCGCACATCCCCCAGGCCCAGGGCGTCACAGACCTCCTCCTGAAAGCGGACGCGCTTCTGCTGGCTGTCCAGCAGTGTAAGGGAGAGCTCCGGCCGCAGCAGCTTCCAGACCAGGCCGGGAAATCCGGCGCCGCTGCCGATATCCAGGACGGTGGCGGCGGATTCGGGTAGCCGCTGGAGCGCCGCGGCGCAGTCCAGAAAGTGGAGCAGGGCGACGTCCTCTTCCGCGGTGATTGCCGTCAGGTTCACCTGGCGGTTCCGTTCGGTCAGCAGCTCGTAATAGAGGCGGAAGGCCCGGAGCGTTTCCTGGGAACAGGGGATGGATAGCGCGGCCAGGCCGCGGGACAGTACATCTTCAAGCATATCGGGCGACAGCCTCCTTGAGCTCCGGTGAAAAGTTTCTTCAGTTTAGCACAGAATATTTCATTTGTGAAGGGAGACTTGAAGTTTTCAAAAAGCTGTGATAAGCTTTCTGAAACATTTGTCAGAACAGGAACGGGGGATAACGCCATGCGAATGCGCAAGCGGCACAATCTGGACTCAAGGATGGAGCGCTGCGCGGAGCTTCTTGTTTCCGAACCGGCCGCCCTGAAGGGACAGTGGAGCCCCGGGGGGCGCCCGCTGCTGCTGGAGATCGGATGCGGAAAAGGCAGCTTTACCTGCGCCCTGGCCGAAAGGGAGCCGGGCAGCGAAATCATCGCCATTGAGAAGGTGCCGGACGCCATGATTCTCGCCATGGAACGGGCCGCCGGGAATGGGCTGCGGAACATCCGTTTTCTGGACTTTGATGCGGCCAATCTGCGGGACATTTTCGCCCCGGAGGAGGTCAGCAGGATCTATCTGAACTTCAGCGACCCGTGGCCCAAAAGCCGGGACGCGAAGTTCCGCCTGACGGCTCCCGGGTTTCTGCGAAGCTATGGGGACCTGCTGCCTTTGGGCGGAGAGATTCATCTGAAGACGGACAACAGGCCGTTTTTTGAGTGGTCGCTGGAGCAGCTTCAGAATGAGCGCTGGGAGATCCGGGAACAGACCCTGGACCTCCACGTCCGGGGGCCTGTGGGGATCCTCAGCGATTATGAAAAGCGGTTTCTTGAACAGGGCGTGCCCATCTGCCGGCTGGTTGCCGTCCGCAGGGCGGAGACGCTGAACGGCGCCGCCGGTGTTCCGGAGCGGCTCCGGGACGCTGCCCTCTCCGATGCCAGAGGCAACAGCGCCGCCTCCGGGATGAAAACAGAGACTGACGGAAGGGAAACAGAGACTTGAAAAGATATATTTCATGGAATGTTAACGGCCTGCGGGCGGCGGAAAAGAAGGGCTTTTCCGAAAGCATGCTCTCCCTGAACGCGGACTGCATCTGCATTCAGGAAACAAAGCTGCAGGCCGGGCAGATCGACCTGGAACTGCCCGGGTACGAGAGCTACTGGAGCTACGCCGAGAAGAAGGGATATTCCGGCACCGCGGTGTTTACACGCAGTACGCCCCTCTCTGTCCGGTATAATCTGGGGATCCCGGCCCATGATACCGAGGGACGGGCGGTGACCCTGGAATTTGACGACCACTGGCTGGTCTGTGTCTATACCCCCAACGCCCAGGACGGCCTGCGCCGTATTGAGTACCGGATGGCGTGGGAAGATGACTTCCGGGACTATCTCTGCGGTCTGGACGCCGTGAAGCCGGTCGTTGTCTGCGGCGACATGAATGTTGCCCATGAGGAAATTGACCTGAAGAACCCGAAATCAAATGTCGGGAATCCGGGCTTTTCGGATGAGGAGCGGGGAAAGTTTACCCGGCTCCTGCAGAGCGGCTTTACCGACACCTTCCGCTATCTCTATCCCGACCGGGAAAACGCCTACTCCTGGTGGAGCTACCGGGCTGCGGCCAGGGAGCGGAATGTGGGCTGGCGCATCGACTATTTTCTGGTTTCGGATCGCCTGAGAAGCAGAATCAAAGAGGCGCATCTGTTCCCGGAAATCACCGGGTCCGATCACTGCCCGGTGGGCCTGGATCTGGCGGAATGAGCGTCGGGATCACGGACATCCGGGGCCGTGCGGTCCTGGCCCCCATGGCGGGGGTGACGGACTTCGCCTTCCGCGCACTGTGCCGGGACTGCGGCGCCGCCATGACGACGACGGAGATGGTCAGCGCCAAGGCACTGACGCTGGGGGACCGAAAAAGCCTGGAGCTCCTTTACATTCCGGAAGGGGAGCACCCTGCCGCGGTGCAGATTTTCGGGCACGAGCCCGGCGTCATGGCCGAGGCCGCCCGGATCGCGCTGGATGCCTCCGGCGCCGACGTGGTGGACATCAACATGGGCTGCCCGGTGGGGAAGGTCGTGCGCTCCGGCGACGGCTCGGCCCTGATGAAAACGCCGGAGCTTGCGGCTGAGATTGTCCGGGCGGTCTGCCATGCGGTGCCGGTGCCGGTTACCGTCAAGTTCCGGAAAGGCTGGGACGGCGGTAGCGTGAACGCCGTTGAATTTGCCCAGGCGTGCCAGGCGGCCGGCGCTGCAGGGATAGCCGTCCATGGCAGAACCCGTGCGCAGCTGTATTCCGGACGGGCGGACTGGACGGTGATCCGGGAGGTGAAACAGGCTGTCTCCATCCCGGTGACGGGAAACGGCGATATCTTCAGCGGCAGCGACGCCCTCCGGATGCTGGAGTTTACAGGCTGTGACGCGGTGATGGTGGGCCGGGGCGCTTTCGGAGATCCCTGGCTCTTCGGGAGAATCAACGCCGCCCTGAGGGGCGAAGAGGAGCCCGCACCGCCGCCGCTGGCGGAGCGGATTGCCGCGGCCGTGGGGCAGATTGAGGCCTTGGCCGAGCGTCGGGGGGAGCACTTTGCCTGCCTGGAGGCGAGGCATCAGCTTCCCTGGTATCTCCACGGAATCCCCTATGCCGGGGTTTACCGGCGGGAGCTGACCCATGTGGAGACGCTGGCGGATCTTCACCGGACGGCTGCCGCCATCTGCCGGGATTTGAAGGACCCGCAGCCCGGACAGGATCCGGGGAAAAGCGGGCTTTAGATCGCGGGTTGACCGGATATAATTGCCGAAAACAGCCAGAAATCTACTTGAACCTGTTTTTTTCGTATGATATAATAAACGAAAAGCAGTAATGTATACAGGAGGATGAAAGCAAGGTGAAGCAGGGAAAGGTTTCCAACAATGTGATCCGGCGCCTGCCGCGGTATCTGAGAAAGCTGGATGAACTGACTGAAAGCGGCGTCGGCCGCATTTCTTCCTTTGAGCTGGGCCAGCAGCTTGGCCTGACCCCGTCCCAGATCCGCCAGGATTTCAGTAACTTCGGTGAATTCGGTCAGCAGGGCTACGGCTATAATGTGGAGGCGCTCCGGGCGCAGATTGCCGGGATTCTCGGTATGGATCGGGGATTTCGCGCGATCCTGATCGGCGTCGGCAACATCGGTCACGCATTGATGGATAATTTTAGTTTTACCGAGTGGGGCGTTGAGCTTTCCGCTGCCTTTGATGTGAAGGAGAGTCTGATCGGGTCGGAGTTTAACGGCGTTCCGATTTATTCCGAAGACAGCCTGGAGGATTATCTCAATACCCATGATATTCAGATTGCCGTGCTGGCGGTGCCGAAGACGGTTGCCCTCGCGGTTACGGAGAAGCTGATCCGGAACGGGATTGAAGCAATCTGGAACTTTACCAACATCGAACTCACGGAGCCCAACAGCACCACCATCGTGGAAAATGTTCATTTTTCCGACAGCCTTCTGGCCCTGAGCTACTATGTGGCTGAACGCCAGGATGAGCGCGGCCAGAAAGCCTGAGAAAATCGGCATTCCCGGTCCCATCCCGGGAACCCGGTGTGTGGGGCTTAGTTCCGGCCCCGGACCATTAAACCGGAATCAGGGCGCTTTCTGAAGGGCCCTGCATCAAATAATCAGCCCGCACGCTGATACCGCGACCCGAAGGCATTTCTGCCGGGTATCGCGTCATCGGTCTGCGGGCTGGTTCCTTGTTAAGTACGTTTCGTTTACCGGGCGGCGGACTGCCGGAACCCGGACAGAAAGGATGCGTGTCGGATGAGAGATACGATTGCCGCCATCTCCACGGGCGGCCAGGTTTCCGCCATTGGAATTGTCAGAGTTTCAGGGGAGAAGAGCACTGCCCTCGCAGACCGGCTGTTCATACCCTCCGCCGGCGGAGGGATGGGGACGCAGCCGGACCGGAAACTGGTATACGGCGAATTGCGGGACCGGGAGGGAAACCTGCTGGATCTCTGCATGTGCACGGTGAGCCGCGGCCCCAACAGCTACACCGGAGAGGATACGGCGGAGTTTCAGTGCCACGGATCCCCCATGCTGCTGGAGACGCTGCTGCAGGAACTGTTCCGGCTGGGGGCGCGGCAGGCCCTGCCGGGGGAGTTTACCAAGCGTGCTTTCCTGAATGGGAAAATGGACCTGAGCTCCGCCGAGGCCGTCATTGATCTGATCGATGCCGAAAGCACCGAGGCGGTACGGAATGCGGCGGGGCAGCTCTCCGGCGCCGTCCACAGAAAGGCGGAAGAGATCTACACCGCACTGGGGGATATCAGCGCGCACTTTCACGCCGTGCTGGACTATCCGGATGAGGATCTTGAGGCGTTCCGGATCCGGGACTATGAGGCGTCCATGCGGCAGGGGCTTAAAACGCTGCAGGTCCTTCTGCAGAGCTTTGAGCGGGGGAAAACCCTGAACACCGGGCTCCGTACCGCAATCATCGGCCTGCCCAACGCCGGAAAAAGCTCCCTTCTGAACGCACTGGTGGGCTTTGACCGTGCCATCGTGACCGAGGTGCCGGGAACGACCCGGGATACAGTGGAGGAGCGGGTAAAAGTCGGCGGCGTTCTGCTCCGGCTCATCGATACCGCGGGCCTCCGGGAAACGGAGGACCGGGTAGAGCGCCTGGGCGTGGAGCGGAGCCTGGAGGCGGCGGCCGGGGCAGACCTGGTGCTGGCGGTTCTGGACGGCAGCCGCGAGCTGGAGCGGGGAGCGGAACAGGTCTTGGCAACAGCGGATCGTGCGAAGCGGGGGATCGTCCTTCTGTCCAAGGCGGATCTGCCACGGAAAGTCACGGCGGTTCCCACGTCGCTTCCTGTTCTTTCCGTGAGCAGCCTGAGCGGCGAGGGCTTCGATGACCTGGAGAATCTGATTGCGGAGCTCTTCCCGCTGCCGTCGGTCCCGGCCGGTGAAATTCTGACCAACGCCAGACAGGCGGACGCGGTGCGGCGTGCGGCGGAGAGTATGGAAGCCGCCCTGCGGTGCCTGGAAGAGGGGCGGACGCCGGATATTGTCCTTACCGAGACCGAGACCGCCATGCAGGCCCTGGGGGAACTGACCGGGCGGAGCATCCGGGACGACATTACTGACCGCATTTTCGCGCGGTTCTGTGTGGGGAAATAAAAATCATAAAATACAGGCTGCCTCCGGGGATCCGGTTCCGCTGCTTTACAGCAGCGAGACCTTTGCCCGGAGGCAGCCTCTTATATATTTAAACGATGCGGCGGATTTCATAGCCGCGGGTTGCGTAGTAGCCGGAAGTGAGAGACGTGGTGACGACGCCGGAGATGGAGTTCGCCGCGTGAACAAAGGTGCCGTCCCCGACGTAGATGCCGACGTGGCCCACGTACTGGCTGCCGGAATAAAAGCAGAGCACATCGCCCGGCTGAAGATCTTCCGGCTCCACCGGCTCGCCGTCACGGCGGATGTCATTGGCGATACGGCTGGTTGTGTAGCCGTATTGACTGAAGATGTACTGGACAAAACCGGCGCAGTCAAAGCCGGTGGCAGGGGAGTTCCCGCCCCAGGTATAGGGCGTGCCAACAAAGGACAGGGCGTAGGCCGCAATATCCTTTCCCGGCTCGGCGCCGGCCGCCCGCGCGGCGGCTACCGCGGATTCGTACAGCCCTTCGCGGACATAGCTCTCATAAACATAGCCCTCTTTCCCTTCCACGGTGACGGCCTTCCAGGGGCCGAAGGAACCCGTAATGGTGAGGGCTTTGCCGTTGGAATAGGTCCCGAGGATGGGATAGCCTGTCCCGGGCCCCCCGCGGAGGGAAACATGCATGCCGGTAATGTAACCGGCGGCAGGCGCCTGGGGGATTAAGTGCTCCGCTTCGCTCTCCGGGGCGTCCGGGCTGTCTGTGTGAAGGTACAGGGAGAAAACATAACCGCTTCCGCCGTCCCAGCTGACGAGGAACCAGTCCGGATTCGACCGGTCGATGATATCCACCGCCGCGCCGTACTTCAGGCTTCCGGTCACAGGCCGGTCCGCCCCTGGACCCTCACGCACATTCACTTTGTCTCCCGTGACGGTTGCCTGTTCGGCATAGGCGGGAACCGAGAAAATCAAGGCGCACAGAAAGAATGCGGCGGAGAGGCAAAGTGCCCGTATCCGGCATCTTCTCATGGAAACACCTTCTTCCTGTCAGAGACAGCGCAGCGCTCTTACCGGGAGGCGAGGGCCCGCTCAAGCCAGACAGCGGCTACGTCAATAGCAGTGTAGAGGCTGTCCTTTTCCGTTTTCTTGACGATGCGGTCGCGGGATTTGACAGAATCGTCCGTGAGCTGCAGCTGGACGGATACCTTTGTGGCCACATCCAGATCCCCGACCTTCTTGGTTTCCAGGATCTGCATCATGATGATGTACTTGTCTGCAAAGCTTCCGTAGTAGATGAAGTTGTCTTTCCGCTGCAGGGGATGCCCTTTGTACTCTAATGCTGCCATCGTAAACCCTCCGATATGTTGTAATTCTGTTCCGTAATCTTCTGCTCAGTAATAATCCGGGACGTCTTCTCAGCCGCCCACAACAACCACGCCGCCGCCGTTTCCGGTTCCGCCGTAATTGTCCCAGTAGTATTCGTTGTCAAAGTCGTCGCTGGTGATGCCTTCGTCGATCAGGTCCTGATCGGACCGGGCGGTAATGGCCGGGGCCTCGATGAAGATATGGGTATCCGGCGCGAGGAATGGATAGGTGAAGTCCGTCCAGGCCAGTCCGCTGTGCACTTTGCTCATGATCTGGCGCCAGACCCGGGCGGCGGGATTGCCGTTTGAGGTGATGCGCTCCGGAATGTCAAATCCGGTCCAGACAACGGCAACATAGTAGGGCGTGACCCCCGCAAACCAGCGGTCCTTGTACTCGCCGGAGGTTCCGGTCTTTCCAGCTACGGGAACGTTGCCGAGCCGGGCTTCGGTGCCGGTTCCTTCGTTGACGGCGTTTTTCATCATCCAGGTCAGGCAGTAGGCCGTGTTGGGGTCAAAGGCGGCGATGGTCTGGGGAACATTGTCCAGGACAATGTTTCCGCGGCTGTCGGTCACCATGGAGTAGGTGCGGCTGTAGGTGAAGGTTCCGTCGTTTACAAGGGCGCAGTAGGCCTGCGCCATCTCCCGTACGGAAACGCCGTTGGTCAGCTGACCCAGGGCCATGGGGGCGTAGGCGGCGTCATCCGGAACGAGGCTCGTAAACCCGAGACGCTGCGTCAGGTAGTCGTATGCGGTCTGAGGCCCGTTGGGCAGCTTGTCAATCAGCTGCGCCGCGACGGTGTTCAGGGACCACTTCAGCGCCTGATAGATGGAGAGAACTCCGTAGTTTGCATAGTTGTCATTGTGGGGGTACCAGCTGGTTCCGGCCAGAGTGATGTTGGCCGCGTCATTGACCAGAGTGTCCGGGGTGATCAGCCCTTCGTTCAGGGCCGGCCCGTAACTGGCCAGGGGCTTGATGGAGGAGCCGGGAGAGCGGGTGGCGCCGCCGTAATCAACGCCGCCGGACGTCACCGGAACGGCACGGTTCAGACCGAAGTTGATCTCTTTCGGCCCGACGCCGCCGCACAGCGCCAGAATACGCCCGTCATAGGGGTTCATGATGACAATGGCACTCTGAAACTGCTGCTCATACCGGCCGCCCTTGGGCATCAGGTCCGGGTTGGAATAAAGGCTGTCCACGATGTCCTGAATCCGGGTGTCGATGCAGCTGTAAATCTGGTATCCGCCGCTGTACAGCAGCTTTTCGGCCGCGTCCCGGTTGAGGCCCTTGGTGCTCATCAGGTCCCGGATCACATCCCGGATGACGACCTCGTCGTAGTAGGAGTAAATCTCCTGGTGATATTCCTGGTTCGGCGTGCGCCGGAAAACCAGCTCTTCCGCAACGGCGGCCTTCATTTCTGCGTATGTGATATAGCCCTGCTCGTACATTTCCCGCAGGATGACTTCCTGCCGGGCCTTATTGTTCCCTTCATTGTAGAAGGGGTCATAGTAGGTGGGCATATTGGTAATGCCCACGATGGAGGCGCACTCCGCAAGGCTGAGATCTTTGACTTCCTTCCCGAAATAGGTTTGCGCCGCAGTCCCGACTCCCCAGCAGCCTTCACCGAAGTACACCGCGTTCAGGTACCACTCCAGAATCTCCTGCTTGTCGTACTTCTTTTCAAGCTCCAGGGCGCCGAAAATCTCGGTGAGCTTTCGCTGCACGGTGATTTCGTCTTTGCCGGTCAGGTTCTTCAGCAGCTGCTGCGTGATGGTGGAGCCGCCGTAGCTGGTCTCCATCCGGGCAAACATCTGCACGAAGGCACCCGCGGTCCGAAACCAGTCCACGCCCTTGTGCTCATAAAAGCGCTTGTCCTCAATGGCGATGACGGCCTGCTCCATATATTTTGGGATGTCTTCATATTCCACCCAGATGCGCCGCTGGTCCCCGCCGATGGTTATGCCCCGCTGGAACTGTCCGGACATGTCCTGATACCAGATGGTGCTGGCCTCGCTGAGCTGGTAATCCTCCAGGGAGAGATCCAGCTCGGGGGTAAGACAGGTTTTAACGTAGTAGGCGAAAATACAGGCGAACAGGACGCCGGCAATCAGCAGAATCAGCAGGATGGAGCCGATGACCCGAAGCACGGAGCCCAGCACCGTGGAGGTGACCTCGGCCGTAACGCCGGCGGCGTGCATGGTGCGGTGCAGAACGCGCCGGCCTTTTAACCCTGCGCCGGATTTGGATTTGGGTTCTGCCATGACACACCACCTTCTTTCCTTAAACACTTCCCGGGGCCGGGAGCAAATGATAAGATCCGGGCGGTATTATAACACAGTTTGTCAACCACGCATAGCGATCGGGGAAAAGTTTTACAATTTTTAAGATGCTTCAGCAGGGAGGGAACTGACGGCGGGAGAAAAACGGCTTTACACCTTGTAAGGGGGTGGGGATTATGATATGATAACGGCCGGAATCATCAGGGCGGGGATGGCAATGAGACAGACTGTAAAAAACAGACCAAAACGGGAAACAAAAAGATGGAAAACATCCGCGGGCAGGGGCCTTGCCGCCTGCCTGCTGGCGGTCTGCGCCCTGTGCGGCTGCGTCGGCAGAACGGAGCCGGCGGATTCCCCGCCGGTCCTCCCGGCCGGTACGGAAGAAGTGACAGGGGAGGTCTTCCCCCGGTACGAGGTTCAAACCGTTTCCGTCAGCAAGGGAAAAGAGGCGGTCCTGGTCCAGCAGGCGATGGGCGACGGCCTTCTGGTCATCATCAACCGGGTCCTCCGGGAGGAGATTCCCGAGGAACTGCTGGAAGACCCGGATTTTGTCAATGACGGGCGTTATGCGGTTACGGAAGATAAAATATATACGCTTCTGCCTGACGGGCGGCGCCGGCTGCTCAGTCACTACCGGAAGCTTGAGGCGCCTGAGGACGGGGAAGACCGGAAGGAATACTTCTCGGAATCCCGGATCCGGGCGGTTCGGAGCCTGGAGGGCGGCGGCTATGCGGCGGTGGAGAGCAGCTTTGAAAGCTGGCAGAATGAAACCGGCACGCCCAGGTATCAGACTTTGAGCCGGTACTTCCTCCGGATTCTGCAGGAAGACGGTGAAGCGCTTGAAACAAATGTGCTGGAGACGGAGGAGAACGGCCTCGGCCCGGATTTCACGCAGCTCGCGGTCCTTGAGGGAAATGTTCTTGCCGTCCCCCAGGGGAATGCCGTGCTGTTCTTCGGAACCGACGGGAAGAGGCTCTTTACGGTGGAGACGCCCTTTCCCGTCAGCGAGCTCTGCGGCCTTGGCGGGGGAAGGCTCGCCGTGGTGCTGCAGCAGGGGGAGAGCAGCTGGTTCAGCCTGATCGACGCCGGAAACCGGTCGGTTACGGTACCGGCTGAGATTCCGGCAGATGCCCACAGCTTCCGCAGCGCCTCCGGCGGGAGCACCCTTTGCTGTATCCGGCGGTCGGAGGTTTTTACCCTCAATCCCGAAAGCTGTGAACTCCGGAAGCTGGTTTCCCTGTATTCCCTGGGGGTGAACCCGTCTGCCCTGGGGGCGCTGGAAGTGAAACCGGACGGGGTGCTGATCCTGCTGACGAATACGTGGAACCCGGATTCGGAAAGTGTGGAGATCCGTGTTCTTACGGCCTCGCCGCAGGAGCCGGAAGCGGCTCCGTCCCCCTCCCCGGAGCGGACAGTCCTGACAATGGGTTTCCTGAACCTCTCGGACAGGCTGGAGGACCTCCTCCTTCGCTTCAACGCCCGGCAGGACCGGATTCGCATTGAGGCGGTGGATTACGGGAACCTGACGGCGGACCGGCTGAATGAGGACTGCCCGGACATTCTGGTCATGGATGATCCGCTGTATCGCCGCCTCGCGGGAGAGCGGAAGCTGGCGGACCTTTCACCGCATCTTTCGGCGGATGTGAAATACGCCGGGGAAATCCCGGAGAGCGTGCGGAACGCGCTTTCGGAAGAAGACGGCAGTCTCCGGCGGATTGCGGGGGTTTTCCGCCTGGAATCCATGGCCTGCGACGCGGATACCGTCGGCGGCAGAAGCGAGCTTTCCATGGACGAGCTGCGGGCGCTGCTGAGTGAAATGCCCGGCGGCAGCATGCTTTATGAGCCCTACTACACCTATGACCGGCTTCTTTCCGCACTGACCGCCGTAAACCGCAGGGAGCTGGTGGCGGACGGGCAGCAGAATGCCGCGCTTTACGC